>NC_012527.1:20000-324711 GCF_000020685.1 Deinococcus deserti VCD115 | reverse complement strand
AGAAGAGTATGCGCGTGACGCTGCGTTAAGCCGGTAGGGGAGGAGTGCCTGAACAGCAGGCGGTTCTCTGGCGCCACCGTTCGTTCCGTATCTCGCCATACCAGCCTGACGCTACGTCTTCACTCTGCTGCGGACTGGCGCAATCACCTGAGTGCTTGTGGCACAGGGCCGGACATCACTCTGACTTCTGGGAATCCTTCTCAGACTACGATTGTGGTGGAATCCAGCGTGTTACGGTCCACAGCATGGATTACGTACGGTTGGGTCAGAGCGGGCTGAAAGTCTCACGCATCGCGCTCGGCACCATGACTTACGGTGACCCTGGCTGGCGCGACTGGGTTCTTGATGAGGACGCCAGCCGCCCGTTTATTGCGCGTGCCGTCGAACTTGGCATCAACTTTTTCGATACTGCAGATATGTACAGTCTGGGCCGCAGCGAAGAAGTCCTCGGTCGGGCCCTCCGGCTGTTCACGTCGCGTGACCAGGCCATCATCGCGACAAAGGTGTACAACCCCATGGGTTCTGGCCCCAACGACCGCGGGCTGTCACGCAAGCACATCATGGACGCTGTCCAGGCCAGCCTGAAGCGTCTGGGAACCGATTACATCGACCTGTACCAGATTCACCGCTTTGATCCGGAGACTCCCATTCTTGAGACGATGACCGCACTGCACGACCTGGTAAGGATGGGTGCGGTGCGGTACATCGGTGCGAGCAGCATGCTGGCCTATCAGTTCGCCAAAATGCAGCATGCGGCGGATCTGCACGGGCTGACCCGCTTCGTGAGCATGCAGAACCATTACAACCTGGTGTACCGCGAGGAGGAGCGCGAAATGATGCCCTTATGCCGCGAGGACGGTGTGGGTGTCATTCCATGGAGTCCGCTGGCGCGCGGCTTTCTGGCAGGAAACCGCAGTGAACAAGAGCCCAAGACGACGCGGGCCCGCAGCGACACCTTCGGTCAGCGCCTGTACCGCACCAGGGGAGATTACGCAGTGCAGACACGCGTGGCTGAAGTCGCGCAGCGCCTGGGAGTGTTTCCGGCGCAGGTGGCCACCGCCTGGCTGCTTGCCCAGCCCGGCGTGAGTGCGCCGATTGTCGGAGCGAGCAAAATGCCCCACCTCGAAGACGCAGTGGCGGCCCTGAAGGTGAACTTGAGTGCTGAAGACTGCGCGGCGCTGGAAGCGCCCTACGAACCGCACCCGGTCCTGGGAATCTGAAAGCCCAGGCTGAACGTCCTCTACGTCCAGGTTCCGCTGATGCGGAGTCAGCACACCGGTGCTCGCCTAGGCCTCGGCGTCCATGAGTTCACCATTCACCTTGGCAACTTTTTTGTAAAGCGTGCCGGAGGTCACGGCGTCGGGAGTCGGAGCATCCTTCTCCAGGCCAGTAACCCTTTCTATCGTGTCTTTGAAGCCGATGACGACCCGCCAGCGCCTCTGATCAGCTGAACACACCCAGGTTGAATTGATAAACTTTCCGGTATCGGTACGGACGTCGGCTGCGATCAGGTCCCAGTGCTCAGGGTCGAACTGCTGCAGCTCCTCCATGGGAACACCCTCTTCAACCAGGCGGCGGCGAAATTGTGCGGAGTAGAACTTCAGCCTTCGGGCTCCAGCCATTTTGAAACGCACCCGGTCGAACAACGTTTCTGGCCCAGTCTCACAACGAAAGGAGGCAGTGTTGCCATGTGCTGAGCTTTTGTTCGGTGGTTGGCGGTCCGACATGCCGCAGGCTGGCAGAGCGGTTCCCGCACCGTGCAAGGTCAGCTTCACCCGGAGTTGGGAATTGCAAGGCGCACGCTGCCACTGCGCAGCAAACAGCATGAATGCTGCGCGGGTCAGTCCGCCGCCTCAACGTCAGGCTCTGGCCACCGAAGAGGCAACTCACTCAAGCGCTGAACTTTGATCGTGATTGCCTGTCCCAGACGGGTGACCGGACCGCACACGATAAGCGCACGCGCGTCCCGCAGCAGTACCCGGTTGGCCTCCCACAAATCCGGGCTGATGATGGCCTGCAGGCGTGCTGTGCGGTCTTCAAGAACGTAAAACGCGAAGCCCTTGGCTGTGGGCGGCCGCTGTCTGGCCACAATGACCCCGGCTACCCAGGCTGTGTCTCCATGGTTCAAACCGCCGAGCGCCTGGCATCCCAGGTCCCTCAGCCGCGCCCGGTGCGCGTCCAGGGGGTGCCGTCCCGTTTCGCTCAGTCCTTTCGTCCGGAGGTCCAGGGCGAGGTATTCGGTGCTGCTCATTTCCGGCAGTTCAGGTGGCTCGATGCCGGGTGCCAACAGAGGCCGCGTTCCAGCCTTCCGGGCATTTGCCAGGAGCGTCAGTCCAAACAGACCCTTTCTCCGGCTGGGCTCGATACTTGTCAGGCCACCAGCCAGCACCAGCTTCTCAAAGCGGTCCCGTGACAGGTCAATCCGGTCGTATGCGTCTTCCAGGGTGCTGAACTTTCCACCTATCAGGCGCTCGTGCACGATTTCCCGCGCTTTGGCTTCACTGATCCCCTCAACAGCCGTCAAGGGCACCCGGATGGTCCGCAGACTCTCGGCCCGGTAGCTCAAACCACTTCGGTTGATACAGACGGGAAGAAGGGTCACACCCCGCCGGCGGCATTCCTGAGCGATGGTGTTTGCCGGCCACATTCCAGGAGCCTCGGTCAAGAAGGCAGCGAAGTACGCCGCCGGGTAGTGGTGCCGCATGTACGCGCTGGCATAACTGTGCTGCGCAAATGCGTGGGCGTGCGACTCGGCAAAGCCGTATCCACGGAACATCGCGCACATCTCGAACACTTCCTCTGCCTCCCAGGGGAACGCCCCGCACGTCAGCGCTGCGCCACTCAGGAACTGTTCTTTCAGCTCTGCCAGCTCGTGCCCGTCTTCGACCTTGCTCAGCCTGGAGCGGAACCGGTCTGCGTGCGGCCAGTCGTATCCGGCGTAATGGACCGCAATACGCAGGATCTGCTCCTGAAACATCAGCGTGCCGTGAGTTGCCCTGAGAATGCTTTGCAAAGGCTCCGGACGTTCCGGTACCGGTTCTTCACCCCGTGCACGCCGGACATATGGGTGTACGGTGCCCGACTGGATGGGTCCTGGACGCACCAGGGCCACCTGATGGGCCAGCTGCGTCATGGTTTTCGGCTGAAGTCGCGCGGTCATCTGCACCTGAGCCGGGCTTTCAATCTGAAAAAGCCCCATGGTGTCCCCGCTGCTGATCTCGGCCCACACGCGCGGGTCGTCCGGCAACTCACCGTACGGCACCCACTCGTTCGTGAGGCGCAGCACCTCCTCTCTGGCGCGCTCCAGGGCCGCGAGCATTCGCAGCCCCAGCAGGTCGAGTTTGATCAACCCAAGTTTCTCCACGTCGTCCTTGTCAAACGTCAGCATCCGGATGCCCCCACTGGACCGGGTCAGAGGAGAGTAGAACGTCAGTGGTTCACTGCTCAGCACCACCCCCCCGGAGTGCGGCGCCAGGTGGCGCACGAAGCCTGGCTCAATGCGTTCCAGCAAGCAGAGCAGTGCTTCCTTGACCGGTGCGTCACCAAGCACTTCCGTAAAGGCCACCTCCGCTTCTCTCGCCCTGTGGGGGCGCAGGTGCCCGTAATCCCGCCCCAGCGCACGGCTCAGCCGGTCTCTCAGGTCTGGAGGCATTCCCAGGGCGCGCCCAAGGTCCTGGATGGCGCTTTTCATGCGGTACGTGATTCGGTTGGCCACCATCGCTTCCCCTGCACCAGACAGCCCCCAACGTTCTTCGACCCAGCGCAGCACCTGATCCCGCCGGGCACTGGCGATGTCGATATCCACGTCCGGCATGCTGGTGCGGCCGGTATGCAGGAAACGCTCAAACAGCAGGTTGTGCTCAATGGGATCAGACAGGGTGATGCCCAGCAGGTAACACAGCACCGACCCAGCCGCTGAACCCCGCCCAGCCGCCAGAATGCCGTGCTCCCGGCAGTAGTCGGTAACTTCTGCTGCCGTCAGGAAAAAGCCTGCCAGGTCCAGGTGCGCGACCGTGGCCAGCTCATCTTTCAGGCGGCGCAGGGCAGCCTCCCGTGCGCCCGGCGAGTATCTGGAACCCACCGCCGCGAACACACGCTCCTCCAGTACTTCCTGCGCCGTCTGAAAGGGCCGGAGTCTGGGCTCGGGACTGCGCAGCCGTTCAGGCAGCAGCTCGAAGGTGCACCAGTCTGCGATCCGCTCTGCATTCAATAGGGCGTCCGGGAAGGGCAGCAGATGTCCCCATTCTTCAGGAGTACCGACATGCCGTGCGTCATTGCGGGGCCGGTCCGGATGCGGGGTCTGCACATCAATGCCCAGCCGCGCGCAGGTCAGCGCGTCGAGCAGGCAATAGTCCGCCGCGTCTGCCATACAGACTTCCGGAGCAGCCACCACCGGCAGTTCCAGGTCGCGGGCCAGGCCGCGCAGGTACTCCAGCCGCCGCCGTTCATTCGGTGCTGCTCCGTGATACAGCTGCACGTACAGGCTGAAGGGAAAGATTCCCCGCAGTGTCCGGAGATAGAACGCGGCCCGCGCGACCTCCCGCTGCTCGCCGAGGACCGTCGGGAATCCTGTGCGCCCACCCGTCAGACACAGCAGATGGTCCTGGAACTGCCGTCCCGTTTCCTGCAGGAGTGACAGTGGAAGCCCGCCCGGATATTGACCCTGTACGTCCGTGATCAAACGGCACAGGACCGCGTACCCCGGGCGGTCACGCGCGAGGAGCACCACCGGGTAGGGCTCATATGGCGCGGGCGAACGCGGCGGGGCAGGGAAGAGCACCGGCAGCGTCACGCCGACAAGTGCCGCCAGACCAGCTGCCCGAGCGGCCTCGCCAAGCTCCACGGCTCCAGCGACACTGCACCAGTCCGCCAGTCCCACGGCCGAATACCCGGCGTCTGCTGCCCGCTGGACCAGACGTCTGGGACTCACGGTGCTTCGGCCCTCACTGAAGTACGACTGACATGCGAGCAGGACCTGCAGCCGCGGCACACCTAGTCCTGCACTCTGGCCAGCCACCAGCGCCCCTCCTGGGCATCCTCATGATGCAGTTCCGCAGTCAGGCTTCCTGCCTGCACGAAGTAGCAGTTGCGGGGCGCTTCCCCCAACCACCAGCGACCCCCAGCCCGCCACCAGTCCAGCACCGCCTGCACCGGGTAGGTCTGTCCGTTCCAGATCAGCCTGGCCGGCTGACCATTGCGCACTTCCACCTCCACCTGCTGCTGTACGGCCTTCATGGCTGCGCACCTTCAAAGAACGCCAGGATGCGGTCCACAGCCTTCTCCCGCGCCTGCGCCCGGGTCGGCGTCCAGGTCATCTGAGGAGTCATGGGCGTCGGACGCACCTCTCCGGTCTGCCAGTCCACCCATTCGTACATGGCGTTGGTGGTATACGCCCAGGGGTCCAGCCAGCGCACGCGAACAAGGGCATCTGGAAAACGGTCCAGCACGTTCCGGGTGACGTCCAGGTCAGCCAGCCCTGCCCAGAGGCCCACCATGCGTGAGGGCTGCTGAAGGCCGCTGAACTGCACGCTCAGCCGGTCGATCCCGATGGCAAGAGCGCCGGTATCTTCCAGGGCAAGGCCCGCGACCCGCATGAGTCCGCCGCTATCCAGAGGCCACTTCAGTTTGCGGGTGGCCGTAAGGGAGCCGCCCAGCGTGTCACAGCGGACCGTCAGGTACGCGGCTGTCCGGCCGCGCAGCCCGGTCATCAGCCCTGGCAGCAGTTCCTGAAAGGCCGCGTCGGCCTCAAGGCTATTCAGCAAAGGCGCGTCGGTGTCCAGGCTGGCTTCGAGAATCTGACCTGGAACATACCTGGGGAGCTGCTCGGTGCGGTGCCCTTTCAAGAAGCGGTTCACCTGGGTTCCCATGTCGACGCCTAGAAACGCTTCCCGTTGTGCGGCACTCCATTTGCACAGATCCGCCAGGCCGGTGACGCCCAGAAAACGCAGGCGCTCAGCCTGAGCAGGGGAGAGGCCCAGGACCTGCAGGTGCTCTAAAGGCACCAGGTTCAGGAACGCCTGTTCTGCCTGTTCACCAGGGTGCACCTCCCGGACTTCTCCCGCTTTGGCACGCAGCGCCGCCAGATGCGCGACTTCCAGGCTGCCCGCCAGACCCACCGGGGCCTGCAAGGCGGCCGCCAGGTCACGGGCCGCCCCCAGGCTGAGTTTCAGGAAGATCAATCCAGGGGTACGGCCCTCCACCCGGTCGCTGTAGCGGACGTACATCTGCTCAAGCAGTTCATTCCACGCGGCGGCTGCCAGGGGCGCATTCATCGTTTCCGCGTGCAGTTCAGGGCAGCGGCTCAGGGCGGCCGTATCCCGCATGCCCACCTTCACGCCGGCGTCCCGCGCGCCAGGACTGACGTGCAGCACCCGGCGGCCTCCACCGCTGCCTTCTTCGCTGAGTACCGCCACGGGCACGCCCGGATGACGCCGCTGGAGCAGTTCCAGCGGCCAGGGGGAGAGCAGGACGCAGGCGATCAGACTCGGCGTGCGTCCTGCCATGCTCAGACCCTCCGGCTCCTCAGGGCAGCCTGGCCGATGTGCGCGACCAGGCAACCCTGGATGCGGACGTCCCGGGCAGGAAAGGTCATGGGCGGATAGTCGGGGTTGGCACTGTGCAGGGTGATTTTCGAGTTCTGGTGCTCGACACGTTTCAAGGTGGCAGTGCTCTCGCCAGGCAACAGGACAACCGCGATGTCGCCGTTCGGGACGGTCTCATTGGGGCGAACAATCACGATGTCCTGAGGGTAGATCCCGACGCCGATCATGCTGTCTCCACGCACCCGCAGAAGGTAGTCGCCTTCTTTCATGTCGATGACCTGATCAAGGCGGGTAATGTAGGCTTCGACGTTCTGTTCGGCGTGACCCGGTTGTCCTGCTGCAATTTCACCTACCAGAGGGAAGCCTCCCCCGCCGATCAGGGCCCGGGCTTTCGAGGTCAGGATCAGCGGGGCGTAGCGGCTGGCAGCCGGTTCAAGGTAGTGCGCTTCGCGCAGCAGCACAGTCTGGTAGCTGACGGCCTGCTTGGTGAGACCAGTGGCCTGTGCAACGGCGCCCAGGGTAGCTGGAGTGTCCTCCGCCTGGAGGCGGAGGATGGCGTCGAGAATCAGGCGGCGGGTGCGGGTCAGTTCGGGGGGCATAGAGGCTCCTGCAGAAGTACTTGGATACAGGTCAAGAATTCTGCCTCTACATTGCGGTTTTTCTTTGATTCGTGTCAAGATGGTGAACAGGAGAACTCTTTATCGAAAAATCTGTACAGAACGTAATCCTCAGCTCTGGCAGCTGAGTACCCTCACATCACATCCGCATCAGGCCTTCCGTGCTTACTGAGAGGCAGCACATGCGCTCTACACCTCAGTCCTGCTGTACCCTTTCGCCTCACATCCTGCTGATCGACGACAATCCTCTTGACCGTGAACTGACCGAGCTGGCCCTGCTGGAGGTGGCTCCCGGCTCTTCGCTGACTCTGGCTGAAAGTGGAATCCAGGCCATGCAGCTGTTGTGGGCCGGCCTGCGCACCGATCTTATTCTCCTTGACGTGAATATGCCTGGCATGCATGGCTTTGACGTCCTGCAGGCCCTGCGGGCGGACACGTCACTGAACCATATTCCAGTGGTCATGCTGAGCACCTCAGGCGCTGAGCGTGACCGGGCACAGGCACAGGCCCTTGAGGTCGACGGCTACATGGTCAAGGCGTCCAGGTTCGAGGCGTATGTTCAGCAGATGCTTGGTCTTATGCGCTGGTACCACGCCGCTGCTCCCCTTCAGACGCTGGCTTAGACAAAGGAAGGGCACAAACCGCGTGTTCTGGTCCACTGTGAACCAGACACGGGGCCGAAACGCCGGAGCCGTCGCCCTCATTCCTGCCTGGCTGGTGGGTCACCATACACCCGTACCTCGACATTGAGTGAGGCTTCCCCGCCGCCGCCGTAGTAGGTCCCGCGCACAGGAGACACGTCAGGGTAATCACGGCCGTGGCCAATTTTGATGTGCTTCTCGCCGGCCAGCATGTCGTTGGTGGGGTCAAATCCGACCCAGCCCTGACCTGGAATCAGGACTTCGACCCAGGCATGGGTGGCGTCAGCGCCGATCATCTCGCCGCCGGAGTAGAGGTAACCGCTGACATACCGCGCCGGAATCCCCAGGGTCCGGCAGATGCCGAGCATCGCGTGCGTGTAGTCCTGGCACACGCCCCGCAGGTCCCTGGCAAACTGCTCGAGCGTCGTGCTGACGCTGGTCGCTCCTGGATGGTAGGTGAACTGCCGGTGCAGCTGGGTGGTCAGAGCCACCATAAAAGCGCTCAGGTCCTCATGCGGCTGCGGAGCCCGCACGCCAAAAACCTCTGGCCAGCGGCCCGACGGAACCCGTGGGCTGGACACCAGAAACTCGGTGACTTCGCCGCGCAGTTCGTCCAGGGCCGAAAAAGGTACCGTCTCCAGACCTGGCAGTGGACGCGTAATCACCAGCGCCTGCGCCTCGATGCGCAGCACCTGATGAGGCTCATGCACGTGCACGTGATGTATCAGAGACCCGAAGTAGTCGCGGTGAGTGGAGACCAGGCTGGGCTCTGGCCGCACTGCCAGGTGAAAGCTCCGGAGATCCTGGCGGGCGCTGACCTCAGGAGACAGCCGCACCTCATTAAACGAATCCCAGGCGGGCTCCGCATAACGGTACTCGGTGATGTGGCGGATATCGGCGCGCATGAGCCTCCGGCGGGCAGCATGGTCTGTTCAGACCGTGAAGTACGAAGCAGAGATCGCCGAGCCGATCCGGTTGAAGTCGGTGAGCAAGGTACCCAGCTCGGCCTGATCACGTGCTATGAGCTCTTCGATAGTGGCGTGGTCCAGCCGGGCCACAAGCCACTTGGCTTCCCGGAGCAGGGCCGGATGCGCTCCGGGATGGATCCGGTCAATGCCGGCCAGGGCGTCATGCAGATTCTCGCCGCTGTAGCGTACGCTGCGTGGAAACCCGGGGTTCAGCAGCAGGAACTCGGCAATGGTCCGGGGGCTGACATTGGCATGGTTGCATTTGCGGTAGGCCTCGTATGCCGAAGCCGTTTTCAGCACCGCGATCCAGCGGTGGTTGTGCACGGCGAGCTGTGCCGGATCGGCAGCGTGGCTGCGGTAGCGAGTCTGCACCAGCCGCAGGACATTGTCACCGCGTTCAAGCATCTGACCGGCGCGCATAAACAGCCATCCTTCATCCCGCGGAAGCGTAGCGAAGGCAATTCCAAAGAAGAACTGGCTGGTGTCGCGGGCAGCGCTGCAGAATTCGAACAGTCCGTCGCGGTCGAGGACCTCCTCGTTCTGAAAGCACAGGTCGTAGTACGCGCGGTTCAGGCACTCCCACATTTCCGACGGTATCCGGTCCCGCAGACCACGAGCATTTTCCCGGGCCTGCGCCAGGCTGGACGAGACGCTCGACGGGTTGTTGCGGTCAAAGGCCAGCCAGGCCGGGACCGTCCGGCCATCAGCCCGGCCATGCAGGCGCACGAAGTTCTCCTTGCTGCCGGAAATATCCAGCAGCGGGCCCCATTCCTCACTGACCTGACCACTGGTTTCCAGCGTCGCATAGTAATTCACGGTCAGCAGGCGCGCAGTGTTCTCGGCGCGTTCCATGTACCGGCCAATCCAGTAGAGCGATTCGGCAAGCCGCGAAAGCATCAGATGTCTCCTTTCGGGTCAGCGGGCCCAGGGCCGGACTGGCCGGACGTCAGCATGTCGCTCACGCCGGAATCCGGCGCCCCAGCCTCGTCTCGCTCCTCGGCAGACAGAGGCTCACCAGCCGCCCCCTGCCATTGGTGCTGCCCGGCGGTGCTGGACTGCGGGTCTTCTTCCTGAACCAGAGATGGACTTCGGGAGTGTGCCTGCGCTCCGCCCAGAGACTGCTCCTGCATCATCCTGCCCAGGCTCTGTACCTGCGTGTGTCCTGCCTGGGCCTCTACCTTGACCTCGCCTGGCACCGCAGGATGCGGCTCCTGAGGTTCGGTGGCACCCTGAAACTGCTGCTGAATCCGCGCAGGAGCCGGACCGTCGTGATTCAGGACCCAGGTGTCCTTGCTGCCCCCGCCCTGAGAGGAATTGACCACCAGCGACCCGCGCCGCAGCGCAACCCGGGTGAGGCCTCCAGGCACGATCGTGACCTCCTGCCCCACCAGGATGTAGGGCCGGAGATCCACGTGAGCGGGTTCAAAGGCCCTGGCATCCGGGTAGAAGGTCGGATGCCGCGAAAGACCGATCACCGGCTGGGCAATGTAATTGCGGGGATTGGCGCGGACGTTCTTGAGAAAGTCCTCGGTCTCTTCCCGGGTCGCCGCCGGACCAATCAGCATGCCGTACCCTCCGGCCTCGCCCACGGCCTTGATCACGAGCTCGGCGGCATTGTCCAGCATGTACGCCAGATGGTCGGGGTTCCATCCCAGAAAGGTGGGAACATTGTCCAGCAGGGGCTGTTCGCCCAGGTAGTACTCGATCATGCGCGGCACGTAGGCATAGACAGCCTTGTCATCCGCCACCCCGGCGCCGATTGCATTGGCAATCGCTACCCGCCCCTGACGGTACACCTCTACCAGACCAGGAACACCCAGCGCAGAATCGCGGCGGAAGGTCAGGGGATCCAGGAAGTCATCGTCAATCCGGCGGTAGATCACGTCAACCTGCGTCCGGCCCGAGGTCGTGCGCATCCATACCCGGCCGCCATCCACGAACAGGTCGCGGCCCTCGACCAGTTCCACGCCCATCTGCTGGGCGAGGTAGGCGTGCTCGAAGTAGGCGCTGTTGTACATCCCTGGGGTCAGGACCACCACAGTCGCCTCAGGCGCACGCGGGCTCAGGGAACTCAGCACCCCCAACAGGGCTGTGGTGTAGTGGTCCACGGTGCGCACCCCCTGGCGCTCGAACATGCCAGGGAAAATACGGGTCATCGCCTGACGGTTGGCCAGCAGGTAGCTGACACCGCTGGGCGAACGCAGGTTGTCCTCCAGCACCAGGTAGCGGCCCTGCTCGTCACGGATCAGGTCGCTGCCGACAATGTGGGTGTAAATGCCCAGCGGGACCTGAAGGCCGTGGACCTCACGGCGAAAGTTGCTGGAAGTGTAGACCAGCTCGCGGGGAATAATCCCGTCTTTCAGAATCTGGCCGTCGCTGTAGACGTCACGCAAAAAAGCGTTCAGTGCCTTGACACGCTGCTTGAGGCCCGCTTCGAGGGCACTCCACTCTGAGGCAGGGATAATGCGCGGGACCGGGTCGAAGGGAAAAGTCCGCTCGACCCCGGCACTGTCGCCGTACACGGTGAATGTAATGCCCTGATTGCGGAAGGCCAGATCCATCAGTGCCTGCCGGCGCTGAAACTCCGTTGTGCCCAGGCGCCGGAAGTATGACAGCACGCCCTGGTAATGCGGCCTGACCTGCCCCTGCGGGGTAAACATCTCGTCGAAAAATGTCGTCCCCTGGTCGTACTGCTCCATTGCTGCACCCCCGAGTGCCGTTCAGGATATCGTATGCGCTCCTCAATTGGATTTTTATCCGTTCCTGAGCCAGAAATCAGGATTGAGCCCTGAAGTTCCAATTTCAGATTCCTGGAGTGCAATAGGTGTTTTCGCTTTCTCCTGACAGGAGAGCCGAGGTCGTGATTGGTCGCGGAGCGACATGAGGTCATTCGTGCACTTCGGAGGTCCGGCCACCGGGGTTCAGAGGTCTTCTGCTGCACACAGCCTGAATACTGCTGGAGCCTGCACACAGACAAGGGAATTCCGTCTCTGGGAAACTATGTCATGTCTTCTGACGAGTGCTCCGACGTGATTCATGTCCGGGTCGGCTTTCACCTTACTTTTGACCTGCCGTTCACCACCCCGATGCTGTTCGTGGTGGAACCACAGAATCGGCCGGGTCAGCAAATCGTGCAGACCCGTGAATACCTGGACCCGTCAGCCGGCGTGGGGCGCTGGAGCCGGTATACCGACGTCTTCGGCAACTCGATCTGGCGGGTCCTGGGGGTAGGCCACACACTGCAGGTCGGACAGGACGTCATCGTGCAGGTGCCGGCCCACAGTGATCCACAGCACCCTGACCTTCCGAAGACGCCTGTAGAGGATCTGCCTGACGAAGTGCTGCAGTTTTTACTCCCAAGCCGGTATGTGGACTCTGACCTGATTTCCAACGAGGCCTGGGAGCGCTTCGGGCACATCCAGGGTGGGTGGGCGCAGGTCCAGGCAATAAGTCACCACCTTTACAGCACCTGCAGCTATGGAGCAGCCAGTACGTCGAGCACCACCGCGCAGCAGGCGTACCAGAGCGGCCGCGCCGTATGCCGGGACTTTGCCCACATGGGCGTGGCGTTCTGCCGGGCGCTCAATATTCCTGCCCGCTACGTCTGCGGCTACCTGGGCGACATTGGCGTCCCGAGCACAGATACGCCCATGGACTTTCATGCCTGGTTTGAGGCCTGGATCGACGGTGCCTGGCGGACCTTTGACGCCCGGCACAACAAACCCAGAACAGGTCGGGTGCTGATCGCCACTGGACGGGACGCTGCAGACGTTGCCTTCACCACCAGCTTCGGTGCCGCCCGGCTGACCCGGATGCAGGTGTGGGCAGATCAGGTAGACCCGGGCTTCACCCTGCCAGATACGTGGGCGCCGCCTCAGCCCAGGGCATAAGTCCGCGAACGCGGCCCTGAGCTTCAGGCCTGAACTTTCGCGGGGCCAGGTGACCGGACTTCGCCCCGGTCTGGCTTCATGGCTGGCCTGAAAGAACTCAAGAGTCCATGAACGACGGTGCCACGCGTAAAAAAGTGAACGGATTACTGAACTTCACAGAGAGAAAGGCGCACTGTGATTTATGGAATATGTGCTAGTGAAGATTCGGCATGATCGTGATGCTGGTCGCGGCCGGGTGCTGTCATCCGAGTGCCTGACCATAGACGAGGGCACCACCGTCCGGATTGTGAAGCACGAAGCCTCTGGTGGGCAGCTCTGCCACTATGAACTTCTGGATGAGGAGACCGGCCTCATGTATACGGCAGAGTGTGGCACGGGAGAAGGCCGGTATGACGATGTCTACACCTACAGGGTGCAGGAACCGGGGATCCGGGTCGGCAGTCAGAGCATGGGTCAGGTTATGGGGACAAAAACATCAGGAACCCGGTAGGTCTGAGTCAGTGCCAGCCAACGCAACCGAACGCCTGAGGTTTCTGTACGCCTGAGGGCGTTCTGCTCGTCTTCAGTCCGGCGCAAAGCCCACTGCCGTGACTCCACCGCACAGACGACCAGCCATCCCACTTTGAAGATCGAGCAGGAACCCTGATTGGCCATTCTTAAAACAACCAGATTGCCTACTAGAAATACGCTGTCTCCTGGCGGCCACTAGCCCACCTGGCCCACTCGGGGGCTGTCTGAGTCCTGTAGGCAAAACATGTTGTTGATCCGAGCGTAAGTCAATAAAGAGCGTTTTGAAAGGTCACCAAGGGGATTTCGAAGACTTGGTACGGCCGTAGGTTGTTGGATGACGCGCCACGCCTGTCTCTGCAACTTAACGGATGAAGAATGGCGTGTCCTGGGACTTTTTCTTTGCCGGCTGCACATCGCCTTGTACTGCGGCCAGCAGGCTCCTGGCTGTAGCAGTCCTAACCACCCACCCCAGCAGCCTGGCGCGCCCGTACTGTATGACGACACGTCACAACCAAGGACAGCATCACCGCCAACAGCCGCTGAACCCTCGCAAGTAGCCACAGCATCAGGCCAACCATTTCACATGTCGCAATTATTGACGACGTGGGTGATTCCAGGCGTGATTTGGCTCGTTTTGCTTGTCTGTAACGCAGTTATTGCCGTAATGGCCACACGCAACAGGCCCTGGCGAATGGCCACCATCAGCCGCTGCGTGTCTTCGACCGTGTGTAATTCGGTGCACTCCAATCTATTGCTTCCCGAGTATGGGAGGAGAGAACTTGCACCACCCCACAAGTATGAAAGTAAAGTGAGTATCCATCGAAACCTTCTGGATCGTGAGATATTTAACATACATGAACGGTTCTAGCGAAAGCGCGTAGTTCACCTCGCCCAGCACTTTCGTTATAAGTACCAAATTAACTTCTGGAGTGTCACATGAAGCCATACCTGAGCCCCGCTGCCCTAATCCTGACCGCACTGCTCTCTGCATGTAGTACCGACAGCTCCACCCCCACAGCCACCGAGGACACCACCGCCATCAGCGAGCTCGGGACGTTCGATGCGGCCTTCACCAACCCGCAGGGTGGCACCATGCGTAGCCTGAGTGCCAGCGTGGCCCTGCAGCCTGCCACGCCTCTCGGTGCGGTGGACATCCGCGTCGCTGGGTCCGGCATGTACGACGACGAACGCAGTAACCGCCGTTATCTGTGGGGCGTGTTCGAAGTGACCAATACCTCCAAAACCAACCTCAGCAACCTCACCATGGTCGCGTACACCAAAGCAGGGGCCAGCATCGGCGGCACCGCTATCACACGCCTGCAAGACGCACAGGGCCGCGCGTACCTTAACGAACGCGTCGCGCAGAACATTCGCCCCGGCGACCATCTGAACATCCTCAACAGCTACGCCTTCCAGGGTCTGACCGAAGATGAAGCGCAACGCATTGAAACCGGCGCCAGGACCGGCAAACTGATCGGCACGAATGACGATGTACTTGAGTACGGCTTCACCGTCATTAACCCCCGCGACGGGAGCCAGACACTTCGCCCCGGCGAAACAGGCACGCTGGTGCTCGCCACCAAACTGCCGCTGCTTGCCGGGAACGCTCCGCAGAAGTTCAACATGAGCCTGCTGCTCACTACCGGTGGTGCCCGCCGCGTCACCCGTAACGTCGGCGAAAGCAACGAGAGTGTGCATCTCCGCGCTCGCCTTAGCGGTGCCCGTGAAATCGCGTATATCGGCCCCGATACCAACACCGCTCCTGGCCGATACCGGACGGTGCGTATCCCCAACATTCGCCTCACCACCGGCGCGAAACCCACCTACCTGCTCGACCTCGAAGAGAAACTCAGCAGCTGCGTACAGGGCCTCCAGCCCACTGGCCTGCGGCCTCTGAACAACGCCGGGCCGATGGTCACATTCATCACTGATGATGGTGCCGCTGCCGACCACTCACGCCTGCTGCCACTGTTCAAACAAAAAGGAGTCGTAGCGACCGCAGCCATCGCCACCCAGAACATCATCTCGGGTGACCCGTACTTCGCGACTCCCGAACAGGTCCGTGACCTGCAACGTGCCGGTTGGGAAATCGCCAGCCACACGCGCACGCACCCGGACCTCGTGACGCTGAGCGACGCCGAACTCAGCGCAGAAATCGAGGGTTCCAAACGCGAACTTGAAGACCTGGGTTTCAGGGCCGACACCTTCGTGTACCCGTACGGCAGCCACAACCCCACGGTGCGTGAAAAGGTCTGCCAGCATTACCGCACAGCGTTCATTGACCGTGGCGGCGCAAACGATACTCCCCTGAACACCAATTACCAGCTTCGCCGCGTAGCGTTCGGTGCATGGACAGATGCTGGACAGAACACCATGGACGCCTACAAGGCCGCTGTGGACAGCGCCATTGCCAGGAACAGCTGGCTGGTGTTCATGCTTCACCCCGGCAACCGCGAGCAGCACAACGAGCAGCAGCAGCAGTACCTGGCTGACACCATCGATTACGTCCGTGGCAAAAACGTGCCCATCGTAACGGCTGGCGACGCGCTCTACCGTCTCGGCGCAAAGTAAAGCAGGACTGATCGAAGCAGAAGCGCCTCCCGGGAGGCGCTTCTGCTTCTGCCTGCGTGCTGCTTAACCTGCCATTCCACACACGCCGGGCGTTTGAGAAGACGAGCGGAACGCCACACAGGCGTCCTGCCTCAGTGTGGTGTTCTGTTAAAGATCACGCAGGATGATCTTTGGGCTCCTGAGACCTCCCCCGACTCGGAGTGGGAAGGTGGCCGCGAAGAGGACCAGCAGGCTCTATTTTATGGGCCTCTCCTCAGGCAGTCCAAGCCGTGCTCTCAAGGTCTGGGCAAAGTTCTCACGCTGCAGCTTGACCACGGCGGCAGTAGCCTCTTCCAGCACCGCTGAAGGTGAAAGGAGCTCCTTCATGACGGCCTGGCGCAAGGTGTCGAGATCTGAAACACTCAGCAGTTTGCGGTAATGCACGTTCATCCTGGAAATCAGGCGTTCAGCAGCCTGCTCCAGGCTGAGAGACGCAAACTCGGCCTCCACACTTGGAGCTTCCATAACAGGCTCCACGCGAGCCGGACGGACAGGAGCAGGCGCAGCGGGAGCGCCTTTCGGATAGGGGTAGTCATCTGGATGATTGATCAGGTGCATCAGCGCCGCGGCTGGTGTCTTCTTTACGACCAGGACACCCTGACGAACCAATCCGTCGAAGCGGTCCATTGACGCGATCAGCGCGTCCCGGCCGTGTTCCACCAGCAGTTTGCGGGCGACGCCGTCCGCGACCCCGTAGGAGCGGAACCGCCGAGCAAGCACCGCGTCCATCGCTACGAACTCCCGGACGAACTCGTAACGAACACGCTGGTCCTTGCCACGGCCGGAGAGGGTGGCGGCTCGCAGGTACCCGCGTTTGATCAACTCCTCATGCGGCGAGGCGAGGGCGCGCCGGATGTTGCCGGGTATGGTGCTGGGAATCTTGCACTGATCGGCCCACTGGATGAGATTGAACTCCAGGGTATCCAGGCGCACGTCTGGATGATCCGGGTCGTAGCGCGCGCCGTCGAGAATCCGGTACAGGGCCCGGGTTCGCGGACGCGACAGGGAAAGCATGAACTCGGTGTCCAGTGGTTTGACGTAACCCGAGCGGATGCTGGCCACGATGACGTCCGCAAGCCGACCAGCAATGATAGTCCGGTCGTCGAAGGCGCCGGCACCATCTGAGCTGCTGAAGTCCAGCGACTCGATAAAATGGAATTTCGCGTGGGTCCAGCGTCCCTTGGGATGGTCCCGCCAGCCGCCCGAAACGCTATACGAGGACGTGTGCAGACGCTCGAGGCAGACCCTGAGAATGCCGTGGTACTTGCCCGTATTGTGCCAGCCGCATAATTTCAGTAGCGTTGTGGCACTGACCGAGAAACGGCCGTCTTCTGGTTCGCCGAGTTCGATATACAGGTTGATCAGTGCCGCCGTGACGTCGCTGTCGAGCCCGTGCGGAACCGCGTATTTCGGCAGAGCTTCGCAGCGCACGTGGACGATCCGGCCATGTGCCTCGAAGGTGACATCCCATTCACTGACTTCAGCCTGGTCCACGGCGGAAATAAGGTTCAGACGTGACAGATTGAGTTCGTCGAAGCGGGATGGGGGCGACGTCACACGGTCTCCTTGATTGATGAATTCTACGTTCCTTTTGAAGAAAATATTTGAATTAAAAGAATGATGATCATCATCAAGATACGAGCAGGAAACACCGTGCCAGAGAGCCACTTTTCGACATATCGCTCAGGTGTGTCGTGGAGAATCGCTCAAGTATGTCGTCGTCTTGACGCACAAATCGCTCAGGTGTGTCGCAGGACCGCTGGCGAACCGCTCAGGTGTGTCGTATAGAACCGCTCAGGTATGTCGCCATTGATCGCTCAGGTATGTCGTTGCTGCTTTCCAACATTACTCAAGTGTGTCGCCGACGCAGCCAGGGCATTCGCTCAGGTGTGTCGTGGAGAATCGCTCAGGTATGTCGTCGTCTGGAATGGTAATCGCTCAGGTGTGTCGTGGAGCGGATGACCAGTTTCTTCAGAGGTTTGAACTTTCCACCGGCTTCAGTCATGCCATTGGCTCGTGGATCGCTCAGGTATGTCGTCGGGGTGAGTGTCCATTTAGAACGCAGTTTCAAGCCCGGTTCCATCAAGGTTGTGCTACCCGTGCTGGAATCACAACGACCAGATGCGGCGCCCTCATCGCTCAGGTGTGTCGTCGGTATGCCCGTGTGGTTTGTATCCGTCCAACAGAACCGTTTCGTACAAATCACTCAGGTGTGTCGCTGATCAAAGCCGAGAACTCACCTCATCAGGAGGGTGTCTTTACACTGAATCGCTCAGGTATGTCGTTGCTGAGTCATGTTGGGAAGGATTCACAGCGACCTATGAGAAGAAATCGCTCAGGTGTGTCGTCGGGCAACACCCGGCAGCAGGATGTCCGGTAAGGCTCAAGCTTGAGCAGAGGCTGTTTTCTAAACCTTCTGCTCTGGGCAGCCGGCCTGTTCCAGACTGCGGGCCTGATTGTTATGGATCGAGACGCCCGTACTCACGCCTGGAACCCTCCGTCCAGGTCAGGAGTGTTCGACTCTTTGGTGGCAGCTCTGAATGCTGTAGATCGGCTGAAATGGAAAAGTCTCAGCCCGGTTACCTGGTGGCCGATGGGCAGGACACTCCCCCATGGAGGAGAGAGAAGACCTTCACAGTTTGTTGCACCGTGCAGACCCCGCCGCCTGCACAGAGGCCGTTGAGTTATGACAATTACGCTCAGACATTCGGGCCCTCCCTTCGAGTCGGGAATGGTGCTGCGCTCTACTCACCTGGACTTCACCCACGGTGCCTGGGTCAATGTGGGCTGGCCCATCAATGACGCCCACACCCTGGGAACCAAAGTCATCCTTGGCCTTGGATCTGTTCTCTCTCGCTGCCTGGGTCGAACCGGACGACGTCAACCTGAATCGCCGGACCGACAGCGTGACGGTCACCCTTTCTCTGACCTGGCCTCTTCCTGGTTGTGAACCGATCAGGGCCAGGGGCTCTGAAAATGCGGCGAGGCTGGCTCGTCGTATTGCCTTGTGGCCACAGGCCCGGCGGTCAGCCGGACAACATGCAGACTTTTGTCGCCAGCAGGTCAAATCGACTGCCGGATGTTTCTTGTGACCGTTGCAAGGCCAAACCCTGACTTTTGAATCTCGGCTCACTCCCGGAATGTACGTGGGCTTCACGCCTCCACAGGCGTTTTCATGAGGTGGGAACGATGCGGGCGTAGGCGGCCGGGTCCGTTGCTCCCTCCGTGGAGATCACCAGAACGGTGCTTTGCGGCGTTATGCCCAGTGTGCGCCGGGACGCCTGAGCCTGGGACCCGGCCAGGAGTTCAAGCAGTCCTCCCGCCCCGGCCGCCCCGCTTTCTCCTGAGGTCACGCCGTCCTGAGCCAGCAGACGCATGGCCTGCTCGGCCCGCTCATCCGGAATTGCCATGGACGCACTCAGGCCGCCCTGCAACAGCGGCCAGGCCAGGGGAGACGTGTTGCCGCAGTTGAGCCCAGCCATCATCGAGGTGTGCGGTCCGGGAACCTCTGTGGGTCGCCCGGCTTCCAGGGAACGCAGAACGCAGTCGGCGCGGGTCGGCTCGACACCTGCCACCTGCGTCTGACGAGCCGGAGTGCGGTAATGGCCAACCACCGCGGCGGCAAGTGATCCGACGCCCATCTGCGCGGCCACCAGGTGTGGTGGCCGCGCGCCCTGTTGTGCGAGCTGCGCGTCTATCTCCTGAAAAATGGTGCTGTATCCGGCGATCACCCAGCCTGGCACACGGGTGTACCCATCCCATGCCGTATCACTGATGACCAGATGGGCAGCGTCTGCAAGACGTGCTGAGGCTTCCACCGCGTCGTCGTAGGAGCCGCGGACGATCTGTACCTGTGCGCCTTCCTCTTCAATCGCCTGTATGCGGGCCCGGACCATATCTTCCGGCACCAGAATGTGTGCAGCCAGGCCCAGCCACCGGGCGGTGCGGGCCACGGCGCGTCCGTGGTTACCGTCCGTGGCCGCCACCAGGGTCAGGGGCCTGTGGGGTGAAAGTTGCGCGGCCAGTTCTGCAAGGGACTGCCATGGACGGAACGGGCCGAACCGGGTGTCGAGTTCCCGGTAGGTCGCCCAGGAAGCCCCGAGGATCTTGTAGGCAGGCAGGCCGAGGCGGCTGGCTTCATCTTTGACCCAGGCCTCGGCCACGTTCAGCGCCTCGGCCAGACGAGGCGCGCGAACCAGGGGAGTCGGCAGGTAGCCGGGAAGTTTGCGGTGAAACTCCAGCACTTCCGGCTCTACAGCAGCAGCGAAGGTCTGGACAGCCGGGTTGAAATAGAAACGCGGTTGATCAGTCTGTGTGGTCATGCAGTCTCCAGATAGGCGCAATTACGCACAGAAAGCGCGTACGGTGGCGCTCAGGACGGCCCGGCACTGCTCTACGGAGGCCAGATCAACCCATTCCTCGGTGGCATGTGCGCCGGTGCCATGAGGACCAAATACCACTGTGGGAATGCCGGCGCCGGCGAGAAAGGCCGCGTCCATCCAGAACGTCTGTCCGATGTGCTGCGGAGCCTCTCCAAGTACCTGTGCAGCCTGGGCGTGAAGCACCTGAACGATGGGCGCTTCCTCTGAGACCCCGAAAGGTTCCCTCAGCAGGGTGATGCGGTGCTCGGCATGAAACTGCGGGTCCTGAGCCAACTCGCCCAGGAGCGCGGTCCATTCTTGTTCAACCTCGTCCCGCGTCTCCCCAGGGAGGGTCCGGCGTTCGATCTGGAGGGTGCAGCGTTCCGGATAACTGGAGAGTTCCTGACCTCCGGTGATCAGCGAGGCATGTACAGAAGCGTGGCCCAGCAGGGGGTGAGGCGGACGCTCCTCAAGTTCGCGCTGAAGAGCTTCAAGGCGAACGAGCACGCGGCCCATATGCGCGATGGCGTCTGTTCCGAGGTCCGGACGGGACCCGTGCGCCGCGCGCCCATGAGTGGTGATCTCATGCCACGTGAATCCTTTATGGGCCACGCACAGCTGCAGACTGGTCGGTTCGGTGACGATGGCCGCGTCGGCCCTCACGGTCTTCAGCACGGACTGCATGCCGAGGCTGGCATGTTCCTCATCGGCAACTGCTGCCAGAATGACGTCTCCACGCAGGCCAGCTTCTCTGGCATCAAGAAGAGCGAACAGACAGGCGGCCAGCCCGCCTTTCATGTCGTACGTGCCGCGGCCATACATGCGGCCATCGCGAACCACCGGATTGAAAGCTTCTGGCATATGGTCTGTGCCCACTGTGTCGAGATGGGCATTCAGCAGCAGTGAACGGCCGCCCCCCGTGCCCCGCACCGTGCCGATCACACTGAGCCGCCCGGGAGCAGCCTCGTCAATCACCGCTTCGATACCGTGATCCTGGAGCCAGCCTGCGACAAAGGTCGCCAGTTCGGCTTCTCCTGCCGCTCCAGGCACCAGCGACGGATTGATAGAGTTGATCCGCACCAGGGCGGCCAAAAGGTCCTGCAGGGATTGAGTCATCAGTAAAACTATTCATACCACCCGGAGCCACGCCTCGGACGTCTGCGGGCCAGGGAACCTGTCACTGATTAGGGAGTAGCACGTTTCCCGGAACCACCGGCATGGTCAGGATGACTCACTTCAGACTATTGACTTCTTCGAGCGCCTGATGTCAGCCCTCCGCAGTGATTGCCCACAACCGCAGCTCAGGACCGAGCATCAGGAGGGCTTACGGGCGTCCAGAATAATGGAGACAAAGCCGATCTGACCCCCAGTGTTGCGGTGGTCACTGAGCAGCGAGCGGTACACCAGTCCTGTGGATAAATCCCATTGATGATAGTGAAAACGTCCTTCTCTATCGCAATATTCCAGTAAATCGACGTCGAAACCGGCGTCTTCGAAAACGGATGTGAACAGCTCGGCATAATAGACCATCTTGTGATCGGAGGCAGGATGATCAGCGGGACCTGGGCCGCCTACTTTCACGATGTTCTGGTATTCGCTATCAGGAAAATTACGATCAGGTACAGCACAACGCAAAAGACCACCCGGACGTAAGAAGTCAAAGCAGAGCCTGGCCGCCTCGCGCCCTTGAGCTTCCGTCAGATGTTCCCACACATGTTCGCAGAGAAACAAAATCTGCTTTCTGTGCACCGAAGTACGCTTCAAAGCTCTGTCTGTTAAGCAGGTCAAGCTGTTCCTGCTGGGTGGGAATCCATACTTCCCACGCCTGCTCACCTGCTCCAAGAATGACCCTCCGAGGATTATTTGAGGTATTCATTGTCAAACCATACTTGCTGCCAAAGTTTCCGTTGCTTGATCTGGCGGCACGCAGTTGCTTGCCTCAAGCCTCGAACCGGGTTTCGTGGATCACCCTGCGGGAAACGTGTCGAGCTGGTTCCAAAGGAAGGAGTTCTTGAACTATCAACACGCTTGCTTACCGGAGAGCCTCAGGCCCTTTGGCTGCAGTATTGTCACAGCCCGTTAGTCTTTCTGGCGATTGTTTGCTCAAGCCCTTTCTGAATACAAGCTGGGCGGTCTGTCAGGGACCTTAACTCTGACCTTATGGGCAGATGAGGACCGGGCCGCGAGGCAACCGCAGCACTTGTCGGACAATCCGGCTGAGCGTCAGACCAAAAAATGGGCCGTCTCCGGCGCCACCCATAATCAGCAGTTGGTCCGGCGAGGTCGCTGCGGCCAGAATTTCGCCGGTGACGCCCCGCTCATAACGGCTGTGCCGCTCAATCACGTTCCTCGCGCGCAATTCCTGCCGGGCAATCAGCGTGTCATGGTCATTGATGTCGGGTCCCTCAGCGACCACCAGCGTGTCGACCGGAAGCTGCCAGGTCTGTGCCAGCTTGGCGGCCTGCGCGATGGCGTGAAATGCTTTGCGTTGACCATGAAAGGCGACGGTCAATTCAGCGGGAACCCGGCCTGAGGGCGGCGCAATCCAGACTGGACATGTCGCGTGCCGGACAAGTGCGCCAAAGGTGGAGAAGTCGAGGACGCGGGCACTTTCTGCAGTCCAGGCGACCATAACAAGGTCAGCTCGCTTGCTCGCCTCCATGATTCCCTGGAATCGCGGGCCAGGGAGATGAAGGCTTCTGGCAGCTATCCCAGTGACTCTGCAGCGCTCCTGAAACGAATGTAAGTCGTTCTGGGCCTCTGGTCCTTTCAGCGTCGACAGACCCAGCACCGTTCCTCCATGGGCACTGGCCAACTCAATGGCCTGTTCGGTGACCCAGGTGGGACCCACGCGTCCGTCCAGAGGAACGAGATAGGTCAGCGGTGAGAAACCAGGTGACGTCACACCGTGAACTGTACCGGTTTCCCCGGTGCGTGGCAGAACGAAGGCAGGCTCTCTCCTCCATGATCCTGAAGTTGTCCCTTGAGACGAAACTACATATGAATGTAGCGGGTTCTCCTGACAAGACACGCAGGGTCTGACGCCACGGGAAAATGAGCGGATTCCTGTCGCGTAAAGCCACCTGTCAGCGTCTGGAGTAGTACCTGCTTTGGAGTACTGGGCAGTTATGACGGCCTGACGAAATATCTCCTGTACGAAGGAAAGGGCATGATCGGCACCTTCTTCAAAGCCTGCCTCAGCGTCTATTGAAGATCAGGCCACCACCACCATCGACATTCTGGTGAGTGCAATTGCACGGGTAGGGGAGGACAGCTCTGAGTCATCATTCCTTTTCTTCCGGGGAATCAAGGTGGTGTTCATGATCACGAAGCCAGCCGATCGAGTGCCGGAGTGGTGCTTTTGACTGCCGTCGCCTGGCGATCAAAAGTGTTCAGAGCCATCCGGTACGTCAGACCGTAACTGGATGGCAGCTGAATTCATATGACCTCCCGGGTCATGGGCAAAGGGCGTGTCCAGAATGTAGGCCTGGCTATGAAACCGTGCGGCTCGGTATTCAGAGCTTTCATCTGGCCACACTGAAGCGCGTCACAAGCCTGGAGTGCTTTCCGGCGTGGAATGACCCTGCCACAATGCCTTATGGATCTTCCGGCAGCAAAACAGGTGGTGCAACAAATAATCAACGATCTGTCTCTTCCAGACGGCACTCGTCTGGGGGTTGACGTGGATGCCAATCCAGACCGTCTGAATATCATTGCGATCAGCGGCCGACGTGCTGGAGTGGTTGTTATCACAAAAGAGGCGTTAGAAGACCATGGCCACAAAGCCATCAACGCTGCCATCGAACGCCTGCGCAGGGCAATCTACGACAAAGACCTCCCCCTGTTGACAGGAGCGCCTGTTCAACTGGGTATGCTGGATTCACGAGGCTGGACCGATGGCTCTGTCTCTCCCTACTCAAACGATTCCTGACACCAGGGCTATAAGGACACGTGTCTTTCTGATCAGGTCCGTCCCGGAATGCCAAAGCAATGATCATCACTGTCTCGTCCAGTTACGGACGGAACAGGTAGAAGCAGTGAAATTCACTCCAGCCTTGTTCCCATGAGTTCAGGAATTCCCGAAAAGCCTGACGCCACCCGGTAGGGGTGCCAGAGGTATGTTTCCAAGCTTTGCCTGGCTGGTTGAAAAAGTTTTCGTAAGCTCACAAAAGACGTGACGAGTCAAGTGCCGGTGGGTCAGTTCAGGGCAGCCTGTCGGCGCCTTTTCACTTCATACATCCGGGTATCAGCGCGCTGTTGCAGCTCAGACGGACAGTACGGGTTGTCCTCGTTTCCCATCTGCACAATACCGACGCTGGCCCCCACAAACCGGGTGGTCACCTGCCGCGCCGCAAGTACTGCGCTGTCTACATGTTCCAGTGCCCTCTCGTCGGTGAGAGGATCCAGAAGCAGGGCGAACTCGTCACCACCATAGCGGTAGACTTGCCCATAACTGCTGACCGTGTCACGGAGAGCCAAGGCAAACACCTGGAGAACGCGGTCGCCCTGTGCGTGCCCCTCAACGTCGTTCACCTGCTTGAACCCGTCAAGATCCATCAAGGCGAACGTAAAAGGCTGTCCTGCCTGCATCCGCAGCTCAAGATCGTGATCGAAAGCCCGGCGGTTGGCAATTCCCGTCAGACGGTCCTGTCGGGCAGCCAGCAGACTGGCTTCCAGGGCTGCCCGGCGTACCAGGGCAGCTCGTACGGTCCTGCCGGCAGCATCCAGCAAGGCCCGGTCACTGCTACGCCACGCAGCACGACTCCCTCGCTCGGCGCGGGCTGCAATCAGCAGAAACTCAATCTCGCCATATTGACCCAGGGGGACCAGGGCAGCTGATTTAAAGCCAGCGTCTACACCTTCTTGCAGAGCGTCTGGATGCTGCCGGTAATCCTCTATGTACGCTGTATGCGTTACACCACGCATGCCCCGGGTGACACCACACGGAAGTTGCGGTAAACGAGAGGCAAAGGCCAGCAGAGCCGGACTGAGATCAGGCTGATGGTGGGCGACCTGTATGGTCGCGTCGTTGCCAGAGAAGGCGATCAATCCAGTCCAGTCCGCATGGATTGCTTCGCCGATCTTGGCAGCCACCGCCAGAGTCACTTCCTCAGGGGTCGTCGCAGTCTCGGTCAGGCCATTAATATCTTCCAGCACCTGAGCGTGGGCGACCGTTTGCCGCAATTCCCAAAGCTGCTGATCCTGCTGGTTAATCTGCGACTGAAGGACATGATTATGCAGCCGGAGTTCCAGTTCATCCATCACAAGTGCAGCCAGATCACGCAGCGTTGCCTGATCATCCAGGTCAAGTTCTCGTGCCTCCGCGCTGAAGACACACAGTGAACCAATGCGGTGCCCCGATGGCGTAACCAATGGCGCTCCAGCGTACATACGTATGTTCGGATCTCCGACCACCAGCTTATAATCGTGAAACCGGGGGTCTTCCCTGGCGTCTGACACGGCCAGCACGTCGTCAGACAGGATGGTCCAGGCGCAGAACGAGTCTTCCCGCGAGCAGTTGGTCTCCCCGTCTCCAAACCAGGATTTCCTCCACTGCCGTCCCTGATCCACAAAGTTCAGGATGACTCCAGGCACACGCAAAGTACGGGCCGCGAGCCGGGTCAGACGATCAAAGCTCTCTTCAGGTGCAGTGTCGAGAATGTTGTATCGAGCGAGTTCCAGGAGACGTGCATATTCCTGTTCTGGTAGAGGCGCGCTCGGCATACGACGAATCTAGTAGGTATGCTCTTTCAGGTCTCTTGCAGCTTCGCGTATAAGCTCCTATCAAGATCTCATAGTTTCATTCACTCGTCGGACTTAACAGGGAAGCCACCTCGTATATCTGGGCGCCAGCATGAGACATGAGAAAGCGCCAGCAACTGTAGGCCTATCCTGGAAACGCTCCAGACCTTTGCTCAGGATGCATTTACTGCTGGCGCTGCGCTGTATCGATAGTGTGAGCTACCCTAATCGGACGCCTCCGATTCATAAGACCTGCGAGCCCTGCCGTTCGCTTTGAAAGATCGAGTATCTACGACTTCATCGATACCGAATTTCCTTCGAAGTTTTTTCGCGCTGGACCAGTTCTACAGCTAAAAGTACAAGAAATCCAGATCGCGTTTGCGGAAAAGAGGCTTTGGGATGGCATGGATCTTCTCGGGGAGCCAAGAGAGCGGAATGAAAGAAAAGATTCATAGATGCTGGAAATGGCCGGGGTCTACCGGAGGGTCAGCGTGATGCCTTCCACTACAAAATCAACCGTATGGCCAGTCTTTCTGAATCCCAGAAGTGCTTCTCGGGTGAACTCCAGATTCATCACGCCGTATTCGTCAAAGAGCTGGCCGGTAGCTCGGACGAAACGCTCCATGTCTTGAGGTCTTGCTGATCTCCCGCTGGGCCCGATTTGCGGCGCTGGCAATCCCAGCGCCTGAGCTGCCGCCAGATGTTCGTCTGGTGCCATAAACTTGAAAGCCAGGTCGGTCGTTTCGAATTTTCCCGCTGGAGTCAGGCCCAGGAAACCAGAGTCTCCTCTTGCCCGTACTGAACCGAGGCCATGCGCCACCATAAGCTGTTTCAACGCATTGGCGAATTGAGTCTGGTGATCGTCTGTCCTGGAATCCTGCTGGCGCATGGCATCAACCTACATGTTCCAGGCTTGAACCAAGCCCGGCGACTGACGCATCAGGGTTGTGCATGAAAATCCTGTGGCAGGAGCCTGTGACTAAACCCAGTGGGAAAAGTGGATGTGGGTCAACGGAGTGGGCAGCGATCCGTGCAGCAAGGCGTTGCCTATTTCCCGAAACGGAGTTCCATTTCCTTGGCCGGAAGTGCATTGAATGCGTCCGGGACTATCAAGAGCCATCAATCACGGTCTTCCAGGCCCAAAGAATGGTCGTATCACTCCACTGAGTCTCGCATCATCTCTACATGCATTCCCATACGTCAGGAATCAGGCGGGGTGGAAAGAGGCCCAGCGAGGAGCCGCTGCTGCGCTTGACCTGTCAGCGATCGCCACTCAGCCGGGCAATCATCGCCCGCAGTTGCTCTTGCATCTTCTGCTTCTCCTCCGGTTTAAGTCCCACCTGGCACGCAACGGCTGAAGGTACATCAGTCACCCGCTCCTTTAGTGCTGCTCCTGCTGGCGTAAGCTCAATAATGGTCGCACGTTCGTCCAGAGCGCTTTTCGAACGCGTGACGTACCCTGTGGTTTCGAGTCGTTTAAGCAGAGGAGACAAAGTGCCGGAGTCCAGGTGAAGATACTCACCAAGCTCGGTGACGGTTTGCGGGCCGTGTTGCCACAGCGTAAGCATCACCACGTACTGCGGATATGTGAGGTTCAGTGGAAGCAGAAATGGCCGGTGAGCACTGGTGATCAGACGCGCTGCGGCATACAGATCGAAGCAAAGCTGGTCTTCGAGGTCAAGGGTAACTTTGGGCAGGGCTGGTTTTGTTAGGTTCTGGGTCATAATGCGTATACCGGCCAGGAAGAGGATCCGCAGCCGCACCTGCATTATCTAACACTGACCTGAATATTGCTGCGTACGGAATCGCTGTTGCTCAGTGCAACCCAGCTGCAGGGAGTCAGACGCGTCACACGGTTCCCCATGGCTCAGAAGTTTATTACGGACCCGATTTACGAATAGGGTGTCATCTAGAGTCCATCCGGATATTCAAGGTTCACACCCGGTAGCTCATTTCGCTAAAAATCGCGCCGCGAACTCCTCAGCCCTCTCTGGCGTGACATAGAACGTTTGCTGACCAGCCTCTAGAAGCAGGGCCTGTGCTGGGCGAGCGGTCGTAGCTAAGGCCTGAACAGTGCTGCTGTCCAGGGTATAACGGCCCGTCACACTCCCGGATACTGCTGTGCCCCAGATCCGGGAGCCCAGGGGTTGCGTGGTGAGACGGGCCGTCGTCGTCGCATATGGAAAGATGTATCTTCGCAAGCCGGTATCCACCTGGAGGGCATCCGGCGTCCAGGTGTACCTCACTCCGGTCTTCTGACTGACGATGTAGAGCAGCGGGGGGAGGGTGAGCAGAATCAAGCCAATAGCCACGGACTCCATAGATCTCAGGGTACAGGTGGACTTGTGACCAGGCGGAGCAGAATGACGATGCAGGCCAGCTGAACCATCCCAAGGAAGTTCTGCGCCTTGACCTCATCCCGCGTCCGCACCCGACGAAAGCTCTGTAACCACGCAATCGTCCGCTCCACCTTCCACCGTCGTCGGTAGCGGCGCAGAGGACGTCCATCCTGAGTCTTCTTTCGATTCCTGCGATTGGGCGCGATCATCTCTATGCCAAGTGTCTCCAGTTCTACGTCGAGGCCATCACTGTCGTACGCCTTATCCCCAATCAATCGCTTCGGAAAGTCCATCCCGAACGAAGCCTCCAGGGTGTCGTGGACGAGCGTCACCTCAGCTGGACTGGCGCTGCTGGTGTGAACGGCGAGCGGCACGCCGCTCGCATCCACCATGATCATCACCTTGGTGCCTTTGCCCTTTTTTGTTGGCCCGACGTCCGCGCCCCTTTTTTGGCAGGGCTAAAGGTCCCATCGATGAAGGCTTCCCGGAGGTCCAGGAGGTGCTCCTCCTCGCCTAACTCGTACAACGCGGACAGGACGGTCGGGAAGACGTTCTGCTCGTTCCACTCCTGGAAACGATCATGGCAGGTGGTTTTGGACGGATACTCGCCCTTGGGAAGTGCGTCCCACTGCGCTCCCGTACGAAGGATCCAGAGAATCCCCTCCAGAACCTCACGGTCAGGTTGACGAGTACGACCTCGCCTGGTGCGCTTGACGGGCCTTGGAAGAAGTGGCGCCAGAACGGTCCATTGCTGATCAGTCAGCCGCATCATTGAAGTGTGCCGCCCCTTGGGGCGGCACACTGTCACTGAATTTCCGGATCGGCTCTACATCTATTTTGGAATGCCGCCGAAGTTTGCGATTTACATTTTGTCTGTTTTCGTACGAAGATGTTGATTGCACTTCAGGTAAGGTTTGGGCGCAGCCTGAGGAAATTTCTTGAGAGGTTCGATCCGCTAGAACAGACTCGTGACATCAGCATCAGATTGATGCAGGGTCCATGATGCTGAACGTCGCGCAAGTAGGATCAGCCAGTACTGCTATGCAACCGTCGGACATATTGAACGGCGCGACCAGCACTTTGCCACCCTGTTGCTGCGTCACTCGCACTGCCTGAGTATTCCTATATGGCCTTGGGCGCCTGACTGGATCGGCCCCAAGATGACCTGGTCACCTAAGCGTGTGCTCTGCATCCGCAGCGATGTGGCCACCGGCACAGCAGATTGGCCAGGCACTCGGCATCTCTGCGCCGGGAGGAAGAGGGGCAAGCCCCGTAGTTAGTTTTCCGTGTTGAAAGGCTATAGCGTAGTGACCGTAGTCCTCGCTTATTTCTCCGTATTACGCTGGGAATACGGACGCCTGAACACTCTGGCGAACCACCGCACGGGTTCACGGATTCCCGCGTATACCGTTGTCAATGGATGCGTTGCTTTATTTCTGAGTGTTACCGAGATCAGCAACGTAGCCAGGACATTCTGAGGCTGGAATCTCAGATCCCGCCAACAGGTTGACAGACAACGTTGTGTCTATTCCGAGCACGCAGGAAAAAGTAAACGGTGCGTCTTCAAGGCATTGCTTGCACGGAACATGAACAGCCGGTGGGCATCTGTAAGTCAGATCTCTGCTCACATCTGGCGGCCATAGACTCCACTAGTGGAAATGTTGTTTACGGCAGTCGTGGTAGGCATCGGCCTGCTTGATCTGCTGCTGTACCTGTTCATTCCCCGCCGCGTTCCACCACCGACTTGTCAGCTGACGCTGAAACATCCTCCAAGAAAGTCTGTTCCAGCTTCTGCCTGGGAAAGAAAGATCGTGACCTCTGTGCATGAGGTAATCTCTGAGCCTAGGCATCCTGGTATTCCATCGGGCAGGAATATCCCAGCGCATCCTGAAGTAAACTTCTGAACCTCATTTACTGAGAAGATCTGCCTTAAGCTTTCAGGGATAAAGACAAGCCGCCCGCCAACGTATCTATAGGACTTCTGCCACAAGCTCGAATTTTTTGATGATGCATTGATATTCAGGGTAGGTTACGGGACGCTCGCGATATCAATACTTCTATCTACATAGACTTTTCGTGGTTCGTTGTGAAAAATATACACCTCTGTTCGTTCTCGAAGTGAGAATCATTTGTAACCTGAAAATTAAGTATATGTTCGCTATCCGTCTACCTAAAGTTGACCTACCTCACAACAGGATTGTCACTTTTACTTCGATAGGGGCATAGAGAATGAGTTCCTATGAAGTGATGAGCCCTGAAATAATGACTGAGCCTTGATACGCCTAATGACTGTCAGCTGCCGTGAGCCAGCATAGGCTTTATACAGACCTGGCTCCAGAGTCGTCTGCTGGTCCTGCCGCAGAGCATCTGAGATGTACGGCCAGATTCTGTTGCCTGGACACTGCGAAGCGAATCTCCCAAGATGCCCATGTTGCGGCGACAACACATCTATCAAGGCCACGGGGTCATTGTCATGACAAGAGATGATGTACCTGGCGCCTAACTGCTGCGGCCTCAGGCAGACATCACCGTCCGAGGAGGTACCGTGCTCAGAATACTGCTTGCCATTGCTGCCCTTTCGTTCAGTGGGGCAAGTGCACAACCTGAACAGGTAGATACTCTTCGCGTCCAGACACAATTTGCGTCTGTTCCCCTGACGGAATTGCGTTCTGGGGGCCCGCCTCCAAATGGCATTCCGCCGCTGGGATTTCAGGGAGACTCGCAAGGCTTTCCCGATACCAAGGCGGCACAGTTCGAACCAGTGAAGGCGGCCGGCAGCTGGCTGGAGCCACGTGAACCCGTAATTCTTGTAACGGTTGCTGGCGAAACAGGCATTTTTCCGCTACAGGTCCTGTTATGGCACGAGATTGCGAACGTGACTCTGGGCAGGGTTCCTGTCGCTGTGACCTTCTGTCCGCTGTGCAACACGGCATTGGTTGCCGACCGCAGAATTCCGGTAGGGCAGGAGCAGCTGCGCCGCCTGAAAGGAAACCCCCAGGTCAAAGATGGCCGCGTGCTGGTGACTTTTGGTGTGTCTGGTCTGCTGTACAAAAGTGATCTTGTAATGTTCGACTCTGCTACCCATTCGCTGTGGTATCAGGCGATGGGTCGTGGCATTGTCGGCCCCCTCACCGGTACGCAATTGCGGGTCTACCCAAGCCTGATCGTGTCATTTGCGGAGGCCGCCCGCGATGCGCCGCAGGCACGGGTGCTCTCCAGGCGAACCGGGTATACCCGCGACTACGGCCGCAACCCCTATGTCGGCTACGACGACGTGGATGAGCCTCCGTTTCTGTACTCGGGGCCGCTGGACCGTCGTCTGGCGCCCAAGGAGCGGGTCGTGACCGTCAGTGCAGGTGAAGCGCATACTGCCTATCCTTTTCGGACCCTGGCACAGCAGCGCGTGGTGAATGACCACATCGCCACCATAGCCATTGTCGTGTTCTGGGCTCCTGGAACCCGAAGCGCTATGAATACGACAAGCGTGAACGAAGGCCGTGACGTCGGCTCAGGGGTCGTCTTCAGTCGTCGAGTCGGAGGACGTGATCTGACGTTCGAGAGTAGAAACGGCACTTTCCGTGACCGGGAGACAGGCAGCACGTGGTCCCTGACGGGACGTGCCACCGACGGGCCGCTGAGAGGCACCGCCCTGAAGCCTTTTGCCCATGGGAATCATTTCTGGTTTGCATGGGCTGCTTACGTACCTCGGACAGAAGTTTATCTGCCGCGTTGATCTGAAGCTGGGGAAAGCACTGATCACGCGAGATCTTCATGCTTGTTCTGGACTGATGGATGATATGTACCTCGGAGATGTGGTGAAGGGGTTCTGGAGGTACGCCAGCGCCATGTTCCTGGGTTGGGACTGGTCTGGGGCCACGTTGGCTGTTCGACTGGCTGCGTCGGTAGTATGTGTCATCCCTGCGCAGCTCCTTTCTGTGATCAGCTGTCCAGAGCTAACCCAACAAGGCCCTCCCGACACTTCGACATTTCCGGGTGAAGGGATATCCCTGAGGAAGTCGGGGGTGGAGTGGCCAACCTCCGGCGTCTGGACTGAGCCTGCCCACAAAATCTCCCGGCGGAATACGTTGGCTCGTGACTACGGGTGGGGCGCGTTCCCAGTATCACTACTGTGCCAGGCGCCCTGAAGCAGGCTCTGTCGACAGGCGAATTTCCCGCAGGACACGGTAAAGCCGTGTTTGACAGCACATGGTGCACCCTGATAGAGGTTGACCGTGACCCAATTGCCTGACAGGCCAGTTCTTCATCCGCGCGAGGTGAGCTTTCAGGAGGCGACTGCCGCCTGGGCCCGCATTGCCGCTCAGAGCTTTGGGGGCCCTGCTGGGCAGATCGCGGTGATGCACCGCATTCTGGTCGAAGAAAAACGCTGGATCAGTGAGGAACGCTTTCTGCATGCACTGAACTACTGCATGCTGCTGCCAGGCCCGGAAGCGCAGCAGTTGGCCATCTACATCGGCTGGCTGCTGAACGGCACGAAAGGAGGCATCGTCGCAGGATGCCTTTTCGTCCTGCCGGGCTTTATTTCCATCCTGATCCTTAGCATCATCTATGCGCTCTACCAGGAAACAACACTGGTGCAGGCTGTGTTTTTCGGGCTCAAGGCCGCTGTCCTGGTCATCGTCCTTGACGCTGTTCTCCGGATAGGAAAGCGGGCCCTGAAGCACCCTCTTCTTGTTGTGCTCGCAGGAGTGGCGTTCGTTTCCATCTTCTTCTTCAACGTGCCGTTTCCTCTCGTGGTTCTTGGAGCAGGCCTGATCGGGTATTTCGGCAGCCGGGTGCGTCCAGAGGTGTTTCAGGGAAACGGCGGGCACGGCAGCAGTGCACACGGAGAGGAGGTCAGGGACGCCGTCATCACTGCAGAAACCGCCACCCGCGTAACTCCAAGCTGGAACAGGTTTTTTCGGATCACTGCGATCGGACTGGCCACATGGTTTGGTCCTCTGCTGCTTGTCGGAGCACTGTTCGGCTTTAGCAGCGTCTTCTGGCTGATGGCCAAGTTCTTCAGCCAGATGGCAGTGGTGACTTTCGGCGGTGCCTACGCCGTACTGGCTTACGTGGCTCAGGAGGCTGTGCAGGTCTTCGGGTGGCTCAAGCCGGGCGAAATGCTCAACGGTCTGGGCATGGCAGAAACGACTCCTGGTCCGTTGATCCAGGTGGTGCAGTACGTGGGTTTCATGGGCGCCTTCCGGGATCCTGAGGGCCTGACTCCACTGGCTGCAGGCATCCTGGCATCGGTGGTTGTTACCTGGGCAACCTACGCTCCTTGTTTCCTGTGGATTTTCCTGGGAGCTCCGTATATCGAGCAGTTGCGTGGCAACAAGGCCCTGTCTGGCGCCTTAACCGCTATTACAGCGGCGGTAGTGGGCGTCATCCTCAATCTCAGTGTGTGGTTTGCTCTCAATACCCTGTTCTCCAGGGTGGGGGAGACGCACCTGGGACCCCTGCGCCTGTACACACCGGACTGGAGCACCCTGAATATCCCTTCGCTGGTACTGGCCGTCATCGCGGGGATCGCCCTCTTCCGCTTCAAGCTGGGCGCAATCCCCACGCTGGCCCTGACCACGGTTCTTGGTGCGGCTTTTGTCCTCCTGACCCGGAGTGGGGGGTGACGACTGGCATCGCGGCTCAACCGTCTAAGGCTCTGCCCGTATGACTTTCCTCTTGTCCGGCGCTCAACTCCGCTTCATGTGAAGGGACCCATTCGCACCCTGTCAACCGGCTTCTGCCATAACAGACACAGGTCCGCTGAAAGGGGGCTGGCACACTCCAACTGGTCCATTCAGCCAAGTGCAGCAGCCCGGCCATCCGGGTACCGAGGGTTATGCTGAGAGTACAAAGACTTTGGCCAGGAGGACTGTCCTGATGTCAGCTCCCCACTTGAACGTGAATACGCTGCGCGAGCCGCCCACGAACTGGCGGCCGACAGGTCAGGGGGAGCGTTGCTACACACCTTTCTTTCTCTTCTTGAACGCGTGATGCCCCAGAACCTGAGAGCGGCAGAAGGTGCCACCCACAGATCTGGGGTTCAGGCCGATCACGGTCTATCAGTCAGGTTGTCTGTATGAGGCGTGCTGCCTCCGACCGTTTCCGGGCCGCCCTGTTCGCTGCCTTTCAGGCGGCGGTGCAGGCTGCACATCCGTCACAGGCCATCCGGGATGTGGCGCTGCCAGAGTGCTCCGGGCGCACGGTCATCCTGAGCACCGGAAAAGCAGCAATCAGCATGGCGCAGGAAGTCCGCAACCGCTTAGGTGGACCGGTCAGTGGCGTGGTGATCGCCCGGCAGGAGGAACTTCCGGCCACGGTGCAGGACCTGAGGGTCATGGCCGGCACCCACCCTGAGCCGGGCGAGGCCAGCGTACGTGCTGGCAAAGCCGCATTTCAGGCAGTGCAGAACCTGCGCCCTGAGGACCTGCTGCTGTGCTTGATCTCCGGAGGAGCGTCCTCGCTGATGTGTGCCCCTCAGGGCGTCACGCTGCAGCAGAAGGCGCAGCTCACCCGCGCCCTGCTGCACTGCGGCGCCAGCATTCATGAGATCAACGCGGTTCGCAAGCACCTTTCGCGCATCAAGGGGGGCCAGCTTGCCGCCGCTGCCTTTCCCGCCCGGGTGGTGTCCCTGATCGTGTCCGACGTGGTGGGCGATGACCTGTCCGTGATCGCCAGCGGTCCAACCGCGCCGGACCCAAGCACCTACGCCGATGCCCTGGCTGTCCTGGACCGCTACGGGCTTCAGGCTCCCGAAGCCCGCGAGCACCTTTCACAAGGCCGCCGGGGCGACTGGCCGGAAACGCCCACATATGGCGACCCGGCGTTTGCACGCGTGGAAAACCGAGTGATTGCCAGTGGACCGGTGGCCTTGGGCGCTGGCGCTGCTGCATTGCACCTTTCCGGCTGGGAAGCGCGCATCTGGCGCGATGATGTCACCGGCGACGCACGCCAGGCTGCGGCCGAACATGCCCGTGAAGCCCGGCTTCTCAAGCCCGGCGCTGCGATACTGAGTGGTGGAGAGACCACGACAGTCGTGCGTGCCGGGGCCGGGCGTGGTGGACGGAACCTGGAATTCCTGTTGGCACTTGCCCTCGAAGACCCTGATGTGTACGCTCTGGCTGCCGACACTGACGGCATTGATGGCAGCAGCTCAGCAGCCGGCGCTGTGGTGACCCCGGATACACTCGAGCGAGCCGCAGCACTTGGACTCGACCCGCGCGCCGCCTTGGAAGGCAGTGATGCACACTCGTTTTTTGAGGCCCTCGGCGATTTGGTTCAGACTGGACCGACAGGAACCAATGTCAACGATTTCCGGTGCATCCTTCGCCCGGCCCTGGAGGGCAGCTGATCCGGATACGGTTTGTATGGGTCTTTGCTGCAGGCTTTCTGCTTGGAAGTTCAGGGATTCACCCCACGAATAGTCGCGACTGGACCGTCACAATTGCAGCCTTTCCGCACGCTTTCAGATGCAGGGAAGCAGTGGGATAAAACACGAGGTGGCCTCCGAGGGAGGCCACTTCGTGTCTGACTATGGTTATGGCTCAGGACGCAGGATTCGTGCGGCGCTCGCGAATTCGTTCCTGCCGTCTGCCCTGCAGCACCAGATAGAGGGCTGGAACGACCGCCAGGGTCAGTACGGTGGAAGATGTCAGCCCACCAATAACGGTAATCGCCAGCGGCTGTCCTACAATGCCCGCGCTCTCGGAGAGCCCCAGGGCAAGAGGAACCAGAGCAAAGATGGTGGCCAGGGCAGTCATCACGATACCCAGAGCTGCACTCGCCGCCAGGGCTAACGCTGTGTCAAAGCCTGAGGTTCGGCACGGCATTGAGCTACATCTGGATAGTGAGTAGGTCAGCCTCTGGCTCCTCGGGCCAGTGGGTGTAACCGCGTCAAGCTGAGAGAAATGCGGCAGGGACACCTCCGAAGACATGTCCCTGCACGGTAGTTCCTGAAGCGCTCAGGTGTACTTGAGCGCTTCCATCAGCTCTTCGACTATTTCGACACTGTCGCCCCGGGTCGAGGCAGTGGCAACATGGGCCTCAAGGTGGCCGCGAAGAACAACCTCGCCCGCTCCGCTCAGGGCGCCTTGCACTGCCTTGAGCTGCCGCAGCACGTCCACGCAGTAGGCGTCATCCTTTTCCAGCATGGTTACAATGCTGTCGAGGTGGCCGCGGGCGATTTTCAGCCGCCGCGCTGCACGCTTACGGGAATCTTCGGGCATGCACAGATGCCCTGCAGCCGGCGTGTGGCACGCTGCGGTTTTGTCCTTCGCGGCCGTCACGTTACTGACAGACCTGCGCGCCGTATCCTTCCTCAGTGACGGCCGCGATCAGGGCCTGGGCGTCCACGTCGCCCTCTACAGCAGCCGTGCCACCTTTCAGGTCAACGCGGACGTCCTGAACGCCGGGAACGTCTTTGAGCGCATTTTTCACGGCCGTTTCGCAGTGTCCGCAGGTCATCCCACTCACAATCAGTTCAGTTGTCATGTCAACAGGGTAGACCCAGGCGGGGGGGATGTCAAGATGAAGGATCGCATGCTTGAAGCCCTGCGTCGTCACAGAACCTTGTTCATACTCCGAATCCAGCGTATGCTTGATCCGTACCCCCCGGAGGGGGATAGGAGAGACCATGACCAAAACAGTGGAACTCGGCGTGCAGGGCATGACCTGCGCCAGTTGTGTCGGCCGCGTCGAACGTGGACTAAGCAAGGTTGAGGGTGTCGACCAGGCAACCGTCAACCTGGCCACCGAACGCGCCACCGTCTCGTATGACCCCGAGAAAACCAGTCCCCAGGCGCTGATGGACAAGGTCAGGGCGATTGGTTACGAGCCTGTGGTGGGGACGCTTGAACTCGGCGTGCAGGGCATGACCTGCGCCAACTGTGTCGGCCGCGTCGAACGTACTCTGAAAAAGGTCGATGGAGTGCTGGAAGCCAACGTCAACCTTGCTACCGAGCGGGCGAGTATCCGGTACCTGCCGGCCAGCGTCAGCCCCGGGCAGCTCAAGGCCGCCGTGCGAGCGTCCGGCTACGAGATCCTCGAAAACGAGGCTGGGAAAGACCGCACAGACCAGGAACGCGAAGTCCGGGAACGGGAAGTTCAGGGACTGCGCCGCGCCGTCATCTTCAGCGCCGTTTTCGCTGTTCCGCTGTTGCTGCTGGCTATGGTGCCGATGCTGTATATGCCCTTTCATATGTGGCTGACGGGTTACGTGGACATGGGCACGCTGAACTGGATCATGCTGGCGCTCGCCGCTCCCGTCCAGTTCGGTCCCGGTCTGCGCTTTTACCGTCTCGGCTGGAAAAGCCTGACGCACCGTTCACCTGACATGAACAGCCTGGTCATGATCGGTACTTCCGCCGCGTTCTTTTACAGCCTGCTGGTGACCGTCGCACCTCAGATTTTCCCTGAAGGCACCGCGCACGTGTATTACGAGGCCAGCGCTGTTGTCATCACCCTGATTCTGCTGGGCAAATACTTCGAGGCCATCGCCAAGGGACGCAGCAGCGAAGCCATGAAGAAGCTGCTCTCCCTGCAGCCCAAAACCGCCCGTGTTGTCCGGCAGGGGCAGGAACACGAAGTTCCCACCGATGAAGTCCTGATAGGCGATCTGCTGGCGGTGCGCCCCGGCGAGAAAATCCCGGTGGACGGTGAAGTTACGGGCGGCAACAGCTTTGTCGACGAGAGCATGATCACCGGCGAGCCCGTCCCTGTGAACAAACAGGCTGGCTCAAGCGTCGTAGGCGGCACCATCAACCAGAATGGGGCCCTTACGTTCAAAGCCACCAGGGTCGGTGCTGATACCGCGCTGGCCCAGATCATCAAGCTGGTCGAAACGGCCCAGGGCAGCAAGCCTCCGATTCAGGGGCTGGCCGATAAGGTGGTCAGTGTCTTCGTACCTGTCGTGCTGGGGATCGCAGCCCTGACCTTCGTGCTGTGGATGATTTTTGGTGGGCAGACCGCCCTGAGCTTCGCGCTGGTCAACACGGTCGCGGTACTGATCATTGCCTGTCCCTGCGCCATGGGCCTTGCAACACCCACCAGCATCATGGTCGGCACCGGCAAGGCTGCGGAGCTGGGCGTGCTGTTCCGCAACGGATCGGCGCTTGAAGGTCTTCAGGGTGTTCAGGTGGTGGCCGTCGATAAAACAGGCACGCTGACCAGGGGCAGGCCTGAACTCACTGATCTGGTGACCACCCCAGCATTTGACCGCCAGCAGGTCCTTGGTCTTGTCGCGGCCGCCGAGGCGCAAAGTGAGCATCCCATCGCCCAGGCGATTGTCGAGGCGGCCAGGCGTGAAGGAATTACCCCTCTGACAACGGACCACTTTGAAGCCGTACCGGGATTTGGTCTGGAAGCGCGTGTGGCAGGACACCTGGTGCAGATCGGCGCCGACCGGTACATGACCCGGCTTGGCCTCGACACTGGAGCTTTTACCGCGCAGGCTCATCAGCTGGGTGACGAAGGCAAGTCCCCAATGTACGCCGCCATCGACGGGCAGCTTGCAGCCATCATTGCGGTGGCAGACCCGATCAAGGAAGGCAGCTTCGAAGCGGTCCGTGCACTGCACCGCCAGGGTCTGAAGGTCGCGATGATCACCGGCGACAACGGGCGCACCGCCCACGCCATCGCGCGGCAACTGGGCATCGACGAGGTCCTTGCAGAAGTGCTGCCCAGCGGCAAGAGCGACGCGGTGAAAGCCCTTCAGGCCCAGGGGCACAAGGTGGCCTTCGTAGGTGACGGCATCAACGACGCGCCCGCCCTGGCCCAGGCCGATGTTGGTCTGGCAATCGGCACCGGTACTGACGTAGCCGTGGAGACCGCCGACGTGATCCTCATGAGCGGCGACCTGCGTGGTGTACCGAACGCCTACGCGCTTTCACGGGCGACCCTGCGCAATATCCGCCTGAACCTGTTCTGGGCCTTCGCGTACAACGTCATCCTGATACCAGTGGCGGCGGGTGTGCTCTACCCTACGTTCGGCTGGCTGCTCAGTCCGGTCCTGGCCGCCGCAGCAATGGGATTTTCCAGTGTCTTTGTGCTGACCAATGCGCTTCGCCTGCGCGGCTTCCGCCCGCCGGTCCGGCCAGACCACGTGCCCGCACACACGCCTGCGTCTTCTCCTCTCCACGCCTGAATAATGGCTCTGCCGGGGCACGCCCCCTCTCCTGAAAGGACATCTGATGACCAAACTGACTGTAGGCCCCTGGATCGCTGCTCAGAAGCTGCCCAACCGTGATGTCGCGCGTGACCGTCAGGCGTTTCTCGAACGTGTCCGGACCCGCGACGAGACCCCTAGTGTGGCGGGCTTCCCGCTCGTCGGCCTGGGGGGCAGCTGCGGAAAGCCGTGCTTTGCCCTGCCGTACGTTCTGAGCTGGACCGACGAGAACACCAGGCGCCTGGAAGAGGTCGCCGACAGATACGACTGCTACGTCGAGTACGGCGTGTATCCGCACCTGAAACTTCGGGAGAACGATCAGGAAGTTGGGGCGGTGCAGGACTGGACGACCTTTGCCATGGTCTACCTCAGGCCCGGTTATGAGCGTGCCCAGGAACTTCTTGTGGACCTCGCTGAAACACTCCGGCCGCAGGAAATGACCACTAACCCGAAGTGAAGCCTCCAGGAGGGTTGTTCAGCCGGTTGGCCGGCTCCAGCAAACGATGATGAACCGGAGCTGATCGTCGCGCGAGACCAGGCAGATCGCAGGGCGGTCTGCCTGACCCTTTTATTCCCCTTGTCTTGAGGTGGCAGTGCCTTGAAGGATGCCGCTGGCCTCAACCGCTGGTCGTATATGGGATCTCCCTACGCGTACAGGCGACATGGAAGGTCCTGGAACCCAGCGACCGGGCCATGTCTCGGCAAAGCGTTGCCGGCACGCTCAGCACGAGAAAAGAGGCTGACTTACCACTCTGCAACACTGCCGTCCGCGTGCCGCCACAGTGGATTGCGCCAGCGATGCTCCGTGGCAGCCTGAGCGCGCACGAAATCCTCATCCACCTCTATCCCCAGCCCCGGACCCTGGGGAAGACCCACGTATCCGTCCGCGTACTGGAAGACGCTCTTGTCTTTCACGTAATCGAGCAGGTCACTGCCCTGGTTGTAATGAATCCCGAGGCTCTGCTCCTGAATCGCAGCATTGTGTGCCACAGCGTCCACCTGAAGGCAGGCGGCCAGCGCAATCGGGCCCAGGGGGCAGTGCGGGGCGAGAGCGACGTCATAGGCTTCGGCCATCGACGCGATCTTGCGGCACTCCGTGATGCCTCCTGCGTGCGACAGGTCCGGTTGAATCACGTCCACCAGGCCCTCGTGCAGCATTGCCTTGAATTCCCACCGGGAGTACAGCCGTTCGCCGAGCGCCAGAGGCGTAGTGGTGACACGCCGGATCTCCCGCAGAGCTTCAATGTTTTCACTCAGCACCGGCTCTTCGATAAACATCAGGCGCATAGGGTCAAGTTCCCGGGCCAGCACCCGCGCCATCGGCAGGTGAAGGCGACCGTGGAAGTCCACAGCGATGCCAAAGTCCGGCGTGGTCGCGTCGCGTACAGCCTGCACCCGGTTCAGCACGCTGTCGATCTTGGAATGGACGTCCAGGTACGTCATTTCCTCGGTGGCATTCATTTTGATCGCCGTAAACCCTGCGCTCATCGCGGCGTGGGCTGCCGCAGCCACATCGGAAGGCCGGTCGCCTCCGATCCAGGAGTACACCCGCATCCGGTCACGGCACTGTCCACCCAACAGGCTGTGTACGGGCGCGCCAAAGACCTTGCCCTTGATGTCCCACAGTGCCTGATCGATCCCGGCAATGGCGCTCATGAACACGGCCCCACCGCGGTAGAAGCCGCCCCGGTGCATCAGTTGCCAGAGGTCCTCGATGCGTCCTGGATCCCGCCCGACAATCAGATCGGCCAGCTCGTTCACGGCAGCCTGCACGGTGTGCGCACGCCCCTCCACCACCGGCTCGCCCCATCCGCTGACGCCTTCATCCGTTTCGATCTTGAGAAACAGCCACCGGGGCGGTACGAGAAACGACTCGAGACGGGTGATTTTCATAGGGTCCTCCCGGCAGCCACCAGATGCTGTGCCTGCTGTCTTACCGCATCCCAGTCCGGTGCAGTCCAGTCTGTTCGGGTCAGGGCGCCGCCCACACCCGCTCCATTCGCTCCGGCGGCGAAGTAGGAAGAGACGTTCCCCGCGTGTATGCCTCCCACAGCGATCAGGGGAGCTTGCGGGTAGGGGCCGCGCAGCTGCCGCAGGTACTCCGGACCGAGGATGCCGGCGGGAAATACCTTCACGGCAGCGCTGCCAAGCGCAAGCGCCTGGGCGATTTCGGTGGGCGTCAGGGCGCCCATCAGCAATCCCAGCCCACGCTCGTGGGCCGCTGCCGCAACCTCCGGCACGACATGCGGCGTAACCAGAAAATCTGCGCCCGCGTCCTGAGCGTGAGCAGCCAGTTCAGAGGTGACCACCGTACCGGCGCCCAACGGCAGCTCCAGTCCGAGAGCCGCCCGGACAGCACGGAGGGCTTCGAGTCCATGCGCGTCACTGAGCGCCACCTCGAACAGCCTGATCCCTTCCTCGTGCAACGTCTCCACCAGACGCGGTGCGTGCGTAGCAGGCACCCCGCGCAGGATGGCCAGCAACCGGTGCTGGCCAAGCAGTTCGGACAGCTCAGGCATGCGCGCTTTCTTCCACGGCGTCAATCAGGCCCTGCAGGTACGTTGCACCCAGTGCCCGGTCGTACAGACCGTAGCCGGGCCGCCCGGTTTCGCCCCAGATCATCCGGCCATGGTCCGGGCGAATCGGGACTCCGGGGCGCAGGCGCGCGAGCTTCATCACTGTCTTGGCCAGCTGCACGTTTCCATGAGCGCTGATGTGGGCCACCTCGTCAAAATCCCGCTCTGCGATCCGGCGCACATTACGCGCGTGCACAAAATGAATGCGGTTTGCGAAGCGGTCCACCATGGCAGGAAGATCATGGCCTGACCACGCGCCGAGCGAGCCGGTACAGAACGTCAGGCCGTTGTGCTCGTCCGGCGCAGCGTTCAGCAGGAACTCCAGATCGTCCGCCGTGCTTACCACACGTGGCAGGCCCAGCACTGGCCAGGGCGGGTCATCCGGGTGAATCGCAAGTTTGACGTTCAGCCGCGCCGCTTCCGGGACCACGGCCTGCAGGAAGTAAGCCAGGTTGGCCCTGAGCTTCGCGGCATCGATGTCCGTGTACGCCGCACGCAGCGCCTGAAGTTCCTGCACCGTGTAAGCTTCTGCCCAACCTGGAAGTGCAGGAGGCTCATCCCCTGGTGTGGCGTCGACGTCCGCCTGGCGGAACGTGAGGGTGGTGCTGCCGTCCGGCAGCCGCATGGCGAGATCTGTGCGGGTCCAGTCGAACACCGGCATGAAGTTGTAGCAGACCACCCGGATGCCCTCGGCGGCGACCGCTTCCAGACATGAGATAAACGCCTGGATACGTCCGTCGCGGTGCGCATTGCCGAGTTTGATGTCCTCGTGGACAGGAATGCTCTCGATGACACTCAGCTGCAGTCCAGCGGATTCCACCTGCGCACGCAGGGCGGCAACGTCCGGACGCGTCCAGGGCACCCCGGGAGGCACGTCATGCAAGGCACTCACGATACCGGTCAGGTTGGGGACCTGCCGGAGTTTCCAAAGGGGGACCGGGTCAGCCGGGCCGAACCAGCGCATGGTCATCTGCATGGGATCTGTCCTTCCTTGAGGTCGTAAGGCGTCATCGGAGCGGCTCGCCGCTTTCACTGCCAGCCAGGACCGCCTTCAGGTCACCGTCACTGACGTGCAGCTGATCACCCGGAAGCGTGGTTTTCAGCGCCGCACACGCCGAGGCGAACTGCAGCGCTTGAGCAGGTGTGGCTTGTCCCAGCCAGGCATGCAGGAAGCCGCCGGCAAAGGCGTCTCCCCGTCCTACCCGGCCAGGACCGGCGGCCGCGAAGGCGGGCTGATGAACAATTTCGCCGCCCGGCAGGTGGGCCTGGCTGCCCTGGGCACCGCAGGTGACCACGAGCAGGGCACGTGGGTTGAGGGCCCGCAGGTCGGACACCCCACCCAGCAGACCCGCGTCTCGCTGCGCGACGAAAATCACGTCGGCATGCCGCGCGGCGGGACCGTACGTCTGCACAGCCGCCGCGTCAGGCAGCAGCTTGCGCCGGTGGTTCACGTCAAAGGACACCAGGACTTTACGTTCGCGGGCGGCTGTGACCAGCGCCAGCGCGAGCTCCTGTGGGCCCGGTCCCAGCGCAAGACTGATGCCGCTGACGTGAAAGGCCACCTGGCCAGTCAGCCAGGATGGGCTCAGGTCAGCGGCAGTCAGGGCCTGAAACGCGGTGCCCTGCCGGTCATAGATGACGCGGCTGGGACGGGGCGGGTGATGGTCCTCCAGATAGAATGACCCCAAGCGTCCGGAACGTTCGACACTGAAATCCTGAACGCCCAGCATGCGGACCTGCGCGCGTGCCCAGTCACCCAGCGGGCCGTCCGGCAACGCGCTGATCCACGCTGCTGGACGGCCCAGGGCGCGCAAGGCCGCCGCGACGTTCAGTTCTGAACCTCCGCACTCGGCCCGAATGGCCCTCATGTCTTCAATCCGGTGTGCCTGGGGCAGGGCAAGTTTCAGCAGCGCCTCGCCAAAAGTCAGGACTCCGCCTTCGCTCATGTGGAAACCTCCCGGGTAAAGGCAAGCAGCGTCTTCAGGCGCAGTGGCCACTCGTCGTCGGGAAGACGGAACAGTGCACTCCCGAGCCCGACGGCAAGCGCGCCGGCATTCAGCCATTCCCTGACACCCTCCACCGTCGGGGCCACGCCTCCTGTCACAAGCACCCTGGCGCCAGGCAGCGGGCCACGCAACGCCCGGACGAAGGCCGGGCCCAGCACCTCGCCTGGAAACAGCTTCACGACACTTGCCCCGGCAGTCTGGGCCTCCACCACTTCACGCACCGTTCCTGCTCCCGGCAGGTAGGGAATATCCGCGTCACGGCACACGGCAGCGACCTCCGGCACCAGGCAGGGGCCCACGATAAACGTGGCTCCCTGCGCGATGAACGCCCGCGCCGTCCCGGCATCCAGAATGGTGCCCGCACCCAGCATCAGCTCCGGGAACTCGCCTTTCAGGCTGGTGAAATGTGTCTGGGCGGCTGGATTACGGGCGGTAAGCTCGACCGCTTCCAGGCCAGCAGCCTGGAGCACGTTCAGGCGTTGGCGGGCTACTGGCAAGTCATCCGGAGTAAAGAGGGGAAGAACATGGTCCCGGGTCAGGGCGGTGAGCAGGCGGCTCACGAGACCAGCTCCTCATCCTCGCGCATCAGCCGGGTCAGCCGGTCCATTCGGGCGCACATTGTGCGGTAGACCTCGTGATGTGCAGGCACCGGCTCGACCACGCGCTGCGCGACAGGGTCGGTGGAAATTTCTACCCCCTGGGCCCGTAAGGCCAGCAGGGCCGCGCCCCGGGCGCTGGCTCCGGCGCGGATGTCTTCGAGCAGGAGCGGCCGGCCCAGGGCGTCGGCAAGCATCTGCGGCCACGCCCGCGAAGCAAGCAGGGCCCGGCCACTGGCGACAAACAGGGCGTCATCACTGACCGGCAGGCGCCACGCCACGTTCGCAAGGCGGCAGGCCACTCCTTCCATAGCAGCCCGCGTGATCTGTGCAGGTGTGGTGGCATAACTCAGACCGTGAAGCGTTCCGCGGGCGTGTGGATCGTAATCGGGGCTGCGGGTGCCGCCCAGCGAAGGCACAAAGGTCAGGCCGTGAGCGCCCGGGGCCATGCCGAGCAGCTCTTCATCCAGCCGCCGGTCCAGGCGAAGCGTCGACTGTAGCCACGAGTAGAGGTTGCCACCCTCTGTCAGTGCTCCGCCCAGGAGGTGGGTGTTCCGGTCAATGCGGTAGGACCACAGCCCCGACGGGATCGGGGGTGGCGCGCCCTGCACAGCGAGGCGGACGGCACTGGTGCTGCCAATCGTGATGGCAGGGCGCCCCGGGGTGAGTGCGCCGCTCCCAACATTGGCGGTGGCGCCGTCGGCCACGCCTGGATGAAAGGGCACGCCCGCGAGTTTGGGCCAGCGGTCCGTCCAGCGGGACTGCAGGGTAAGCCGGGTGTCATGGTCACCGAGCCGGGGCAGTTGAGCCGCGCTCAAGCCCGCCGTGCTCAGCGCCCGCATGTTCCAGTCGAGGGTTTCCCGGTCCAGCAGGCCAGTCCAGGACGCGAGCGAGTAGCTCGTCACGAGCTCTCCCGTCCAGCGCATCAGCAGGAAATCCGGCACCGAGCAGAAGTGCTCGGCGGGCAATTCCGGGTGGGCTCCTTGCCACCAGCGCACCTGTGCGGGCCAGTAAGCACTGAAGGCCGGACAGCCGGTCTCTTCCCGGGAGGTCAGGGTCTCAACGGCCCTCACCTCACCAGCAGAGCGGGTGTCAGCGTAGGACAGGACCGGACCCACCGGTTCGCCCCGCGCGTCGAGCGCCACAAGGCTGCTCGCGATGGAGGTCATGGCCACAGCCAGGACGGACCGGCTGCCCAGCCGTCCATGAAGCCGGTCAAGCACCGCCTCCGCAGCGGCCACCAAGTCCGCGAGCGGCACCTCAGCAGCGCCACCAGCGGCGTAGTGCAATGAGACGTTCTCGTGGGCTTCCAGACCAGCCAGGACGCGGCCGTGGATGTCGAACGCGGCGCCCTTGACGCTGCTGCTGCCCAGATCCAGGGCCAGCACGACCGGAGGCGGGGCGTGCACGGCCCTCATCCTTTGACGCCTCCAGCGGTCAGGCCTTTGACGATATAGCGCTGGACGGTCAGGGACAGCAGGATAATTGGAAGGGTGATCAGCACGGCGGCGGCGGCAATCGCGCCGTAATCCTGGCTTCCGTAGCTCAGGAAGTTGAATACGGCGACCGGAACGGTCTTGGTGTTCGGACCGCCCAGGATCAGGCTGAACAGGAACTGATTCCAGGAAAAGATCATGGCCAGAATTCCCGCCGTGATCACGCCTGGAGCCACCAGCGGAAGGATAATCCGTACAAACGCTCCTGCGCGGCTGGAGCCGTCGACAAGTGCTGCTTCTTCAAGATCGGTGGGAATGTCCTCGAAAAAGGCGATGGTGATCCACACGATCAGAGGCAGGGTGATGATCAGGTGGCTGGCAATCAGGGCAGTGAACGAACCGATCAGGTTCAGCTTCGTGAACACCAGGAACAGAGGCAGCAGGAAGGTGATGTACGGAATGATGCGGCTCACCAGAATCCACAGGCTCAGTCCGCGCTGCTTGAACCGGGCGATCGAGTAGGCGGCGGGAAGTCCCAGCACCATTCCGATGACTGTCGCGGCCAGCGCGACGATCAGGCTGTTTTTGGTAAAGACCAGAAAGTTGTTGCGCTCAATGACGTTGATGTAGTTGTCCAGCACGGGGGTGAAAAACCATACCGGGGTGGCCGCCGTGTTCTGCACCTGGGTTTTGAGGCTCATCATGATCATCCACACGAAGGGGAAGAGCATCACCAGGATCGCCAGACCCAGAAGCAGGTTCAGCACCAGTTGCTTGAGTGGAGACTCTCTGCTGCTCACACGCGCCTCCTCAGCAGGTTGACACCCACGGCGACCACGGCGACAATCACCAGCAGCAGCGAGAGAAGTGCGGCGGTGTACCCCACCCTCAGGAATTCGAATCCGGTGTGATAGGCGTAGACGTTGAGCGTTTCGCTGGCGCTGCCAGGCCCGCCCTGCGTCATCACTTCAATGATGTCAAAGGTTTTCAGAGCGTCGATCAGTCTCAACGTCAGGGCTGCGAAGATTGAAGCCTGCAGCATCGGCCAGGTGATAAAGCGGAAGACCTGCCAGGGTGACGCGCCGTCGATGCGCGCAGCCTCAAACGGTTCATCAGGCATGGTCTGCAGACCAGCCAGCAGAATGAGGGATACCAGCGGCGTCCATTGCCAGATGTCCACCATGGCCAGTGCCGGAATGACCAGCCGGACGTCGGCCAGCCATAAGCTCCGTTCCAGCCCCAGGGTCTGCAGGAAGTAATTCAGGACACCCAGATTGGGGTCCATCATCAGCGCCCAGATCAGCGCGACCGCGACCGGGGTGCTGATCATGGGCAGCAGGACCACCGCCCGGATCAGTCCGGAGGCGCGCATGGTGCGGTTCAGGAGCAGCGCGAGCCCCAGGCCAAGCAGCATCTGGACCGGCACCGCGATCAGCGTGAACTGAAACATCAGCTTGACCGAGTTCCAGAAGCGCGGATCCTTCAGCGCGCCCAGATAGTTGCCCAGGCCTACAAAGCTGCTGGGCAGCGCGTCACTGACGGACCGCTCCTGGGTGCTCAGCACCAGGTTGAAAATCAGCGGCAGTATCGTCAGGGCGAAGAGTGCCAGCAGGGCCGGCATCGGGAAGACCCAGCGGATATTGCGGTCCAGCCAGCTGGAAAAACTTCTGTTCGGGGGGCGCCGACGCGTTGGGGTAGGGATAGGGGCGACACTCATAAGCACCTCTGAAAAATGGGCATAGGGACCCCGGCCCCGCTGGTGGCGGGGCCGGTCCAGGTCAAGACGCGCTGACGGTTACTTTTCTTTGCTGATGATGTTGTTGGTGGCCTGCTCGGCGCGTTTCAGCAGATCGGTGGCGTTGCCCCCCTGCAGAATGCCGACGATGGCCTGCCCGAGGGCGTCGCGCACTTCGCCCACCTGACTGACGGGAGGGTTCCACAACGGCGTGGCGCGGTTCAGCTGGCCCAGGTGTGCCTGGGTCCATTCGGGGCTGCTGTCCTGCCGCTTGAAAGCTGGGTCGTTCCAGACACTGCGGCGGACCGCCGGAACATCCTTCAGCAGGACGCGGAGCTGGTTTTCACGGTTGGTGGCCCACTGCGTGAAGAGCCACGCCGCCTGCTTGTTGCGGCTGCCCTTGCTGATCGCAAGCGTCCAGGTCGTTACCGTGGGTTTGTTTCCCGGCATGGCCGCGAAGCCTACCTTCCCGGCAACGGAACTGCTCTTGGGGTCATCAACGATGGAGCGGAACAGGCTCGCGTCGGTAAACATCGCGGCTTTGCCCTGAGAGAACAGGTTGGTGACTTCGGGCCAGCTCATGGTGACCGCAGCCTGCGGACCGTAGTTCCGTAGCAGGTTGGTGTAGTAGGTCATGGCCTGCACGAATTTCGGATCCGTGAAATTGGCCTGTCCGTCTTTGAGCCACTGGCTGCCGTAAGCGTACATGTAGGGGGCGAACTGACTGGTTGCAGCCGAGCCCCTGCCCCGCAGGGCAATGCCCACGACGCCGTCCTTGCCGTTCAGGGCCTTGGCTGCTGCCTCCAGCTGTTTGAGGGTTTTCGGGACAGCCACACCGTGCTTCTGGAACAGGTCCTTGCGGTAGAACAGCATGGTGGTCTCGGTCTGGATAGGCACCCCTGTCATCACGCCGGCGTACCGGGTGGAGTTCAGGACCGACGGATAAAAGTCGCTGTAGCCCCAGTTGCCGGCCGTGATGGCCTTGTTCTTCACGTAGTTGTCCAGATCCTCTACCCAGCCGCTTCTGGCGTACAACTGCCCTTCCTGTCCGGGTGACATCATGAACGCGTCGAGGTTCTGGCCTCCGGTCGAGAGCTCCACGAGTACCTTCTGCCGGAACTGCGCTTCAGGGTAGGTTTCTGTGACCAGGCGAATACCAGTCAGCTTCTCAAATTCGGGAAAGTAAGGCTGCATCGCCGTGGTCCACGGGTGCTGGTTGAGCAGCACCCGCAGGGTGGTGCCTTTGGCAGAATCCCATTTGAAGCTCTGGGCCTGTGCGGCGTTCATCGACAGAATGGCAGTCAGGGCAAACAGGGTGACTTTACGCATTGGAGCTCCTTTAATCAGAGAGGGTTCAGGCGGAATCGGCGTTCAGCGCGCGGCGGGCGTCCTGCGCCCGTGAGAGCCGTTCGGTCATGTACGGTTCCTGGGAGACGTGGAAGCTGGTAAAGAGGGCGTCAAGCAGGCAGAGCTGAGCGAACCGGACATTCAGCACTTCAGGCCGGTACATGTCACCTGGCGCAGAACTGGTCAACGTATGGTGCGCGGTGCGGGCCAGTGCGGAGCGCCCCAGTCCTGTCAGTGCCACCACTGTGGCCCCTGTCTGCCGGGCCAGACGGGCAGCCCTGACAATGTCCGCGCTTGCGCCGCTGAACGACACGGCGATCAGGACATCGGTAGGTTCCAGAAGGGAACTTGCCTGTAAAAACATGCTCGGATCGGTATAGGCCTTACAGGAGATTCCCAGGCGCGCGCCCCTCTGTTCGCCATCCTGGGCCACCAGGCCACTCCACCCGAGTCCAATCAGAGCCACGTGCCGGGAGAGAGAAACGGAATGCACCGCGGCACTGAAAGCTTCCAGGTCCAGGTGTTCGAGCGTGTCCCGCAGGGCAACGCCGGCATTGTCGAACACCTTGCCCACAATCGTGACGGCGGCGTCGCCGGCATCGACGGCAAGATTGCTCTGGCGTGTGACAGCCAGAGACCGGGACAGCTGCAGTTTGAAATCCTGGAATCCTCCGAATCCCAGACTCTGTACCAGACGGACCACTGTGGCGTCACTGGTTTTTGTCCTCTCACTCAACTCTGCAATGGTCAGCCCCAGAAAGGCTTCCGGATCGTCGAGGATGCACTCAATGACCCGGCCAGTTGCTGCCCCAGCCTCGCCGCGCTGCAGATGCAGGCGACGCAGAATGGGCGGCAGATTGGAAGAGGCACTGTACATACAGAGTTGATGTCCTTGTGATCCCACGGTATGGGGCCTGAGTTATGTGTTGAATGAGCGACACTCCGAATGTACTTCCGGCATGTCAGAAATGGAAGAGCAGAGTGAAGATTGACTCCACTCCGCATACGGCGATCTATGAAATCCTGTGATCTTTTCCCGGCTGACCTCCCAAGTTGCTGAGTGACTCTGCCTGCCGACCGTTCTTCCTGCTGTGTAAACTTTCCGCATACTGGGGGAAAATTTCATTTTTTATCTTTGAGTCCTGGTGCGTGGGAAAAGATGTTCCGAAGAAGGCATATCGCGCTCTCGGGTCAAGAATGGTAGAATACTCCATAAACCGAGTGATATCTATGAAACAAACTGCAGTATTTATTGCTACATAGGTGGAGTAAGGTTCCTGCTGGGAGGCTATCTCGTAGTGGGCAGAAAGAAGGAGGGGCAGGCCTTTGCCCTGGCCCTGGAATTCATGCGGGGGCCGGAGGCCAGAACCACTGATTCTGGGTTGCGACAATAAGTCACCTTCTCCGCTGAACCTGTGACTTCCTGGATTGGTAGCAGGTGTCCAGAAACCGCAGCATCACAAGGCCCCGCAGCGTCGTACGCCTTTCTCCAGGAATAGGGCGGCGTCACGCTAAGAAAAAGCAGAGTTCCAGTAGACCCGTTGTGCTCGTCCGGCAGCCGTGATCTCGTCCGCTATTTCATGACGGGCAGCCACTGCCCTGGTTGCGATGTGCTCAGCGGCCTTACGTTGACGGAGCTTCAAGGACCGTGATGCAGTCAGTTTCCGCAGGCGAAAGTCATAAAAGGCGTCTCGAACACACTTCCTTCCTCTGGTGCCTCACATTCCAGTGCGGCAGAATATCTCCCGATGGAACAGCTGTCTCTCTCATGGGTCCTGCCGAACGGCAAAGTTCAGGCGCTGGGCCTGGCCTGCCACACTGCACGGTTCTGTTGTGGGAAGGCTGCTCAGGCTGTGGCGTCGGCGCCCAGAAGACGAAATGCCTGGACCTAAGACAGAGGATCGCAGTTCGGGGAGCCGGACAGATCGCCAGAGGGCGGTCGACAAGGCCGTCAAGGTTTACAGGCAGGGTGTCTCTACCCCGCATTCCGGCGAGAAGCGCAAATGCCTGCAGGTCCTGCTCCGCCTTGTCGAGCCACACGGTGTCATGCTGTCCGAGCTGGATTCATCCCTGCCCCGGCGGTGGGATATGGAACTTCTGGAAATCAGGCTTGGGCTGGCAGACGCGCCCGGCCCTTCACATGGGAGTGAGCAGCGTTCTGCACGACCGGGCTCCTCCAGAGCACAGGCGTCACCCGGGCGCGGCCAGCCGGCCGCCGGGGGCCAGAAGCACGGGACATCAGCGTCAACCGTCGACTTTGAAGTGCTGCTGTTTCAGCATCTCAGCGGTGCAGAGCGCAGAAGGCTGCTGCATGGTCCCCGCTTCAGTCAGGGCCTGTTCCAGGCTGTCAGGGGCACCAGCGCCTATTCACGGCTGCTGGCGGAAGCACATGCGCTGGACGTGTCGAATATTGGCGTCAGGCTTGGTGATCAGACACTGATGCAGTGGCTTGACCGGATTTTGTCCCGGCAGGGGTCGCGCGTGAAGTGCAGGGCGGCGGCACAGACCATCTACGATGACCTGGTGTCGTACTGCCGGTTGGAGTACGTGACGTATACCCGGGAGGACCGGCAGGCCACCCAACGCGATCAGTCGCAGGAGGAGGCGCGCCGCGTCGGGGAGGCCAGGCGTCAGGCGGCTGAAGCTCGCCGTGACCGGGAACGCAGGGCTCAGTCCAGGCGCCGGAAAGCAGAAGAAGCGCGGCACGCACGTGGAGGTGAGAGCGCCAGCCAGCAGAGCGCTGGTACCAGGACCTCCAGCCAGGAACCGTTTGGCACCGCTGATCAGTCGCGCAGGCCGTCAGCTACGACACAGGAGTCCGTTGTCTTTTTCAGGGAGTTTCATCATCTGGCTGAAGCACGTCTGTACCTGAGGGTCGCCAGGTTACAGGTCGGGTTGCAGGGACATGTACGGTCATTCAGCCGCAACAGGGTGTTTGTCGTCGAGCTTGTGGTGCCGTCCACCCTGAAAGAAGCTGTTGATCTGAGCTACCAGCGGGCCTTGTCTGCCCTGCAGGGAGCAGCCGAGAGAATCCGTGCTGAGGCAGCAGCGGCGCGGGACGAGGCCATCAGGCAGGCCGAGGCTGCTTATGCCGAGCAGTACGAACAGGCCTTCGAGATTGCGGTCGAGCGGTATACCTCGTAAACCAGGAAATCTGCGGCACATACCGGTTCCTGGAATTTCACGCGCCGTGGTCCATGTTGCCGCTGCTTAACCGGGAAGTTCGGGAATCCCTAAGCGGCGTTCGCGCCGCCAGGAGTTCGTGGTCCTGCTGGGCCCCTCCGGTCCGGAGCAGAACCCCTCGTGACTGACCCTGCTGCACGGGGCCACTCCGTGAGGGGATCTTGCCGTGATGCAGACCCCTGCAACCAGGTCAACAGAATGCGGCGCGACGTCGCGGGCGGCGACACCGCCTCCTCTGGCAAGCCGCGATCTGTTTGCTCCCTGGACGAATACGTGCCGGGCCTCTGCTTCTCCTCAGGGCCTGAGCTCACCCTGGTGCGGGTAGAACACCAGGGAAACCGGGAGGAATGAGCCTCCCGTAGGAATAAAAGAAAGCCGGAAGGATCTCGACCGCGTCTTCCACAACATCATCGGGTGGTCACCATTGGTCAGGACCCCTGAACCGGGAATTCTGATGATCTGACGGTCCTGTCCGTCCTCTACGGTCAGGCCGCCGCGGTAAGCGCCACCACGCGGCACGAACGTGGCTACGGTGCTGTTGCCGGGGACGGAGTTCTCGACCGTGATGTCGTACTGAACCCCGTAATTGCCGCTCAGGCGCTGCGGCGCCCCGGTGGTTGCGTCCACACCACTGAGCGCCGGGTCACTCAGGTTGTCGCCCAGCGTCAAGCGTGCAGGTGAGGACCCTACCCGTACAGTGAGGCTGCGTACTGCCCCTGGGAATGTGCCGCGTTGATGTTGAGCGTCAGGTGGCAGAACTGGAAGGGCCCTGAGGGTCTCGTCGGTCAGCGGCCTGCCCTCCTCAAGCATGACCACGCTGAGGTCAGCCTCACCGGTAATGTGCAGGTCAAGCAGCGCTGTGGCTCCCTGTTCAGGCGTCAGCAGTGGGCTGGTATACAGCGCCGTTACGCCTGAAGTGCTGAGCTGCTGACGAGGAGAGCCGGTACCGGTCAGAAAGTCCAGCACACTCACCTGTCCAAGCACGCTTTCTATGCGCGTGCCTCCAGCGCTGCCTCCGCGAAGGACCTGCACGGCGGCTGCCGCGCTGCGGGGCCGCGCCAGGACATACAGGCGTGCGGGTCTGGGGAGCCGGTTGATGTGGTAGGCCACGACGCGCACCCGCCCGGACGCCCGGTCCTGGTACAGCACGCCGCTTTGGGTAGGTGTTTCCGGGGAGTCGCTGAACAGCAGTGGGAAAGAAGCGCCTGCCTGGGTTACGGGCGTCACGGCGGGGTAGGCAGGATTAAGGGTGTCTTTGAAGGTCGAGCCAATGGGGGTATGGCGCAGCGCATACGAGAGTGGTGTGTTCACCGGGGCGCCCTGCACCTGAACAATTCGGGTGAACGGCGCACTGACCCGGCCCTTACTGTTCGTCACCGTCAGCGTTATGCGGTGCTCGCCGGGGGTAAAGAACACTTCCTCCGCGCCGGTCCATTGCCGCGCCAGATTCAGCCCGTCCTGGTCGAAGGAGAAATCGGTGTAAACAACCCGTTCTCCGGGAGCGTAGACTGTTTTATTGGTTGCAAAACGCGCTTCCGGGAGGCCGGCTCCTGCTGGCTGAGGCGCAGGAGTGGACGGCGGCGGCGCCGGTGAAGTAATGGGTGGATTGACTGGCGCCGGCGTGCTGACAGCTGGGGTGCCTTGCGCTGGAACGCCCGTCAGGGCTACAGCGCCCCCCGGCCGGGTGACCAGCTGCCCGTCGAGGGCGTATGCCAGCAGGCGTGCCTCCACGAGCGGGTCTCCACCCGGGGTGACGACCAGTGCGCCAGCATAGGGAACACCGTCAATAGTCATGGTCCGGTTGCTGGTCTGGACCACCAGTCGTCCAACCTGCATCAGGGTTCCGCTGACCTGTACGTTTCGGCCCAGCAGGGCGGCAGTTTCACGCAGAGGCACCAGCAGCGCACCCTCAATAAACTGCGGGGCAGTACGTAATTGAACGCTGCGACCGGCAATCGTGACGTCCCCGGTAGGGGAGATCAGCAGGTCTGGACTGCTGGCCGCTGACGCTGATGCGCCAAGCAGCAGGGCAAGAGTCAGGGCGCGGAAGGTACGGGGAAACGACACGCGGCACAGTATGGCCGAGCATGCCAGGACCTTTTTCCGCTTGTGGCGCGCCTCCTTCAGGAACCCTTAAGAAGCGGAGGAACTGGAGCGTCAGGATCTCGTGAAATGACAGTCAATCGCGGGCGGTCAGCTGCTGTCGGTCCGGTAGGAAGTCTTACTCTTTGAAGGGCGAGAGACATGACGTGCTGTCCAGACCCTGGACGTGTGCACCGGGAATCCTGAACTTACCGGTGGGGTGGTGTGATAAATCATCTGCTGGTTTCCTGTAAAACGGCAAGAAGCAGCATGAAATTGATGACCAGCAGGATGTTTGTGGCCCGTGTTACCTCTGCATCTGGCCAGCGAGGGGGTTGTTTTCGGCGTCTTCGTCTTGGCACAGGCTCGCAAGCCTAGCACTCTGTATTCGTCGGTTAGGTGATCAAACTTTGCTTCAGGCAAGACAGGGATGCGCAGCACCCTGCGGATCGCCTGGAATACCGGGAAGGCGGTACATAGAATTCAGCCCAGCTTTGAGCGGAGGAGGCAAGTTCAGGGCGTAGCTGCTGAGGGCTGACACTGTCGTTCAGATTGTTCCTCGTTTGCCCTTCACCATCACATGGCCAGGCTTCGAAATATGGGGTGATATCCAGCGTATTTCAGTTCTGGCTGGCAATGCAAAACACCCCAATGCGCCGGCAGCGTCTGGGGTGTTTCCTGGTGTAGAGGAAGGGACGTGTGCCTTCCTGCTCAAGCAGATCCCGCTGCGTCAGTGACGCCTCATCCAGTTTCTGCTCTTCTGTTCAGGTCACAGGTTGGGTTTCTCCTGTGATATCCGGTGCGGAGTCGTCCTTGAACATGGAGCGGTAAGCCATTCCTCCAAGGAGGCCCCCGAGCAATGGAGCAAGCCAGAACATCCAAAGCTGCTGCACTGCCCATCCACCAACGATCAGCGCAGGCCCTGTGCTGCGGGCTGGATTTACGGATGTATTCGTGATGGGAATGCTGATCAGATGAATCAAAGTCAGCGCCAGGCCAATTGCAATTGGCGCGAAGCCTGCGGGCGCCTTGCGGTGTGTTGCCCCCATGATGATGATCAGGAACATGAATGTCAGGACCAGTTCCACCACAAACCCAGCCATCAGCGAATAACGTCCTGGGGAATGCTGGCCGTATCCATTTGCTGCGAGCCCGTCAGTAGCCAGGTCAAAAGAAGGAGTGCCACGGGCGATGCCATACAGCAGAAGGGCTGCGAGAATACCGCCAGCAACCTGAGCCAGGATATATGGCAGCACGTCACGGGCTGGAAAGCGCCCACCTGCCCATACGCCAAGGGTAACAGCTGGATTGAAGTGGCTCCCAGAGATGTGGCCAACACTGTAGGCCATGGTCATGACGGCAAGTCCGAACGCCAGGGACACACCCAATAACCCGATGCCTACCTCCGGAAAGGCGGCCGCAAAGACGGCACTGCCTGCTCCACCGAAGACCAGCCAGAACGTTCCGATAAACTCGGCAACCAAACGGCTCATGCGCGTCATAGGTCCCCCTTTGTTCCGTGTGCTCAGAGGTCAACTGCACAGGCAGGGAGGCAGGGGCGCCACGATGACGTTGCCTTAACAGTCGAGTCCTTTGATTTTTCACTCAAACTGTACCTTGTATCTGCACGTTGGTGAGCATTCAGGCATTGCCGGAAATGGTCAGCAGTACTCAGGGTGACATTTAAGTCATGGTACTTGCTCACGGTTCATGCCATGTCCCATTCGGATATTTTTGAGGCCTTTTTAGTGGCTGGTACAGACATTTGATCTCCAGATGTACCCAGGAGCTATGCGCCCTGCACGTCACGAAGGGCCGTCTCCATTCGCTGGTCTCGTCCCTGTACGCTCAATTCCACACCCTGATGAGTAGCAGATGCTCAAAGTGCATTGGTAACTATAGTCCCGCAGTATCTGAGGTCATGGCGGAGGCAAACGTTCCAATGGTTAAAAGCACAGCAGTGCTTTACATATCTTGCTAACAGTAAAGTACATGGAGAGAACCAGTATCAGCGTTGCAGTCTGGATCAATAATTCCCATTTCACCCGTAAGGGATCTACTGAATTCGGCAACCTGCCTCATACCCTGAGCGCGGGAGCAAAAGACATGGATAATTGTTTCTCTTTCTTCCCGAGAGGGCTTTCTGGTTAACTGACATACATTCACGCAACCAAGTCACGGAGAAAAGCAGCTCGCACATGGAAACAGTCGGCCTATCGCAACAACCGATCTGCACTCTTATCCGTGAACAGCGTCCTTTCCTCACATGTGCTCAATGACTGGTTGTCGACGTCTCCGAAAGTCTTCCGGCGTGCTCAGAGGTCATGAGGTCGTAAGCCGCGAGAATCTACGTGCATACAGCTGACAAGTGTCACAAACGCCTCCTTTTTCTGGATGGTGTCTCAGCCACAGGCTTCGTGTTGGCTCAGGCTGGGTCTGGAACTGCTGCGTCCAATGGCGAGACCTGTACCCACAGTGCTTTGGCGCTGACACTGAAAGTTGATGTGGAAAAATCCGTCAGGTCGTACCCGTCCACAGCAGGAGGACTGAAATCGACGTAGACCCGGTCACCGGCGTATACGATGGCCAGACCCCCAAGCAGCACCATGTTCGTGGCCTCGTCTTCCCGCAGCCATAGCGTAGCCACCCCCTCGAGGGTCAGGCTCATGCGGCACCAACCGGATGAACTGTCAAGGTCTGGAGCATCGAGTTGCACCACAAGGTCTGGCGTAGGGGGATGAAGAGCTGTTTCGTACCGCAGGCGGGCTAGACGCAGGACGCCCCCGCGCATCTGCTGATGGCGTTTCAGAACAGCAGTGGTTTCATCGGGCGTGAGGCGCGGCATAGCTCGATTCTGGCGCATGCCACTCGCTGTTGCCCTGACGTGGAACACCGTATGGCAGTGGCGTTGACAGAGACGCAACTCGCGATTTCGCATGGTAAGCGTACGCCTCAGCCACTTCAGCCGACAGCACCAGCACTTGCTTTTTCCTATGACAGGGCTGTAACGGTGCCGGAACACCTTACCGGTACCTTCTGATCAGTCAACGTTGGGTTTGGCCAGATGAGTCACAAAGCGCGCGACGGCTGCGGGAGGCACTTATGAAAGATGTTCTGACACCATTCCTGCTTACTCTGGCTCTGGTGAGCTGTGCGGACACGCTGAGTTCTCCACTGGGCGCGCAGAGTCAGTCTGAAGTTCCGGTGGGGGTCTCGTCCGGCGCTGCGACAGCAGGAGGACTGACGCGAAATTACCAGTTGTACGTGCCCGCCACGAACAACAACCGGCCCAGGCCGCTGGTGGTGATGCTGCATGGGTGCACCCAGAGTCCTCAGAGCTTTGCTGCGGGAACCCGGATGAATACCCTGGCTGATCAGGAAGGCTTTCTGGTGGTATATCCAGAGCAGTCTGCCAGTGCCAATGCCAGCAGGTGCTGGAACTGGTTCGAACCTGCTCACCAGGCCCGGAACACCGGGGAACCTGCCGTGATCAAGGCCATGGTCGACAAAGTCAGGTCGCAGGTGGCGGTCGACTCCAAGCAGGTGTATGTCGCAGGTCTTTCGGCTGGTGGAGCGATGAGCGTCATCATGGGAGCAACGTATCCGGATGTCTTTGCGGCTATCGGAGTAAGCGCTGGACTGGAGTATCAGGCCGCGACGGATCTGACAGGGGCCCTGGCGGCCATGAGACTGGGCGGTCCTGACCCAGATGCTCAGGGCAAGATGGCGTACAGCGCTTCAGAAGGGATCCGCCGGCGTGTGGCCGCCATCGTTTTTCACGGCTCGAACGACCTGACGGTGGCGCCAGTGAACGGTACCCAGGTGGCGGCGCAGTGGGTGCAGACCAATGATCTGGCAGACGACGGTATAGAGAACGACAGCGTGTCCGAAGATCAGAAGGTAACGAGTGCAGGGTCGGTACCAGGAGGCCGGTCCTACACAGTAGAAACGTATGCGCAAGGTTTGGTTGAGCACTGGAATATTGCGGGAATGAGCCATGCCTGGAGTGGGGGAAGCCGCGAAGGCAGTTACACCGATCCCACCGGCCCCGACGCCAGCGCTGTCATGTGGCGCTTCTTTAACGCCGCGTTCCGGTAATAAAAAGCGGCGTCAAGCTCATGGCTGAAGCGGCTGCCAGTACGTGGGGCTGCACAGCCTTAGTGCGCCTGCCGGGTCTACCTGAGCGTGCCCGCCCGCTTGCTTAAGCTGACTCTCTTTCAGGTCTGCTGGCGGTCAAACACCTTCACGGTGCGGTACCCAGGTCGACGCGCTGCAAGTTGCGCTGGCCCCACGACGGTTTTTTGCTGGAATGCTCTGGGCTGATGTGGTGTGGCCTGTGACTGCATGGTCTGGGCGGTCCGGCATTGCCCTGACGATCATCAGGGCAATGTCCACCCGTAACTCTTGACCACAGCTTCATTGCCGGAGATCCCAAGTGCCGCATTGATGGAGAGCAGCTCGCTCAGCAGCTGATGGACATCTTCTGTGCGTTCCAGGTGCGCCCGTTGTTGAAGTTGAGCAAGGCGTCCGAGCAGGGCCTGATCTCCCAGGTCATGAGCCAGCGTCTGAGCTGTAGATATGACGCGTGTGAGAAGAAGCCCTGGCATACCAGCAGCTTACGAATTCGCTGTCACAATGCTCTTTCACGACACGCGGGATGGTCCGAGATGAGAAGGCGAATCACCGATTTCTGCGCCGCTGATGAGCACGATATGCGTCTGATGTGGCCTGTCTTCGGCTGCTCTCAGGGAGTCTGCTCGAAGGAGGCTTGGTGACCACTGCTGGCAGGGGGAGTTGCGACAGGGTGTGCAGGTTGGAGACGTCGCCGTGAGGCCACCTCTCTGGTTTTCTGAGCAAGAACTGTTTCACGCTTTGGCGTCAGGTCAATGACGGTATTCATCGTGTCAGGGAACGCACCCCGCCTCTGGGTCTTGCGTTTGGGCATCGTGTTCAGCCTCCCAGAGAACATCACGGGTGCCGGGCGCGCCCTGCAGACGCTGACTCGGCATCTCATCCGGCATCGGATGTTCCAGAGTCTCCTTGAGGGTAGACCTCGTGCCTTCTGAGCAACGGACATGCTCTGGAACTAGGGAAGGAGGGTGTGCAGAAGGAAGTCACACCGGATGTCCCAGGAGCGACTTGCCTGTTTTATAGCTGGGCTCTGGTGCGCTCCTGCTGCAGGGACCAGGCAGACTGCTCTGACGGCGGAATCAGAGCTGCACGATACCCCTGGGAACTTACAGGTATCACAGTTCAGGGGCTTGACTTCAGCACCTGTCTTTAGTCTGCTCGCGCTGGCCATGTCCGGCATCCTGGGATGCAGGGCCCTGCCGTGTTCCTGCACCCCGAACGGCAGTACAGTGATAAGGCACACCCTGATCGCTTCCGTTCTGTTGCCGTTCTTGAGTACATCCGGGAGGTCTAGGCATGACCACTATGACTCGGCATTCGCCTCTGGAAAGCGCCCAGGCGGTCGCCGCCCTGGTCCGCCAGCATGCAGCTGAAGGGGAGCGCACCGGATGCCTTCACCCGGAAGTGGTAGAGGCGCTGAAGCAGGCGGGTATCTACCGGCTGCTGCTGCCACAGGCTTACGGCGGCATTGAAGCGTCTCTGGCTGAGGTTCAGGACGTCCTGGAAGAACTCGCCGCAGCGGACGGTGCGACCGGATGGTGCGCCATGATCGGTGCGGGTTCCAATGCCTTCAGTGCCTGGCTGGACCCGGCAGGAGCGCAGGAGCTGTTTGGCCAGGACACACATGTGGTGTCCGCAAGTATGTTTTCTCCGACCGGAAGGGCCGAACGCGTCGAGGGGGGCTACCGGGTCAGCGGCCGGTGGGCCTTTGGCAGTGGCTGCCTGCAGAGTCAGGTGATCCTCGGCAACAGCGTCGTCACGCAGGAAGGTGAACCGCAGGTCCTGGAGAACGGATCACCTGAGACGATCATGACCTTCTTTCCCGCTGCCCGTGTGACCATCATTCCGCGTTGGGACGTGATGGGACTCAAGGCCACTGCCAGTCATGACTTTGAGGTGGAAGACGTCTTTGTGCCGGAGCAGCACACTTTGCGGCTCTTTTCTGACCCTCCCCGGCTGGACCGTCCGCTGTACCGGTTGCCCTTCCAGATGCTGCTGTGGCTGTGGATGGCGCCGGTTCCCCTGGGCATTGCCCGTGGAGCCCTGGAAGCTTTTACCACCTTTGCGCAGGGCCACACCCGGCTCGGCTCAAAGGAGACGCTCAGCGACCATCCCGGAACCCAGTCGAAATTTGCTCAGGCCTACGCCTCGTTTGCTGCGGCGCGGGCGTACGTACGTCACGTCTCGAGCCAGGCGTGGGACCACGCGGTCCAGGGACAGTCCGTCGCGCCGCAGCTGGTGGCCGAAGCTGGACTGGCGTCCCGCCACGCGACCCTGACCGCCGCACACGTGACCGAGACCCTCTACGAACTCAGCGGTACCAGCGCGCTGCGCTCGGACAGCACAGTGCAGCGGGCCTTCCGGGACGCCCACGCGGCCATGCTGCACATTGCCTTTGGCGCTGCCATCGACGAAAACTCGGGACGTACGCTGCTCAAGGCACAACCAGCCGGTCTGGAAGCGTAGGCCGCTCAGGGTGGCAGGATGATCAACAGTTCGCGGGGGCGTGACGCTCCTTCACCGAGAGCACTCTTCCGATGTGGGGCAACGGTCCGCGCAGATCATTGAGCCGAACCGTCAAAGGTCCTGAAGGCCCGTGGATCTGGCCAAGCCTTGTGGCGCGTGGATTCCTCCTAAAGACCAACATCACTGGCTCAAGGACTGTTAGGAGGATGACAGGCGAGACCTCACGTCCTGCTGTTGAAATGCCTACATGAACATCCAATCTCAGCCGGAACCTCAAACCAGCGAGGACCTTGAAGTCAGGAAGGCCCGGGTGCAGCAGGTGATCGACGCTGGTGGCAAGGATGACCTTTCCGAAGATGACTATGTGTTTGCCGTGAAAAACGCCCTGATCCTGGATGGTCAGGTGGAGGCCTGAGCTCCAGGAGATCCGGGTGGGCGAAACGGTCGAGGACATCTGTGTGGCCCGCAGCAGTTGAAGCACCTGGCCCAGTGCTGACCTGACTGTTGCTGGCTGGCGGCTGAACCTATGCCGCCAGAACCACATCATGGAGCAGGAAAGCTTCGTCAGGCTCCACATTCTACTGGCCGCTCCAAAGGGACTGCGGGGCCCATGCCTAGTGGTAGCAGGATACTGGAGCGTTCAATCCGGTCAGACAGAGGGCAAGGAGTGATCCAGGAACCTTGACCTGAGCAGTTACGCCGTCATCGCCTGCAGGTGATCTGCCAGGGACCTTTCCGGTCTGTCAGGTGCCGCTGGTCGGCACGCCACGGGCTTTCTCCTGAGGAAGTGCCTCACCATCTACCCTCCGGAACCCATGCGCCTTCTTGGCGGGCCATGCTCCCCACGCGCTAGAACAGCACAAGGGGGACAACGTATGAGGAAAGACCAGGAAGAGACACGCGATCAGACCCAGATTGATGTGAAGGTCAGGGTGCCGGATGCAGAAGCCAAAGAAGACAGCAGGCCGCGGGACGAAGTCAGGGTCACCCACCACCGAATCACTGTGGGTGAACGGGAGATTGCTTACACCGTCACGACCGGAACCATGGTGCTGGCCGAAGAGCAGCATTCCAAAGAGGGAGAATCAGAAGGTTTCAAACCTCGCGCCCAGGTGTTCTTTGTGGCCTACGCGTTGGACGGTGACCATGATCCGCGTGTGCGGCCAGTGACGTTCAGCTTTAACGGTGGCCCAGGCAGCAGTTCGGTCTGGCTGCATCTGGGGCTGCTGGGACCCCGCCGCGTGGCTATGGGCGATGCCGGCGCTCTCCTGGGCCCGCCCTACGACCTGACCGACAACGAGTTCACGCTCCTGACCCACTCAGACCTGGTGTTTATCGACCCGGTCAGCACCGGGTACTCGCGCGTGACCGAAGGACAGAAGCCCGGAGACTTTCATGGCTTTCAGAAAGACATTGAATCTGTAGGAGACTTTATCCGGCTGTGGACAAGCCGGGCTGGACGCTGGCTGAGCCCCAAGTTCCTGATCGGCGAGAGCTATGGCACGACCCGTGCTGCCGGGCTCAGCGGTTACCTGCAGGAGCGCCACGGGATGTTCCTGAACGGCATCATGCTGATCAGTTCCATCCTGGATTTCTCGACCGTGGACTTCACGCCAGGCCATGACCTGCCGTACCTGGTGCATCTGCCAACCGCAGCAGCCACTGCCTGGTATCACGGCAAACTTGGCCGGGAACGCACCCTGCCCGAAGTCCTGCGCGAGGCCGAAGCATTTGCGGACGGCGACTACGCCCGCGCCCTGCATGCCGGGGCCCGCCTCAGCCAGGAACAACGGGTGGAGGTTGCGCAGCGCTACAGCGACCTGACAGGCCTGAGTCCTGAGTTCGTCCTCCGCAACGACCTGCGTGTCACGCTTGCCCGGTTCTGCAAGGAACTGCTGCGGGACGAGGGCCGCACGGTAGGCCGGCTGGACAGCCGCTTTACCGGCATCGACCGGGATATGGGTGGTGAGAGCGGCGAGTACGACCCCAGCATGAGCGCTATTCTGGGCCCCTATACCGCCGCGATGAACCATTACGTCCGAGTAGAACTTGGATTCGAGTCTGATCTTCCCTATGAGATCCTGACCGGCCGGGTGCGGCCCTGGAGCTATAAGGAGTTCGAAAACCGGCATGTGCGCGTTTCAGACACGCTGCGCAAGGCCATGCACCAGAATCCGCATCTGAAGGTCCTGGTGGCCTCGGGCTACTTCGATTTCGCCACGCCGTATCACGCGACACGGCACACGCTCGACCACCTGCAACTCGATCCGAGCCTGCGGGGAAACCTGCGTGAGACCTTCTATGAGGCCGGGCATATGATGTACGTTGCGCTGCCCAGCCTGGAACAACAGGGGGCAGACCTGAAGCATTTTATCGGCTGGGCAAGTGGCCTGTCGTCAGCCCCCGAAAAGTCCTGATCACGACCGGAAGGATGTAGCTCGGGGTGCCAGGCTGATGGATGTGGCCTTGATGCTCGGAACAGTTGCTGGCCAGTGACCGTGAAGTCATGCCGAAGCGAGGACCTGAGCGGCCGTGCGCGGTGCAGGCGTGTTGGCCTGCTACGGCGCGGTGTTCTGCGCGCTGAGGCCGGACTCAGAACAGGCCCAAACAGCAGGACGGCGCTGGTGTCCTGAGCCTTATTTCCTTCAGGGCGGCGAAAGCGATCGCTTTTTCACAGTCCACAAATCAGAATGTTTTGCCACCGGATGGGCGCGCATCTCGAAGTTGGCCGCGCAAGGTCAGATTCAGCCCATGCAGAAGGCGGCCACTTGCAGAGGCCGCCTTTTGCACTTAATCGTCTTCTTCGTTCTCGTTCTCGCCTGATTCTTCGCTCTCTCCCTGCGTGGTGGTGTTTCCCGGCGATGTGCATGAAGTCACAGCGACCGGAAAGACCACGGCCCCAAAAACGAGAAGTAGGATACGCGCGCGGTTCATCAGCATAGGCGACCTCCTAGCTTAGCTTACGAAACGCGGCGCCCAGCAGGGTCTGAACAGGTGGCCGATCCTTCATCCAGCATCACTGCTCAGCGTGACAGGCCGTTACCTGCTGGGCAGTTGCCATTGTGTTCTAAAATGCGTCTGAAAACTGTCTAGGTGCAGGTTCTGTCAGCCTATGTGACCGTGTGACGGTAAGACGTAGGTGCTGTGGACATGCCTCGATCCACATACTCGAACGACCTTACAGATGCCGAATGGAACGTCTTTACGCCATTTCTCCCTCCAGATCGGCCTCCTGGTCGTCCGCGCAAGTGGTCACTGAGGGAAATCCTGAACGGATTTTCTATGTTCCGCGTGGTGGGACCGCGTGGCGGCTGATGCCGCACGACCTGCCACCGTGGCACGTGGCAGGCGGTCTATCACGACCATCGGCTGAGGAGGCTCCAGGGGATCTGGGAGAGGGTGCACACTACGTTGCGTGAGCTGAGCCGTATTCGTGAGGGAAGGGACACCATACCAAGCGTGGGAGTTATCGACAGCGAATCGGTCACAACCACTGACGCAGGCGGTCCTCGAGGGTACGACGGGGGAAAGAAGGTGAGCGGCCGCAAGCGTCATCTGCTCGTAGATACGACGGATTTGGTGATCGCCATCAAAGTGCATGAAGGGGACGTCCAAAGGCGGCGCGGTACTTGTGCGAACCTTGCCGAACGTGTTCCCCGCATGCAGCGCGTATGGGCCGACGCGGGGTACAGCGGCAAAATGATAGGGGACATCAAGACACACGTGGGCTGAACTTTGGAGATCGTCAAACGCCCGTGATTAGGCTGGCAGGGCACCTGGGCGCCAAGAGATGCACCTCCACGGGGAGTGAAGGTGCCGGCGGGATTCGTGGTGCTGAAGGGCCGTTGGGTCGTGGAGCGCAAGGTCGCCTGTCCAGGCTCACCAAGGCAGGTGAGTCAGGATTTCGAAGCCTTGCCGGAAACATCCGAAAAACCTCGTCTACGAAGTCATGACCAGCTTGATGGTCCGTCGGCTGGCCGCCGCGTGATGGCTCACAGCCCTACCCTTTCAAAACGCTCTTAACTGATCTGAGCGTAGGTCGATAGCGGTTTTGATGTCAGTGGGATACTGCTGGGGAGCAGCTTCGCGCTGCCGGCGCTACGAAGCAACGCACGCCAGTAAAGTGCTCATTCTGTTCCTCGGTGGCCTGATTCTGATGATGGCCCTGGTTCTCAGGCTGACCGCTCGTTGAGGTCAGAAAGGCACTCGCGCTGCGGCGACTGACCTCCCAGGTTGCGCTCGTCCAGGGTCAGTCGGCAGCTGGCTGACCAGCCGTCGCTGCGAGACGGATATCGCGCTCAGGGGTGAATCCCAGTGCGCTCAGGATATCCAGGGACAGTTCAAACCGGCAGGTTTTGAGCGGATCCACCACCTGACTGATCTGAAGGTTCCCAGCGGCGCTCAGAAGTCCAATGGCGTCTGCCGGGGACAGGCCTGTCCCAGCCTGAACAAACGCGCTCATCTGCTTGGTCGCCATCACGGCCGCCTCGTCCAGCGTCACCGCGCTGGCAATGGTGTACACGTGCGTATCGGTGTGCAGCATCGGCAGAGGCCAGCGGCACTGGGGCACGACCCTGACGCGCACGGTGACCCGGCCAGGGACCTCCAGCCCGCACACGCTGACTTCCCCGTCCCCCATGGCGGCATGAAGGTCTCCCATCGCGAGCAGTCCGCCTTCCACCTCGACCGGCAGCAACAGGGTCGTTCCAGCCTGAATCAGGCGGGTGTCCATGTTCCCCCCATGGGGACCGGGCGTGCCGTTGGGCACAGGGTCGCCTGCAGGTGCTGTCCCGATCACGCCAATCATGGGCTGCACAGGAATCTTCACCGCGCCCATAGTGATGTGCCCATCGTTGATGGGATACACCCGGACCGTGGGGTGCTCCAGGACGTCGCCTTCCACACCAAGTCCAGGACCCGTGACCATGACAGCCTGTGACCCGATTTCGATGTGCTGGATCTCCACGGCAAGAGCGTCGCCGGGCTGGGCACCCTCAACAAAAACCGGTCCGGTGGCGGGATTGACCCGGGTCCAGTCGAGGGTGACAAAGTCCGCTCCGGCATCCTGGATCTGGTCTTCAAAGCAGTCGCGGGTCTCAAAGGTCAGGACGCTGCCGTCAGGCACGGTCACGAGCGGCGCGTTTGAACGGTCCATCGCGTAGATCAGCCTCTCGGCCGGTACCGGGATAATAGTCATGATGTCTCCTTTTTGATGTCCGGATGATTTCCGGGGCGAGCTCTGGGTTACAGCAGCAGACTCTTGAGGACCACGACGGCAAGCACGCCACCCAGGGCGGTCAGGGCAGCCAGACTGACAGTGCGGTCTGTCGACCAGTTCCGGTGCACAACGGTCATGGCAGCAAACGCAGGCAGGCCCATCATGAACCAGAGGCCGGCGTCCGCCGCTTGCGGCCAGAGCATGCTGGCCAGCAGCACCGGCAGCGCCAGCCGGAAGCCCCAGGGAAATACCCATCCAGAAAGCACACCTGCCTCGGTGGTTGTTGTAGGCAGCTTCATGGTCAACTCCAGTACTTGTAGAGCAGCTGAACGGCGGTCAGCGTCACCAGTCCAGCAAAGAAGATTTTCAGTTCCCGGTCTGGAATACGTTTCTGCAGTCCTGCACCGGCCCGGGCGCCGATCAGGACTCCGAACGCGATCGCGCAGGCGAGCTGTGCATTCAGCAGTCCTCCTGCCTGGTAGATCAGCGCGTTGCCCACGGCGGTCAGACCCATGATGAACGTGCTGGTGGCAATCGCCTGACGGATCGGCAGGCCGCCCAGCAGGTTCATGACCGGCACCTGCACGGTGCCGCCACCGATGCCCAGCAGGCCGCTCATCACACCGGCAAAGGTCATGGCGGGCGGCACCAGACGGCTGGGTTCGCGTTCGACCTCCACGCGTTTGAGCCCACGGACAAGCGTGTACGCCGAGTACAGCAGCAGCATCGCGAACACGGTGGCGACCGCCCGCGCTGGCAGAACCAGACCCAGAAAACTGCCCAGCGCCCCGCCCACGATGGTGTAAGGGCTGAGCAGATACCCAGTCCGGGCGCGGACCAGGCCCTGCTGCAGGTAGGAGGCTGCTCCCGCCAGCCCCACGGCCAGCACACTGAACTGGCTGATCGCGACGGCTTGTCCGATGGTCAGAGGATGACCCAGGCGCGGCAGAAGGAATTCCATGGCGGGAACCACCACCACGCCCCCGCCCAGCCCCAGAATGGCCCCCAGTACGCCGGCCAGCAGACCAATCAGAAGGGTGGACAGCAGGATCAAAACGCTGCGGCCTGTCCGTCGGCGCGTGACTCGCTGCCGCCGCTGAGTACACCGGTTTTGGCGTCGCGCCAGATGATCTGGCCGCGACCGAAGGCTCCCGGGTCAAGCTGCACCTTCAGGTCATGACCACGCGCAGCCAGGGCGCGCGACAGGGAAGCGCCGAGCCCGTGCTCGACCTCGACCGTCTTGCCGCTGGTCCACTGCCAGCGCGGGGCGTCCAGCGCCTGTTGCGGATTCATGCCGTAGCGCAGGGTATTGAGAATCACCTGCACGTGGCCCTGGGGCTGCATGAAGCCGCCCATGACGCCGAAGGGGCCGACAGCGTGCTGGCCCTGTGTCAGGAAGCCTGGGATGATGGTGTGGTACGGACGTTTGCCTGGCGCCAGGGCATTGGGGTGAGACGCGTCAAGGTTGAAGTTGTGCCCGCGGTTCTGCAGCGCGATGCCGGTGCCAGGCACGACCACACCGCTGCCGAAGCCCATGTAGTTGCTCTGGATCAGGCTGACCATCTGCCCGTCCCCGTCAGCGGTCGCCAGATACACCGTGCCGTGTGACTGAGGATCGCCGGGCTCCGGGTTCAGCGCCTGCTCGCCGATCAGGGCGCGGCGTGCCGCGTGGTACGCAGGGTCCAGGAGCTGCTGAACCGGAACGTCGGACACGGCCGGATCGGCCACATAGCGGTGGGCGTCGGTAAAGCCGAGCTTCATCGCCTCGATCTGCAGGTGAAGGCCGTACTCGTCGTCGCGGGTGGGGGGCAGGTCCATCCCGTCGAGGATGCCCAGGGCGATCAGCGCGGCGATGCCCTGCCCGTTTGGCGGAATTTCCCAGACGTCGTGGTCCTGGTAGCGCACGCTGATGGGTTTGACCCATTCGCTCTGGTGTGCGGCCAGGTCCCCGGCGCGCAGCAGCCCGCCGGTGTCCTGAGCATAGGTGTCGATACGACGGGCAAGGTTGCCTTCATAGAAGTCTGCGGCTCCGGACCGGGCGATCTGCTCCAGGGTCGTTGCGTGGGCTTCGGAAGCCCACAACGCGCCGGGCGCGGGCTGGAAGCCGGATGGAGCAAACGTGTCGAGCCAGGGTTCAAACACCACGCCAGTGCGCTGCCGGTGGGCCTGAATGCCCCGGGCCCACCCGTGGGCAAGCACTGGAGACAGGGCGTAGCCACGCCGGGCGTATTCGATGGCCGGAGCCAGGACCTGCTCGAAGGGCAGCCGGCCGAAGCGGGCATGCAGGTCGGCCCACGCGCGCGGAGCGCCCGGAACAGTCACTGGGAGCCAGCCGTGGGTGGGCATTTCTCCGCCGGGCAGGGCGTCCATGTTCAGCAGCGCCGGGGAACGGCCCGAGCCGTTGAGACCATGTACCTCGCCGCTGTCCCACACCAGGGCAAACAGGTCACCGCCGATGCCGTTGCTGGTGGGTTCCACCACGGTCAGGGCGGCGGCGGTGGCGATCGCGGCGTCCACAGCATTGCCGCCCTCGCGGAGAATAAACAGCCCCGCCTGCGCAGCGAGCGGTTGACTGGTGGCGACCATGCCGTTGCGGGCGTAGACGGGTTGACGTATAGAAGGATAAGGTTGCATGACAGGCCCTTTTTGGTACGCAGAAGAATCAGTGGCGGGTTCTAGGATCGATGGCTTCGCGGAGGCCGTCGCCGACCAGGTTGAAGGCCAGCACGGTCAGGAAGATGGCCATGCCGGGGAACAGCGCCATCCAGGGCGCTTCCGACAGGTAACCGCGGGCAGCGTTAAGCATTGAACCCCAGCTTGGTGCTGGCGGCTGGATCCCCAGGCCCAGAAAGGACAGGCTCGACTCCGCCAGAATGGCGCTGGCGATAGCCAGTGAGGTCTGCACGATCAGCGCGCCGCTGATGTTGGGCAGAAGATGCCGCAGGATCAGCCGGCTGTCCCGGGCGCCCAGGGCCTGGGCGGCCTGCACGTATTCACGTTCGCGTTGCGCCAGCACCTCGCCGCGCGTAATACGGGCAAATGCCGGTGCGCTGACAATGGCAATGGCGATCATGGTGTTCTGCAGACTCGGGCCGAGGATGGCCGCCAGCGCAATGGCCAGAACCAGAAAAGGCAGCGCCAGCATGGCGTCGACCAGGCGCATGATGACCTCGTCAACCCATCCCCTGAAGTAACCGGCAAGCATGCCCAGGGCGGTGCCCGCAACCAGCGCAAGCGTCACCGAGACCAGTCCGGCGCTCAGGGAGACCCGCGCGCCGTACACCACCCGGGAAAAAATGTCGCGGCCCAGCTCGTCAGCCCCGAACGGGTGAATTCCGCCTGGGGCTGCACGCAGGTCGGAAAAGAAGATCTGACTGGGGTCGGCAGGGGCCACAACAGGTGCAAAGACCGCCAGCACACTGAAGATCAGCAGGATGACCGCGCCCACAACGGCGAGTTTATTCTTGAGAAAGCGGCGGACAGGTTTGCTCAGGCGCAATTTGGGCCGGGCAGCTGGTCGGGATAACGTGGATTGTTGCATTACTGGTACCGGATCCTGGGGTCGAGAGCGGCGTACATCATGTCCACCAGGAAACTCACGATGAACACTGCGATGGCGGAAACCAGAACTACGCCCTGAATCACTGGCAGGTCACGCGTGAATACCGCGTCGACCAGCAGGCGCCCGAAACCCGGAACGCTGAATATCTGCTCTGTAATAACGGCGCCGCCAAGCAGACCGCCGAGTTGCAGGCCGAATGCCGTTACCACGGGAATCAGGGCGTTGCGCAGGGCGTGCTTGAAGGTCACGCGTGGTCCGGAGACACCTTTGGCGTGCGCCGTTCGCACGTAGTCCTGAAACAGGGTCTCAATCAGACTGCCGCGCAGGTACCGTGCCAGAACCGCAGCCGAGTGCACGCCGAGCGTCACGGCCGGCAGCAGCAGCAGCAGCAGGTTTTTTCCTGGGTCCTCAAAGAAGCTGACGTAGCCGCTGGCTGGAATCCAGGCCAGGCGAATACTGAAAACATAGATCAGCAGGATGCCCAGGAAGAAGTTGGGCAGGCTGATGCCGGACAGCGCCATCAGGGTCAGGACCTGGTCCACCCACGTTCCGCGGCGGAGCGCACCCAGAATGCCGGCAGGTATGGCAATGACAAGGGCAATCAGCATCGAAAAGCCCGCCAGCTGCATGGTCGTGGGCAGTTTTTCGGCGACCAGGGAAGTGACAGTGGTGTTGTCTTTCACGCTGGTTCCGAAATCCAGCTGAATCACGTCCATCAGCCAGCGCAGGTACTGCTCGGGGAGGGGGCGGTCCAGTCCAAGCGAGCGGCGCAGCTCGGCAAGCGCTTCAGGAGTGGCTTCCTCACCCAGCAGCAGCCGCGCGGGGTCGCCGGGCAGCAGGTTCACCATGGCAAAGACCACCAGGGTCACGATCAGCAGGGTGGGAAGAGTGGAGAGCAGGCGGCGTAGAGCGAAAACAAGCACAGGCACTCCTTGTTGCAGGGCATCTCAGTGAAGAAAAAGGTGATGAAGAGCGTCCTCCGGCCTGTATTGGACGCTCTGGAGGACGCTCTTCATCGCAGGTACGCGAATGTTATTTGAGGTCGACGTCCTTGAAGCGAAGGATGCCGTCGGGAATGGGCTTCAGTCCGGTGAGGCCTTTCGCGGTACCCACGACGTTGTTCTGGTGGTACACATAGACGTAGGGCACTTCTTCGTTGATTTTACCCAGGGCAACGTTGTACGTCGCCACGCGGGACGACATGCTGGTCTGCGTCCGGGCTTTGTTCAGCAGCTGATCTACGGTCTTGTTGCTGTAGCCCGCCTGGTTGTTGGGAGCGCCGGTCGTGAAGAAGTCGTAGATGTTGCCGTCCGGGTCAGGACGCCCGCTCCAGCCCAGGACCAGGGCGTCATAGTCACGCTTATCAGCACGGTCAAGCAGCGTACCGAATTCCACCTGCTCGATCTTGGCGGTGATACCCGCCTGCGCGAACATGGCCTGGTACAGCTGGGCAAGCTGCGTCGGAACCGTACCGGGAGCAGTCAGCAGGGTGAAGGTCAGTGGTTTGCCGCCGAGCTTCTGCTTGGCAAGGGGAAGGTTGGGCTTGGGGATACGGGCGTTCTTGGCTGCGGCCGGGGTACCGGGCGCGAAGGGACCGTTGGCGGGCTCGACCGTATTGTGGAACACCACTTTGGCCACGGCCTCACGGTCAATCGTGGCCGCCACAGCCTGCCGGGCCGCCTTGGAGTTGAACGGCGCACGGGTCACGTTGAACCAGATTCCGTAGTAACTCAGGCCGGAGTAGTTCATGACGTTGAACTTGTCGTTCTTGTCCATCCTGCTGATGTCTTTGGGATCGATCGGGGTGATGACCTGAACGGCTCCGGACAGCAGGTTCGCAAGGCGGACATCGCCTTCCGGGAAGGGGCGGTACACCAGCTTGTCGATCTTGGGCTTGCCGTCCCAGTAGCTGGCATTGGCCGTGAGGGTGATGTTGTCCTGGCGTTTGCGGCTGGCGAACTCGAAAGCGCCGCTCCCTACGGGTGCGTTCTGGAAGTTTTCACCAGCTTTCTGAGCAGCGGTGGGCGAGACAATCATGCCGGCACGGTCACTCAGCACCCCGAGCAGCGGTGCAAACGGCTGCTTCAGCGTGATCTGAACGGTGGTCGGATTCACGACCTTGATTTCCTTGACGGCCTTCAGCTCGTTCTTGCGTCCGCTGTTTTCGAGCGTCATGTGGCGCTCCAGGCTGTATTTCACGGCAGCGGCATTCAGCGGCGTTCCGTCATGGAACTTGACGCCATCACGCAGGGTGAAGGTGTAGGTGAGACCACCGTTGGTGATTTTCCAGGACTTGGCCAGGGCCGGCACGATCTTGAGGTTCTGGTCCAGATCTACGAGCTTGTCGAAGATCTGATTCAGGACCTGACGGTCGACAAAAGCCGTCGAAAGGGTCGGGTCGAGGCGGGGTGGGTCGGCGTCCAGGCCAACGGTCACGGTCTGGGCGGCGGCCGTACCCAGCAGGCCAAGGGTCATCACAGCAATCTGTCTAAGCATCATAAGCTCCTTTTGACGAAGTCGAGGGGGTTTCAACGGCGGTGCGGACGACGGTTTCGAGGTGGTCCGCCATCGCCTGCCGTGCTTCCACGGGCGAGCGGTTTCCAATGGCGGCCAGGATGCGGGTGTGTTCGCGAAGCGTGATCTCGGGGTACTGGCCAGGCAGGGTCCGGGACCGCAGGTCCTGCATGACCTGTTGCAGGGTTTCGAGTACGCGCAGAATGACGGTGTTTCCAACCATCTGGGCGATCAGGGTGTGGAAAGCAATGTCGTCTTGCGAGAGCCTGAGCCCCTGCGCTGCGGTGACGTGCTGCTGACGAAGGCAGGCTTGAAGGCTGGCGATCTGTGCAGGCGTCGCACGCTCAGCCGCCAGCGCTGCCGCCTCGGGCTCCAGAATTCGCCTGAACTCGAGAAGATCCTGAGCAGTCTGAGGAAGACTCCGCAGCAGGCCCTGGAAGGGCAGTGACAGCGTCCTGCCTTCTGGGGAGCAGACAAAGGTGCCGTCTCCCTGCCGGACTTCAAGGACGCCAAGCATCTCCAGCCGGGTCAGCGCGTCGCGCAGACTGGCTCGAGAAACACCCAGCTGAACAGCAAGAACCCGTTCAGAGGGCAGGCGATCTCCAGTATTGAACTGACCGCTACGCACCACCTCAAGCAGACGGTCTACGACACTGTCTGGCAGCTTCTGTTTTTTGACAGGGCTAATAGTCAAGAGACACTTCCAGTCTGGAAAGATGGGCGCTTGGTCTTGTGGTCTAGTGGTCAGACCAACTGTGGAGATGCTGCACCTTAGTCCGGACGAGTCCTTCCTACTTCACTTTGTCTAGCCCTGTCAAAAAATCAAAATGGTCGCAAATGCTGCGTAGCCCTGAGGTATGCGAGGGATCGTTCAACTTTGTACCGAATACACAGCGCCGTTCAGATCACGGGCGTGCCTCGCAGAACCTGGGTTGCGTTCATTCCATCGCGGTGCTTTCAACGCATTTTCAGCTGTTCCTCAGATCCGTTTCCCAAAGCGGCCAGCGCCTGCTGCAGTTCACCGTGGCTGTGCAACAGACGGGCCGCTCCAGCGTCCGAGAGTTCTGAAGCGCTGCCAGCGTGCATGTGCTCACCTGCACACAACCCCCATACGGTGGCTCCTGCTGCCAGCCCCGCCTGGACACCAGGCACGCTGTCTTCAACCACCAGGCACCGCGTTGCCGGAACTCCCAATTGCTGTGCCGCCAGAAGGTACAGGTCGGGGAACGGTTTTCCCCGGCCTTCCGTATGCTCAGGATCATAGACATGGCCGTTCGTCAGGTCATTTAATCCAGCAGCGCGCAGCTTCAGGTGAAGGCGGTCGCGTTGGCTGTTGCTGACAATGGCGGTGGGCATGCCTGCTGCCTGCAGGGACCGGAGGGTATGTTCGGCCCCTGCAAGTGCACGGACCGTTTCAAACGCCTGGAGCAGCTGCTCATCCAGCCTGGACTCGAAACTGTCGGGCTTGGCCCAGCCATGCTCCGCATGCAGCCAGTCAAAGACGCCAGTCAGGGTCTGGCCAATCGAGCCTTTCATGAAGGCGTGTGGGCTCAGGTGCAGGTTGTGCTGCGCCAGAACGGCAATCCACACCTGGTTGGCAAGCACTTCGCTGTCGACCAGAACACCGTCGAGGTCAAACAGGATTGCACCGAAGGCTGGGAAACTCATGTCCCGCCACTGTACACGGCACTGGTGGTCAAGCGAAAAATGAGGTTTCCTGGAAACGCTCCACCCATGATTGTCAGTGGGGATACCTCTGAGGCGGCATGGTGCCCCAGAAGCCATTGAAGGGCCGCCCGGTATTCACGGTCAGCGTTCGACCAGCTTCAGGCGCCCACCCTCCCTGCCCCCACTTTCGGGGATTTTGCTTAAGACCCCATCAGACGCGAGTCGGCATCATGAGAGTTACCTATGACCACTTCCCGTCGTATGCCCCCCGCGCGGCAATCAGGTTCGTCACGAACCGGCATCCAGGTCATCAACCTGCTTCCCGTTGCGATGGGCGTCATTGCCGTGCTTCTTGCCCTCAGTTTTTTCGGCAGGGTAGGCCCGGCCCTGCTCGCGATCATTCTGGCGCTGATTCTGGCCACCGCCCTGAATCCGGTCGCCCGGTTCCTTGAACGCTGGATGCCACGTGCCGCTGCAGGGCTGGCCACCGTGCTGCTGGTGCTGGCCGCCCTGGCCCTGCTGGGGTTTCTTGCGGTTCCACCTGTCGTAACCCAGGTGGGACAGATTTCAGGCAGTTTGCCCAGCTCTGTTCCAGAGCTGGAAAAACGTATCAATGCTGCCATCGCAGGATATCCCTCCATTAGTGGGGCGCTGTCCGAAGACACTATTCACGGACTTGTTCAGCAGGCGACCACTTTTACGACCAAAGCAGCCCGCGCGCTACCAAACCTGGTGGGGACCGCGCTGGGCGGCCTGTTTCTCGCCCTGGTCACGCTGGTAATGGTGGTGTTTGTGCTGAGTAACCCAGTGCCGCTGGTCAACGGGGCCCTGGGTGCTGTTCCGCCCCGGCACCGCCTGAAAGCCGCCCGCGCCCTGGCCCAGATTCTCAAGCAACTGGGCGCCTGGGGCCGCGCCACCGTGCTGATCATGCTGGTCACGGGCGGGTTCATGGCCCTCGGGCTGATGTTGCTCGGTGTAGAAAACTGGCTCGTTTTCGGCCTTCTGGCGGCGCTGGGGGAACTGATACCCAACCTCGGGCCGATCGTGGCGTCGCTGCCGCCGATCCTGTTCACTCTGGCTGACGATCCGCAGAAAGCGGTGTATGTGGCGGTGTTCTCGCTGGTGTTTCAGCAGGTTGAAGGGTTCATTCTGGCGCCGTTCCTGCTGGGCGGTGCGGGAAAGCTGCATCCCCTGTCGGTGACTGTCGGCGTGCTGCTGTTCGGGAGTGTGTTCGGGCTGGTGGGCGCTTTTCTGACGGTGCCGTTTCTGATCATCCTGAAAGCGATGTATCAGGAGTTCTACCTGCAGGACGCTCCGGATATTCCAGATGCAGTAGCGATGGCGCTGATCAGCGGCAAGGTCGAAGAGCAGCTCGAGCGCGAGGAAGAGGAGCGTGAGGCGACGGTCAAGGCTGCGCAGGAGGCCCGCGACGCAGAACTGGTGCGTCAGGCCGAAGAGGGAGATCTGGACCTCGCTGAGGCCCTGGACGCGCCGGAGGGGAACGCCAGTACCGAAGGCCGTCAGCGGGCCGGGCAAGGACCAGAGTCCGTGTGAGGCGATCAGCGCCTTACCTGGAACTCTGGGATCTGAGGCAGACCAGCGCCCGCTGCTTTGCGGCTGAAAGCGCCCGCTGAGCCAAAGCTGATCAGTGGGCACAGGCCCTCGAGAAGACCTGAGCTCCGTATCACGACCCACGTTCCCATTCGTTCCGGGTGCAGCTGCCCACAGACGGTGCAAGCCTGAATGCACAACCATCTACAGCATCGGGGGGCCAGATATGTCTGGCCCCCCGATGCTGCAGTTGGCTTCAGGCTGTCAGACCGAGCCGGTCGGAACGTCGGTCCCCGCAGCAGGGGCTTGAATCGACTTCTGATACAGGTGGTTCATGCGGCTGCCGAACACGATGATCAGCAGGGTGGCAAGCATCAGAATCAAAGCGACTGGCCGCTCGAAGAAGCTGGCAAAGTTCCAGTGCACCTTGATGACACTGACCATGAAGTTCTGCTCCAGCAGTGGGCCCAGCACCATGCCGAGGACCACCTGTGCGAGCGGAAAGCCGCCGCGCTTGAGCACGAATCCGAACGCGCCCAGTGCCAGCATCACCCAGATGTCAAAGGGGTTGTTGTTGATGGCGTAGGCACCAATAACCGTGAGACCGAGAATAAATCCCATCAGCAACCGGAAGGGGATACGGGTGATGTACCCAGCGCCATAGGCCGCCAGGAGGCCCATGATGGGCATGATGACGACACTGGCCACGGCGAACGCCAGGTAGATCTGATTGACGAGGCCGCGGTTCTCCGTGAACAACTGAGGACCGGGAGTGATCCCTGCAATCAGAAACACTCCGAGCACGATGGCGGTCAGGGTGTCTCCAGGAATTCCGAGTGCCATGGCGGGAATCCAGGCGCCTGCCACAGCGGCATTGTTGGAGGCGGTTCCGGCGAGCACCACGGTTTCTTCCTGCCGCGTGACTTCTGCGCTGGTCATCTGTGCCTTGCGGGTGCGCATCCGTTCCAGGCTGCTTGACAGCCAGGCTGCCAGGTCGGAGCCGGCGCCAGGCAGGAAGCCCACGCCGGTTCCTACGAGGGAAGCGCGCATCATGGCCCCTCTTTCCCGCAGCATCAGAAGGCTGGGACGCACCCAGTAGTCGTGTTGAACTTTACGGCGCTGGGCACGCATATCGTCCGTACTCACGACTGCTTCTGTTTTCAGCACACCTTTGTAGGCCTGCTCAAGCAGTTCACTGATACCGAACAGGCCGATCAGCGCGACCACGTAGTTGATGCCAGCAAGCATGTTTGGCGAGCCGAAGGAAAAGCGGGCGTAGCCGAGGGTCGGGTCCAGCCCGACGGTAGAGATCAGCACGCCGATCCCCAGCGAGAGCGCGCCCTTGATCAGCTTGCCTTGGGTGGCAAAGATACCGGCCACCAGACCCAGCACAGCCAGCCAGAAGTATTCGAATGAAGAGAACTGTTTGGCAAATTGGGCGAGCAGGCCTGCACCGATCATCAGGATGACCACGCCGACCATGGCGCCGACAGCTGACGGCAGGGTAGCGACCCCCATGGCGTAGGCGATGCTGCCCTTGCCCATGCGGTTGATCTCGTCGCTGTACGCAGCGCTGGCGGCCGTACCGGGAATCTTGACTGTAATTGACCCGATGTCGCCCGCGAAAATAGCAGCGGTGGAAATGCCGATAACGGCAGGCAAGACCAGACTCGGATCAAGGAACAGGGCCAGCGGAACAAACAGGCTCAGGGCGAGCGTGGCGGTCAGGCCAGGAATGGAGCCGAACACGGCGCCAAACAGGCTGCCCAGAATCAGGGCGAGGAAGGATTCCCAACTCAGCAGATTGTTCATGACAGGGGTACTCCCAGCAGTTTGCCGAACACGCCGTACACCACCAGAGCCGTGAACAGCCCGACGCCTATTGACCTGGGCAGATCTGTGCCGATCAGCAGTGCAAAGAGCGCCGCCGCCAGCGCAATACCGCCCACAAGCGTGATGTACGGCATCAGCAGGGGCACCATAGCTGCAATCCCTACAGCTGCAAAGACTTTCAGCAGCCCCAGGCGCGAATCCAGAAAGGGAAGGCTTCCATGCGCCGAGCGCAGATCTTTAAGGGCTGAAATCGACAGAACAGCGCCCCCAAGAATCATGCCAGCCCCAATAAGACGGGGAAAAAGTGCTGGGCCGGGCGCGCCGTCCTCAAGCTGGGGAAATGAAGCGCTCAAAATCCAGGTGGCAATGCCACACACAATCAGAAACAGGCTGAGGCCCAGTTCCCAGGCAGGGTGCTCCTGCTGTTCCATACAGTCTCCCTTGAGATAGTCAACATGCGCAGTAAAAAGCCGGGAGCGTCAGCAGGTCGCGGACACTCCTCCGGCGGTACGGGAAGGGATCAGTTGCTGTTGATGAACTCTTCGACGTCCTTCATTTTTGCGGCCTGCTGGTTGAGGAACACCCGGAACTGAGCGGGGTTCTTATAGTTCACACCAAAGCCTGCGTTGTCCATAAACTTCTTGAATTCGGGAGACTGCATTCCGGCTTTGACCGCTTCGTCAAGCTTGGTGACCACATCGGCCGAGAGGCGGCGGGGGCCCACAACCGACAGGAAGGAACCGAACGACCAGTTGATCCCGCTTTCCTTGAGGGTCGGCACATTCTTGAAGTCAGCGTGCCGCTTGTCGCCCATGACAGCCAGCGTGCGCACCTCACCGCTCTTCACCAGGTTGCCTACCTCGGCGACGCTGACCGTGATGACGTCCACTCCGCCTGCAAGAAGCTCCTGGATGGCGGCGGCGCTGCCCTGCGACGGCACCCATGGCAGGGCGCTGTTCTTCACGCCGATGGTCTTGAGGAAGCCGGCGCGGGCCATATCCCAACTGCCGCCCTTTGCTGTCCCGGAGGCTTTGAGCTTGCCTGGGTTGGCCTTGATGTAGGTCACGAGGTCGCCGATGGTCTTGAAAGGGGAGTTCTTGGCGACGGTGATGGCAGCCGGGTTGATGCTGACGAGGCTGATGGGAGTGAAGTTGGAGATGGTCAGGCCGGACTGCTTGCCCCAGGAGGGAATCACCAGTTCCAGGGTGCCCATGCCGATGTCGTACCCGGTGGGTCGGGCCTGCGAGATGGCAAGGTGCCCGATGGCGCCGCCGCCGCCGGTACGGCTGACCACGGTGACGTCTTGACCAATGTGCTTGCTCATGGCCGAGGCCAGGGTCCGGGAAGTCAGGTCAGCGCTGCCGCCGGGTGACCAGGGCACAATGAAGTTGATGCCCTTGGTTGGATAACCCTGCGCGCTGGCAAGGCAGCAGAGGGACAGGGCGAGGGTAAAAGCAGTGCGTTTCATAGGGCCTCCTGAAAATGTGCAGCGGGGCACGGCTGGACAGCGCGCGGGACGACACAGGCGTCGTTTGTTCGCTATGCGAACTTTGTCTCGGTTACCGCACTATAAAAGCGCGTTCTTGAGAATGTCAATGGATTTGTTCAAACAGCATTATTCTGTTCGCTCTCCGCACAAAGTGCTAGAGTATCCGGACCCATGATCGCATCACCTCAAAGCGCTGACGGGAATCGTCTTGACGACGGTTCAGGTGACACTATTCAGGCCCTGGTTCGCGGTCTTCAGGTGATTCGCGCCTTCGATGCAAGGCACCAGCGGATGACCCTGACTGAAGTGGCCGGAGAAACCGGGTTGACGCGTGCCACGGCGCGGCGGTGTCTGTTGACCCTCCACCAGCTCGGGTACGTCTCCTGGGACGGGAAGTATTTCGGACTCACGCCAAAAATCCTGACCCTGGGCTACGCCTACCTCTCCTCGACTTCGCTGCCCACCATCGTGCAACCAGCCCTGGTTCACCTCAGTCAACAGACGGGCGCCTCATGCTCGGCGTGCATTCTCGACAGCACCGAGGCCGTTATCGTGGCGCGGGCGAGCCCTCAACGCTTCAACTCCACAGATCTGGGCGTCGGCAGCCGCCTGCCCCTGTACTGCACTTCCCTGGGCCATGTGCTGCTGGCCGAACTGAGTGACGAGCAGTTCGAGGCCTACCTGGACCAGACTCCGCTGGTGTCCCATACCGCCGCCACGCTGACCCAGGCTGAAGATGTCCGTGCGGCGGTCCGCCTCGCAGGTACGCAGGGTTTTGCGATCAATGCTGAAGGCCTGGAAACCGGCCTGCGCTCGATTTCAGTTCCCCTGCGCAACACGCTCGGCCATGTGGTGGCCGCCATGAGCGCCACTGTGCCGGTGAGCGTCGCCAGCGAACAGGAGATGCAGGACCGTCTGCTGCCGGTGTTGCGCAGCCAGGCCACATTGCTTCAGCAGATGCTTACGGCCTGACGCGAACCGTGCTCGTGGGGTCATTCACGCTGGATTTGTGTTCGCGAGGACCGAACGTAGGACTGGGCCAGCCACAAGGACTCTGTTACGTTGCCCTCACTCCACGCCTGTGCCCCACCGCAGACCACTTCAGGTCAGGGGCGAGTTCGCACCGTCCTGAAAGTCTCCATCCCAAAATCGAGTGAGGAACTGCTATGCCGACTGCCTTCCTGCCCACCCCCAAGCGCCGTCTCCTGACCGGATTGATCGGCAGCGGAATTCAAAAATCCCTGTCTCCTGCTCTCCATGAAGGAGAAGGTGACGCCCACGGCCTGCGCTGTCAGTACCGCCTGATGGACCTCCACGAACTCGCCATGACACCCGAAGATCTTCCAACTCTGCTGGAAGCCGCTCAGCTCGCGGGCTTTAATGGGGTGAACATTACCCATCCCTGCAAACAACGCGTCATCGAGTACCTGGATGCCCTGTCTCCAGAAGCCCAGGCGCTGGGCGCGGTGAATACAGTGGTGTTCGAGTCTGGAAAACGCACCGGGCACAATACAGACGGCTGGGGATTTGCGCAGGGTTTCCGGCACGGCCTGCCCACTGCCGACCTCACTCACGCCGTTCAACTTGGCGCCGGCGGCGCGGGAGCTGCAGTCGCACACGCCGCACTGAATCTGGGGATGCAGCGCCTGAGCCTGTTCGACCAGGACCATGACCGGGCGCAGGCCCTGGCACAGCGCCTGCAAGGCCAGTTTCCGGATCAGCAGATCGACGCCGGTCATCACCTTGAAACAACCATGCAGAGTGCCAGCGGCCTGATTCACGCCACCCCGACTGGCATGGCCGCGCACCCGGGCCTGCCTCTCCCCGCCGAATGGTTACGGCCGGACCATTGGGTCGCAGAAGTCGTGTACGTCCCACTGGAAACCGAACTGCTGCGTGCCGCCCGAGCGCAGGGCTGCGCCACCGTCCACGGGGGATTCATGGCCGTCTACCAGGCCGCCCGCGCCTTTGAGCTGTTCAGTGGCTGCGCGCCCGACCTGGGCCGGATGCTCGCTCACTTCGAGCAGTTGATTGCTGCGCCTCAGACCGAGTCCACCCACGCATGAGCCGCTTCCGGAAGTCCATCGCGACCGTCTCGCTGAGCGGCACGCTGCTCGAAAAGATGCAGGCAGCTGCGGCTGTCGGATTCGACGGAATCGAAATTTTTGAACACGACCTGCTGAATCACCCCGGCACGCCAGCAGAAGTGCGGCAGATCGCTGCCGACCTGAATCTGACCATTACCCTGTTCCAGCCTTTCCGTGATTTCGAAGCTATGCCAGAGGCCTACAGGCAGCGCAACCTGGACCGTGCTGAGCGCAAGTTCGACGTGATGTGCGAGCTGGGGGCCCCACAGATCCTGGTCTGCAGCAACGTTCAGGACATTGCGCTGAATGACCCCGCCCGCGCCGCCGCCGACCTGCACGCGATGGCTGAGCGGGCGCAGGCGCGTCAACTTCTGGTCGGCTACGAAGCGCTCGCATGGGGCCGCTACGTGAACCGCTGGCGGCAGGCGTGGGACATCGTGCAGCAGGCCGATCATCCGGCGCTTGGCCTCATTCTCGATTCCTTCCACACCCTGGCGGTTGGGGACACCCTCGACGGCCTGCATGAAACGGTGCCTTCGGACAAGATCTTCTTCGTGCAGCTGGCCGACAGCCCACGCAAGAGTATGGACGTGCTGTCCTGGAGCCGTCACTACCGGAACTTCCCAGGGCAGGGGGCGCTACCGGTACCGGAATTCATGCGTGAAGTGGTGCAGGCGGGATACCAGGGGCCCCTGTCGCTGGAGATCTTCAATGATGAGTTCCGGGCAGCGTCCGCTCACCTGATTGCTCACGACGGATTGCGGTCGCTGGTATGGGTCGAGGCCGAAGCAGGAGCGACTCAGCTGCCTGCCCCTCCAGAATTCCTCGGCTACGAATTTCTGGAATTTGCAGTGGATCCGAACAGTGCGCCTGCGCTGGAACGCCGGGTGAGTGCCCTTGGCTTTGAACGCCGGGGCGAGCACCGGTCCAAAGCAGTCACCCTCTATCAGCAGGGGAACATTCATCTGATCCTGAACAGCGAGCCCGACAGTCACGCTGCGGACTTCTTCCAGGTGCATGGGCCCTCAGTGTGCGCCATCTGTCTGCGGGTCGACGACGCAGCCCGCGCCATGCAGCGCGCCATGGCTCTGCTGTGTACCGCGTGGGAGGAGCGTATCGGTGAGGGAGAGTGCCGCCTGCCTGCCCTGCGCGCGCCGGACGGCATGCTGTTCTTTTTCGTCGATGATGAGCTGGCCGACCGGCTCTACCGTACCGACTTCCACCTCTCGCGTCCTCCCGGTCCGGGAATTGGGCTCCTTGAAGTCGACCATGTCGCGCAGGCCGTGCCGCCCGACCGACTCGGCAGCTTCATGCTTTTTTACCGTACGGTCTTTGGGCTCGAGCCCGAAACCATCCACGAAATCCCCGATCCGTACGGCCTGGTCAGCAGTCTGGCACTTGTCAGCCCCAGCCGCCGGGTGGCGTTTCCGGTCAACGTCTCGGAAAGCCGCCGCACCGGTACTGGCCGGTTCGTCAATGCCCTGTCAGGTGCCGGTGTTCATCACATCGCTTTTACCACCGCCGACCTTCAGCAGGCGGTGGTGGCCGTGGACGAGAAGGCCGGCGAACTGCTCGACATCCCCGAGAACTACTACGATGACCTTGACGCCCGCTTCCTGCTGCCCGGCGAGGAACTTGTTACCCTGCGGCGCCTGAACCTGCTGTATGACCAGGACTCCAGCGGAACCTTCCGGCAGGTCTACACCAACACCTTCGAAGACCGGTTTTTCTTTGAAGTGGTGCAGCGTGACGGGTATACGGGCTTCGGAGCCGCCAACGCTTCGGTGCGGATGAACGCGCTTGCCGCGCGGCAGGCGGCCAGGACGAACTGATCGCATCGCGGCGGACGGTACACCGCAGCGCACCTTTTGCTGTATAGAGGGGGAACCCCTATGAAGCACGAATCGCGCAGCGTTCAGTCCGTCGAAAACATAGGCCGGCTGCTGGAACTGTTCACGGTGGACAATCCCGAGATCGGGGTTACGCAGGCCGCCCAACGTCTGGGCATGTCGAAGAGCAGCGTGCATGCGCTGCTTACGGCCATGACACGTATTGGCCTGCTACACCGGTTCGTCACAGGCCGTTACCGCCTGGGCTTCCAGGTCATGGCCCTGAATACTGTGTTGATGTCGCACACCCCCTGGCGGCGTATTGCGCGCGAAGAGATGACGCACCTTGCCGAGGCACTCGGTGAGTCGGTGCATCTCGCAGCATTTGACGGTGGGCAGGCGATCTGCATTGACAAGGTTGAAGGAAACGCCCCACTGGTGAACACCCCCATCGGCGGCATCCTGCCCCCACACGCGACCGCCCTCGGGAAAATTATCCTGGCCCACCAACCCATCAGTGAAATTCAGCAGCTGTATGACAGCGGGCATCAGTGGCAATACACCCCGAACACCATTACCAGTCACGACGAGTTGCTGTCCGACCTGAAGCACACCCGCGAGCGGGGCTACGCGATATCCATTGAGGAGCGGGCCATGGGTCTGTGTAGTATTGCTGCTCCTATTCGTGATCCCAATGGAGAGGTGATCGCCGCCATGAGCGTCTCTCTCTCCACACGGCATTTCCAGCAGCGCAAAGCCAGTGTGATCACGCACCTGCAGGCGGCTACAGCATCTACTTCGCGGCGCATCGGGTATGACTCTACGCTGGACAACGAAGACGGCCTGTACTGGCACTCCATCAATGGCAAGGCCACATTACGGCGCACCCGGCTACGCAGGGAAGAAAAGCCCTGATCCGCCGTGCAGTGCTTTCTGTCGGAGAGTCCACTTAATGACAATGTCTCTGTGCGGACTGACGTGGAATCATTTGAGCCGGTCACGCTATGTCCCACAATGGCGAAGCAGATTAATAGTCAACGTAACGAGGGAAGAGTGGGTATGCAGGCTGAAGGCGGCGTGCATGTTCAACCGGGCATTCGGAGTGGAGAGGATCACCAGAATCTGGCAGAGTCTGGGGGTTGGCTTTGAGACGTGCAAGCAGCTGAAAGCCACTCGTGCAGGGGATGTTGAGGCTGAGCCTGATCTCTTGTGGAAGCCAGCTGGCCGCGAAGAAGGGTAGTGCAGCCTTTCTGCACATGCCTCTTAAACTCATGAAGCTTCGCGTTAAATAACTGACTTTCTGTCAAAACTCGGCCTGAAGGCATGTGATGCCTGCCAAGACAAGGGCGGCGAGTAGAGCAGCAGATCTTGCGGATGATCCAGTCAAAGTCGGGACACGGAAACCGTGTGGTATCCGTGTTTATACGCTTCACAAGCTGCTGGGAGCTACCACCCGGCCTGTTATGCAGGCCCAGATGAAGGCAACGGACACGCTTACCGGGACGGGCGACACCTCTTTCACCTGGCTCAAGCCCGTCTGGTCGATATAGACGCACGTCCAGACAGGAAGTTTGCCTGTTCCAATGGAGGCGGCTGCTTGCCTTGGCGATTGCTGTCAGCGGTAGCTATCCCTCTGCCTAACAAAAGAGGCGTGATGTTATACACCGCATTTGAGTGCCTGAATTTCAATGAGAATAACGTTTTAAATAAATTAGAATTCGTGAGAACCTAAATAAAACCAGAGCTCTGTAAGATCAGTGTCATTTACCAGAACTTAATGTGCATGAGGCGATGAACCCGATCAGGGTCCTTCCTACACCGAAAAAGGCAAACCCGTCGCGAGGCGGGGACGCAAAGCTCCCGGGACCCCTGAGGTCGGCCGAGCTACCGAAAGCAGGGAGACACTATGCATATTTCAATCAAAAAACCGCTTCATCTGACCATCCTGAACGCCACCCTGCTCCTCGCAGCCTGTGGATCTACGACACCAACCCCCGCAATGAATCAAAGCCCCGCGTCCGACATCACAGTGTCCGCGGAAGCCCTGACCACCAGAGTGCAGCCGGGCGTCGCGGCTGGTGGACGGACCCAGTACGACGCACAGGCAGACGGACAGCAGACGGTCGTCCTGCTCGGCAACAACCACGCCGCCACCTTCGCGGTTCCAGCCTCGGGCACCTTCACGGCCACCCTGCAGGCCCGGCAGACCGCCTTCCAGGGCAACGTGATGCTGAGCCTCCGAGTCAACGGCGCCGAAATCAAACGGGTCGAGGTCACGCCGCTGTCCTACGCTGCCGTCGCCCTGGGCAACCTGAACATAAAAGCCGGTGACGTGCTGAGCGCCGTGTTCATCAACGACCTGGGTGGCGCAACCGGCGACCGCAACGCCTACATCGACTACCTCACCCTGGCCCCTGTCACCACCACCGTCGCCCCAGCTCCAACGCCCACCCCAGAGCCAACGCCAGCTCCTGCTCCCAGCACCGCGAGCGGCGTCGATGTGAGGACCTTCGGGGCCAAAGGCGACGGCGCCACCGACGACACCGCCGCCCTTCAGAAAGCAGCGGCCAGCGGCAAGTCCCTGGTGTTTCCGGCCGGCACCTACCTGATCAGCAAGGCCGTGACGTTCAACGGCACCAGCAACATCACCGTCACCGGTCAGGGCGCCACCCTCAAGGCCAGAAGCGGCTTCTCCGGTACGGCCCTGGTGCACCTGGTCAATACGTCGGCCACCACCGTCCGTGGCTTCACCGTCATCGGTGCCGGCGAAGGGACCGGCTGGATTGACGGCATCCGCGTCAGTGGTGGAGCAGACGCCGTCGTGGACGGCAACACCATCAGCGCGCTGGGCGGCTGTGGTGTGGGAGTGGAGAACGCCACCCGCACGACCGTCAGCAACAACACGGTCTCGCAGGTGAAGTACCACGGCGTGGTGGGCATGTCTTCGACCCACCAGAAATGGCTGGGCAACCGCGTGACCGGCCACGGCGCGACCACGCTGACGGCGGGGATCGGGCTGCTGGGCCAGCTGGGCAGCGACTACCTGATCGAAGGCAACGTGTCCACCGGGTTCGGCAACACCGGCATGAAAACCGAAGGCACCTCCAACGTAACCTTCCGCGGCAACACGGTCGACGGCTTTGCCCGCGACGGCATCAAGATCATGCCGCTGCCCGAAAAAGGCGTGAATCAGGTCAGCAACGGCATCATCGAGAACAACACTGTGCGTGGCTTCTCCGGGGTGGATTCACACGGTTCGACCGCGTTGCAGCTCAGCAGCGTGATCGGCGGACGGGTGACGAACAACACCACCTACGGCACCTTCGGAGCGAGTTCCGGCGGGCAGCAGCCGCCTCACGGGTATGAGGACGCCATCCGTCTTCAGGCCCACGGGGGCGGTCCGGTGCCGCAGAATATTGCCATCAGCGGCAACAGGATCACCAACTCGTACGTGTCGCTGCGCCTGATGGGCACCAACAATACGGTGTCGAACAACACCTTCCAGGGCAGCGCGCGGCACAGCGTGATCTTCAACCGCAACGCCACCGGCAACCGGTTCACCGGCAACACCTTCAGTGGCTCGGGTTCGGCGGGGGTGATGTTCGACCTGTACGTGTCGGGAACGACCTTCAGCGGCAATACCTTCAGCGGCATGAACACGGGGATCTACGCGGCCAACAGTGGCAATAACAACAACACCTTCACCAGCAATACCTTTTCGTCGGTGAGCTCCGCTGTGATCCTTGCCGGAAGCAACAACATCTGCGACGGCAACACCGGTACCGGCGTCTCCATCTCCTGCCAGTAAGCGCTGGCTGATCAGCAACCGTCGTTCCCCAGGTGGGGAACGACGGTTGCTTTGCTCGGGACCGTGCCCGTCCTGCGCCGCTTCAGCCCCGCCCGACCAGCGACTCCCTTTCCAAGGCCTCAGGAGGACTTTGGGACGTAGCTCTGAGTGCTCAGTGCGCCGTACTGGTAATTCGGGCCTGTCACAGGTAGTCCTGCGTGACATCAGGAAACGCCTGCTCCGGTCACGCTACGTCCCACAAGGGTAAAGCAGATTATTGTTCAAAGAGAGCTGGACAGCGGACTAGTCCACTGTCCAGTTCAGATTGACGAATCGCCTTCCTCACCCTGCGTGAACACACTCTGGCTAAACGAACCAATTCCACATGAATCAGAACAGAACCATGGACTTCACGTGCTGACCTATTCGACAGAAAGCACTGGACAGCGGATTAGGAATTGTCTGCCAGGACCGGACCCGGCCTGCGAATGGCAACGCTGATGCCCGACACGGCGATGATCAGCATGCCGATCAGACTGACGGCGTCTGGCAGCTGCCCGAACACCATGAGGCCAATGACACCGGCCCAGAGGAGTTGCATGTATGTCAGGGGAGCAAGCTGTGAGGCCGGCGCGTCACGGAAGGCCAGCGTGAACAGGTAGTGTCCAAGCCCACCGCTGACGCCCAGGCTCAGCAGCAGCAGCGCCGTGAATAAACTCGGAGGTGGGCCGCCAAAGGTAAACGGCACGATCATGGTGAACACGACGGCCCCCGCCAGGGCAGAGTGATACAGCAGATTCACGGTTTTTTCCGTGTTGAGGACACGCGAGAGCAGCTGATAGGCCGCGTTGCACAGCGCGGCCAGCAACGCGAACAGTACTCCCAGGACGTCCAGTTGACCACCCGGCCGAATGATCAGCAGCACCCCGAGAAAGCCGCCGATAACGGCCAGCCAGCGTCCTGTAGACAGACGTTCGCCCAGCAGGGGGCCTGAGAGCAGGGCCACCAGCAACGGCGCAATAAAGACGATCGATGTGGCTTCTGCCAGTGGCAGCCGGGAGAGCGCGAGGCCCATAAACAAGGTCACGATGACCAGACACACCGAGCGTGCCGCCACCAGACCAGGCCGGGTGCTGGTCAGGTGAGTCCGGCGCGGCCGGGGCAGCAGCGCCATCATCAGCGTCAGCTGGGTACCGTAACGTACGGCAGCCACCAGGGGGACCGGGTAGTGGGCCGTAAGAACCTTGGTCGTGGCGTCCAACCAGGCAAACATCAGGAGGGCCCCGATGTAATACAGCACGCCGCGCACCGGCTGCGGACTGTCGGCAGGTGGGTTCAAGTCGTGGGCGACTTGGCGATCAGCGTGCACAGCCGCTGGAGGGCCAGAGCGTAGCCCTGCGTGCCACACCCGGCGATGACGCCGTCGGCCACGAGCGAGACATATGAATGGTGCCGGAACGCTTCACGCCGGTGAATGTTCGAGATATGCACTTCCATGATCGGAGGAGGGTAGGCACCCAGCGCGTCCATCAAGGCGACGGACGTATGCGTCAGTCCGCCGGGATTGATGATCAGCCCCGCGGTGGTCGTGCGGTGCTCGTGAATCCAGTCAATCAGCTGATACTCGGCGTTTGTCTGGCGCAGGTCCACGTGAACGCCGAGTGTCCTGCCCAGTTCGGTGCAGGTCCGCTGAACGTCACCGAGTGTTTCATGGCCGTACAGGTGGGGCTCGCGCACTCCAAGCAGGTTCAGGTTCGGACCGTTCAGAATCAGGACAGTTGGCATCGAATCGGCAGAATTTGAGGGTGACTGGGTCATGAACGTCCTCCGGGCGAGCCTGGCCGCAGGATAAGGCGCGGCATGTGCAGCCAACCTACCAGCCTCAGTGAAGCTGAGCTAGTTCGCTGTTCGCTTCTCGCGAACAGGTGGCTGGTGGCCTGCCCTCTGGATCACTACTGTGGACCCCATCAAGGTTTTCCGCCCAGCACCGCATTGAAGGTGCGCATGCCACTGCCCGCTCCGGGCCAGAGGACAACAAACATGTCTGACGCTCGCCCACCGCTGTCCAGTCCTTCCCCCTTCGTCATTGTGAACGGGGTCACCCTCCACCACCGGGTTCGCGGCCCGCTCAACGCCGGCCGCACCCTGGTGTTCCTCAATTCACTCGGCAGTGACCTGCGCATCTGGGACGCGGTGGCCGACAGTTTTTCCACTACCACGCGTACGGTGCAGTACGACAAACGCGGACACGGTCTCTCCGACGCGCCTCCTGCGCCCTATACGCTGCGCGACCATACCGAAGATTTGGCAGGCCTGCTGGACGCACTCGATATTCAGACGGCGGTGCTCATTGGCGTCTCTGTCGGCGGCATGATCGCCCAGGATTTCGCGGCCGCCTACCCGGACCGGGTGGATGGGCTGGTGCTGTGCGACACCGGAGCACGGATCGGAACGCAGGCCCTCTGGAACGAGCGCATCCAGGCGGCTGAGCAGAACGAGTTGTCCAGGATCGCCCCAGGCGCGTTCTCCCGGTGGTTCACTCCTGAATTTCTTACCGAGCGGCCCGCCGAAGCCCGGGGGTATTTCAATATGCTGCTGCGCACTTCTCCCGAAGGCTACGCCGGCACCTGCGCTGCCCTGCGGGACGCCGACCTGCGGGACCAGACCGCCAGACTCAGCGTTCCTGCCCTGACGTTGTGCGGGGAACATGACCAGTCGACCCCGCCGGAACTGAACCGGGAACTGGCTGAACTGCTAGGCGCGGAGCTGCACCTGATCGCGCATGCCGCTCACCTTCCCGGCACCGAACAGCCCTCTGCCGTCTGTGAGCACATCCGTACCTTTCTCTCCGGGCTGCCGGCCCCCCAGAGCCGCTACGACCAGGGCATGACCGTTCGCCGTCAGGTTCTGGGTGACGCGCATGTCGACCGCGCCAGCACGGCCATCACAAACCTTGACCGCGACTTCCAGACCTTCATCACCGAGTACGCCTGGGGCGGCCCCTGGTCGCGCGGGCATCTCGACACCCGCACCCGTCACCTGCTGACCCTGGCCGTGCTCACGGCCCTTCCCCGCGAGCACGAACTGGAAATGCACATCCAGGCCACCCGGAATACTGCTGTGACGGAGGACGATCTGCGCGAGGTGTTCATGCACGTTGCCGTGTACGCCGGCGTGCCTGTTGCCAACCGTGCCTTCCAGATCGCCAAACGCGTCCTCGACGAAAGGAACCGTTCATGACCGACCCACAGCACCGGCCCAGCGCCCATCCGCCACATCTGTATCCGCCGTACACCAGCAGCATCAAACGCGCGCCGCACGAGCTCCTGATTCCGCTTCCCGCCGCGCTGCGCGATCACCGGGGCCCGGTGTTCGGCACAGACCGGATCCGTCCCGACGATCACGACACCACCCGCAACGCCCGCATGAACGGTGAACCGCTTGGGGAGCGCATCATCGTCCGGGGGCGGTTGCTGGACAGCGCAGGACGTCCCGTTCGCGGCGCCCTGATCGAGACCTGGCAGGCAAACGCCGCCGGACGCTACATACACAAGCAAGATCAGCATGCGGCACCACTGGACCCGAACTTTACGGGCACCGGCCGGATGCTCACCGATGAGCACGGCGAGTACGAACTGATTTCCATCCGGCCCGGCGCGTACCCATGGCGCAATCACCACAACGCCTGGCGGCCCGCGCACATTCACTTCAGCGTATTCGGGACCAATTTCACCCAGCGTCTGGTCTCCCAGATGTACTTCCCCGGCGATCCCCTCCTCGCGTACGACCCGATCTACCAGGGCATTCCGGATGAAAAGGGCCGGCAACGGCTGATCAGCCGCTTTGATCTGAACATCACGCGGCCTGAGTGGGCGCTCGGGTACCGCTTCGACATCGTGCTGGGCGGCGAGGCCCAGACGCCATTCGAGGAGCCTGATCATGAGCACTGAGCGTCACTTACCGCTGACTCCTGAAGGTTCCAACATCCCGGCCCGCCTCTTCGGCCCATCACCGAGCCAGACGGTCGGGCCTTACTTTCACCAGGGCCTTCTTTACGGGCAGGATCTGCCTGAAGCGCAGGAGAACATTCTGGTGGCTCCACATGACGACCTGCCGGGCGAACACATCACGGTGACCGGCCGGGTTCTGGACGCTGACGGGCTGCCGGTTCCAGACGCCCTGGTAGAAATCTGGCAGGCCGGTCCGCAGGGACAAACCGGAGGTCATCACGCATTTTCCGGCTTTGGCCGCAGTGACACCCGGCGTGACGGCGGCTACTGGCTGTTCCGTACTGTCAAACCAGGTCTGGTATCTACCCCGCACGGCACCCTCGCCCCTCACCTTCAGATCTGGCTGGGCATGCGCGGGCTCCTGACCCACCTCTCGACCCGTATTTATTTCAGTGACGAGGACAACACCACAGATCCGGTGCTTGCCCTGGTTCCGCCAGACCGGCGCCCGACCCTAATCGCCCAGCGGGAAGTCACGCCAGCCGGTCCGGTCTACCGCCTCGACTTCCAGTTGCAGGGACCGCAGGAGACGGTGTTTTTCGATGCGTACTGATCTGGGGTTCTTGATTCATGGGCGGTACGCATGAGCTTTACTCCTCTGGACTCCTCACTGTACGGGTCACTGTTCACGTCGCCTGCCATGCGCCAGGTGTTCAGTGATCAGCAGCACCTGCAGCGTCTGGTGGACGTGGAAGTCGCGCTGGCACAGGCGCAGGCCACGCTGGGCCTTATTCCACCCGGGGCGGCCCAGGACATTGAGGCTGCTGGCCGGACCTTCCAGCCGGACCTTCCACGACTACAAGAAGGCCTCGCCAACGACGGGTTCCCCATTATCGCGCTGCTGGCTCAGCTGCGGGAACATCTGCCGGAGGACGCGGCCGGTGCGCTGCACTTCGGAGCCACCACCCAGGACATCCTGGACACCGCACTTGTGCTGCAGCTGCGGGAGGCCCTCAACCTGATGGATGCGTCCCTGCACCTGCTGGTGCAGTTGCTGGCGCACCTCGCCGACCAGCACCGGCGCACCCTGATGGCCGGACGAACCCACTCGCAGCAGGCCCTCCCGATCAGCTTCGGCCTGAAAGTGACCGGCTGGCTCGCGCCGCTGCTCCGGCACCAGGCGCGGCTTGGCGAACTGCGACCTCGCCTGCTTGTCGTTCAGTTCGGCGGCGCCGCAGGAACCCTCGCCGCCCTGGACCAGCAGGGCCCGGCCGTGGCCGCTGAACTGGCGCGGATCCTGCGGCTTGAAGAACCTCTGATGCCCTGGCACACCCAGCGTGACACGCTGGCGGAACTGGGCTCCTGGCTGTCGCTCGTCACCGGCAGTCTCGGAAAAATGGCGCAGGACATCATCCTGATGGCTCAGAGTGAAGTGGCGGAAGTGCGCGAATCCAGCGACCCGGCCCGGGGCGGTTCCAGCACCATGCCGCAGAAAAGTAACCCTATTCAAAGCGAGCTGATCGTCGCGGCCGCCCGGGCAAACGCCACGCTGCTGACCGGACTGCACCAGGCCCTCGTTCAGGAACACGAGCGCGCTACCCACGGCTGGCAACTGGAGTGGTTGACCCTGCCACAAATGCTGGGTCTCACAGCCGGAGCGCTGGACCGGGCCGTCGTGCTGGCTCAGGAACTCGAGATTGACGCTGCGCGCATGCGCGAGAACGTCGCGACCTCACAGGGACTGATGATGGCCGAAGCGTACGTGTTTGCCCTGACTCCTCTGCTGGGCCGGAAAGCCGCCAAAGACCTCGTGCGTGACGCGGTTGCCGTCACCCTGGCGGGGGGCGGAGCCCTGGGCGATAGTCTCCAGACACTCACCGACGCGCCCATCGACTGGAACGCCTTGCGTGAAGACCAGTATCTCGGCGCCAATGACGCCCTGATTGACCGGGTGCTGCATCAGGTCGACCAGCCTGCAAGGAGTCACAGATGAACCCGCCGCATTCCTCCACCTCAGTTCAGCAGTTGCACGACCGCGACGTGGTGATTGTGTCTGCCGTCCGCTCACCCATCGGCGCCCTGCGGGGTGCCCTGGGTACCGTCCGCCCGGACGACCTGGCGGCTATGGTCATTCGTGAGGCTGTCTCCCGGGCGGGCGCCGCGCCTGACCAGATCGAGGAGGTCATCCTGGGCTGCGCGAACCAGGCGGGCGAGGACAACCGCAACGTCGCCCGCATGGCCGCCCTACTGGCAGGATTTCCGCACGAGGTTGCCGGCCTGACGGTCAACCGCCTGTGCGCCTCCGGACTCAGTGCCATCAACACCGCCGCGCGGGCCATCCGCAATGGTGACGGGGACGTGTACGTTGCCGGTGGAGTGGAAAGCATGACCCGCGCGCCTCTTTCTATGCCCAAAGGCGCCCAGCCCTTCGCCAATGGCAATGTCACCGCGTATGACACCACCCTCGGGTGGCGTTACCCCAATCCAGCCATGGAAGCCCTGTTTCCCCTGGAGGCGATGGGCGAGACCGCTGAGAACATCGTGGACCGCAGCCGGGCAGGTGAGATCGTGGGAGGAGAGATTACCCGGGAGCACCAGGACGCCTACGCGCTGGAAAGCCAGCGGCGGGCCGTCACAGCCCTGAACGCAGGTGTTTACAGAGAAGAAATTATGGCCATTGAGGTCAAGGGCCGGCGGGGGACCACGCTGTTCGACACGGACGAGCACCCCCGCTATACGCGGGAAGGAAACAGCTTCGCACTGGCCACCAGCATGGACACCCTGGCTGGCCTCCGGCCCGCGTTCCGGAAGAACGGCACCGTGACAGCAGGCAACGCCAGCGGTCTGAATGACGGAGCGGCGGCCGTGGTGCTGATGAGCGCGGGGCACGCGCGCAAGCTCGGCCTGAAGCCCCTGGCCCGCTGGGTGGGGGCAGCCTCCGCCGGGGTCGACCCGCGGGTCATGGGCCTTGGACCTGTGCCCGCCACGCGCAAGCTGATGGACCGGCTGGGCATGACCCTGGCGGAAGTGGATCTGGTCGAGATCAACGAGGCCTTTGCCGCCCAGGCGATTGCCTGCATGCGCGAACTGAGCGTCCCGCACGACCGGCTGAATGTTCACGGGGGTGCGATCGCCCTGGGACACCCGCTGGGCATGAGCGGCGCCCGGCTCGTGACCACACTGACACACGAGCTCCACCGGCGCTCTGCCCGGTACGGCGTGGTTGCCCTGTGCGTCGGCGTGGGTCAGGGCGAAGCGGCCCTGATTGAGCGGGTGGAAGCATGAAGCGCCTTCCGATCATCTCGCTGGACGAGGCCGCGCGGCTGGTGAAGTCTGGAGATACCCTGCTGGTCGGCGGGTTCGGGATGACCGGCAACCCTGTGCACCTGGTTCACGCCCTAGCCGAAACAGAGACACGGGACCTGACTTTCGTCGGCAACAACGTGGGAGAAGCAGGGCTCAGCGGTGGACGCCTGCTGCGCAATGGGCAGCTCAGAAAGGCCATCGGCTCGTTCTTTACCAGCAACCGGGAAGCCGTCGCGGCTGCGCAGAGCGGCACTCTGGAGGTCCAGCTGATCCCGCAGGGTACCCTGGCTGAAGCACTCCGGGCAGGCGGCGCGGGCATTGGTGGCTTTTACACGCCGACAGCCGCAGGCACTGTCATCGCTTCTGATGCAGACACCCGCGTTCTGAACGGCCGGGAGATGGTCTTTGTTCCGGCCATCCGGGGTGACGTGGCGTTTATCCGTGCGTGGCGGGCCGACCGGGCCGGGAATCTGCAGTACCGCCTGACCGAGCAGAACTTTAACCGCGCTATGGCCACCGCCGCCGACCTGGTGATTGCCGAGGTCGAGGAGATCGTTGAGGTCGGCGAGCTTGACCCGGAGCACGTGCACACCCCCGGGTTGTACGTAGATTACCTTGTCCAGGCTCACCTGACCCTGGAGGACCTGGGCAGCAGTGCCGACGTCAAGGGCGGCGCAAAAAGGACCGATGAGACGCGGATGCACATGGCCCGCCGCGCATTGCGGGAACTGCATCCCGGAGATGTGGTGAATCTGGGCATCGGCATTCCGACGCTGGTAGCCGACCTGATCACGCCCGAACACGGGGTTAATCTCCATACAGAGAACGGCATGCTGGGCGTGGGTCCTGCTCCCGAGGACGGCGGCGCCATGCATTACCCCGTCAATGCCGGAAAAATCCCAGTGACGGCGCTGCCTGGAGCAAGTTACTTCGACTCTGCCGAGTCTTTTGGCATGATCCGCGGGGGCCATGTGGATGTGGCGGTCATGGGGGGCCTGCAGGTGGACGAGGCAGGAAACCTGGCCAACTGGGCGGTACCGGGCAAGCCCCTGCTGGGCGTAGGCGGGGCCATGGATCTGGCCAGCGGAGCTCGCAAGCTCATTGTCACCATGACGCACACCGATCCGGACGGGACACCAAAAATCGTGAGCACCTGCAGCTTGCCATTGACCTCTAGAGGGAATGTCAGCATGGTGATCACGGACAAAGCTGTCTTCGAATTTCCGGATGGCCGGCTCACGCTGACGGAATTGATGCCAGGGGCCACACTGGATGAAATCCGTGCAAGCACCGGCGCGCAGTTTGCCGAACAGCTCACCCCACGTCAGAACAGCTGACACGCCCTTCAGTACATGACGAACGTCGCCCGGGGAGGGGGCAGGGTCATGTCGCCCGCTTCATCAGGCCTGGCCTCCGTGATGAATGGTAAAGGCAGTTCGACAGGTCAATCGGCTCCCCAAATGTATGAGCCCCGGCGCCCGGAATGCCGGGGCTCAGCGAGTGACTTACCGTGCTGGTGGGGGGTCAAGTGTGACGGTCAAGCGCTGTGACTGGTTGTTGCGCAGCACTTCAAGCGTCACTGTGGACCCAGCTGCCTTTGTCGCGAGTGTCTGGCGGAACTCGTCGAAGCGTCGAACCGGTTGACCATCCATAGACACAATCACGTCACCACCTACCCGAACCGTTTCGTTCCCAACGCGTTGCTGATGGTGGCCTGCTCGCACGCCTGCGCGGTCAGCTGGGCTTCCAGGCGTCACGTCCTGAACCAGTAGCCCGCTGGCAGGCCACTTCATGGCGTGCTTCTGATCAGCCGGGAGTTGCGCGAGATCCACGACCCGTACGCCAAGCCGGGCCGGTGGTTCGGCAGGCTGGACCGGGCCCGATGTTGACGGTCTGCCGGCGCGGAGGTCCGCCAGGACGGACGTGGCCGAATTGATGGGAACGGCTGCCCCTTGTACGCCAGCGTTGAACGGGAGATCCAGCCGCGGACCGAAACGCCCACTGACCAGTCCCACCACTTCACCGGCAGAGTTGATCAAAGGGCCACCACGGGCCATAGCATTCAGGGCCGTATCCAGGGTCAGTTCGTCCCGAGCTGCGGCGCTGCGAACCGTAACTTCCTGTGCGGTAAATCCACCGGATGGACTCAGGCCAACGGCAATCAGCCGTTGCCCCTGAGTGAGCCGGTCACTGTTGCCAAGAGGAGCTGCACGGAGTGGAGCCGCCGGACGGCGTTCCAGACGCAGAAGCGCCAGATCGCGCTCTGGATTGATGCCAACGACTCTGGCCGGTACGGAACCGCCACCTCGGGCAGTCACGGTCACCGTGGCATTGCCCTGCACCAGTCGGGCGCTGGTCAGAATTTCCTGTTCACTGATCAGGACTCCGGTCCCAGAGCCAAGCCAGGGCAGCAGGGTTCCGGGAAAAGGACTCCATCCCCGTGAACTTGGCCCAGCAGGGCCGGGAGGCTGCACGGTGGAAATACTGACCACAGAGTTCAGTATCCGGTTGAGACTATTGACGGCGGGCGCAGCAGTCGTGGCTGGAGCCTGGGCAACGACAGGGCTGGGCTGCGCACTGACCGGCCCCAGCACGAGTGAGGACAGCAGAAGAGGGAGAATCAGGCGAGTCATCACAATCACCCTAAAACTGGCCCTCAGTCGTGGGCGATGGAGTCACCGGCGCGCTTGATTTCAATCCTCCGTGTGCGGGCCTCCGGAGCCTTGGGCAGGTACAGGTGCAGGAGGCCGCTTTCCAGGGTGGCGTCGACTTCGTCGCTGGCAACCTTCACGGGAAGCGTCAGGCGGTACAGGAATTCGCCGTCTGGGAGAGCCTTATACCAGTACCGCGTGCCCTGATCCTGGTGTTCGGTGTAGTGTCCCCGGATAGTGACAGTCAGGCCTTCGACCTGAACATCAAGGTCCTCGGGTTTCACTCCGGGCAACGCAAGATCAACCACCACATGCGTCGGGGTTTCGTACATGTCCAGGAGCAGGCGGTTTGAACCGGTCGACGATTGACCTGGACCTTTATTAAAGAGGTCCATGGTGGGCCAGAGGGAGCCGGTGACAGGCATGACGTCTGGGCTCCAGGGTGTCAGGCTGTTGCTTCGAGTTGATGCAGTTGTCATGATTCACCTCCAGGTTTTCTGCCTGTGGGACACAATATTTACCTGATGTCCCACAACTCACCCATATAAAACATGCGTCTGGATTTGTCAAGATACTCGCGCCTGATCCAGCCGACTGTAGTGCGTGACATCAGGTGCCGACACGAGCTCTCTGTACCCCCATGGAGCAGATGCTCCGTACCCAGCCTGCCGGGCTGGAACCACGCTCTCCCAGGCTCATCCGGCAACATCATGCTCTCCACGCCAGGCTGCGCCAACACAAGACTGGCTGCATGTAAGAGTTTGACCATGAGTATGATCATCGGGCACCGCGGCTCCCGTCATCTCTGGCCTGAAAATACCCTTGAAGGCTTCGGCCAACTCGTCAATTCGGGCGTCGAGGGTGTCGAGTTCGATGTCCACCTCACAGCAGATGACCAAGTGATCGTCATTCATGACGCGACTCTTGAACGAACGACACACAGTTCCGGCCCGGTCAGAACCCGGACGCTTTCTGAGCTTCAGTCCCTTCGACTGCGAGACAGCGTTGAAGGCCTTCCAAGCCTCGAACAGGTTCTGGAGGTGTTTCAGAACAGCGCCTTGGAACTCCACATTGAACTGAAAACAGACAGTACCGGGCAGCCCTATCCGGGGCTGGAAGCCCAGGTCATCGGCACTATCGCCCAATTCGGCCTTCAACAGCGGTCAGTCCTGACCTCGTTCAACCACGAGGTCCTCCAGAAAGTACGCCATCTTGACAGTTCTGCTCGTGTCCTCAGGTCGGTGGACCACAGCACCCTGGCGCAGGCAGGAGGGTTCAAACAAGCCATGATTCAGCTGGAGGCCCTTCCTGACCTGCTCGTCGCAGTTGAGCAGTCCCTATTAAAGGAGACCCTGCAGCAGTTCTCTGCCAGGTTTGGTGCTGACCGGTTGGGAGTCTGGGTCGTCAATCATGACGCTGATCTGAGGTACTGGTTCCGGCAACACCTCCGCCAGATCACGACAGATCGGGTTGATCTTGCGCTGCAGAGCAGGGCTCGCACCTGAAGGCAGGCTCATAATGGTACGAAGTTCACAGCATGAGCCAGCACTCCTGGGCTGACAATTGCGGAGCTCCATGCTTTGGTTGGTCCCCTTCCCAGGGGCTGAGGCGGTGTGGTCCGGAGGAGCTGGCGCTGGCCTGGCCTGCCGGAGCCAGCAATCTTGACCCTGAAGATGCGTCATGGCGTTCAGAACGCCGCACCGGGCAGTTGCTGCATGTCCGGGAAGGGGCGCGAGCTGGGGAGGTGGCGGGAACTGTCGACCAGGCTGCCCTCTGGTGGTGCTGGTGGTCTTTCGCCAGAAAAAGTGTGGCGTGCTTCAGCACAGTCACCCAACACCACTGCTCTTTGCTGGCCCTTGATTTCTACAGGAGCTCAACACCGGACCTCCCGCACCTGCGGCAGCCTCTGCAGGTCTGAGGACATTGATTCACCGGCAAGAGTAAGGATCTCTTTAATTCACTCTCGGAGAGCCTTCCAACTGGGCCAAGGCAGCTTGATCTTCCTTCAGCCTTGTCAGGGCCGGTCTCCCCGAGAATTCGGGGGATGTTCCGAGGAGCGCCGCGTTTGTTCATAGGAACAGGATTGCTGAGCTCGACGTGACATTCCATTTCCTGCCTGAAAGGACTTCCATGCCACGACCAACAAAAAACATCCAACAAGCTCAGCAGATAGCGCGGGAAGTATTTGGCTATGAGAACCTTCATCCTGCTCAACAGGAAGCTATTGCTTCAGTTCTGGGTGGGCATGACACCCTGACCGTGATGCCGACCGGCAGCGGGAAATCTGCCATTTACCAGATTGCGGCGTTGTCCCTGAGTGGACCTACCATCGTCGTGTCTCCATTGATCGCCCTTCAGCGCGATCAGGTTCTTGCACTGGAAACGTATTCGCCGGGTCAAGCCGCCTTGCTGAACTCAACCGTGCGACCGTGCGACCGGGAAGCTACCCTGGAAGCGCTGAGCATGGGTGACCTGGAGTTCCTGTTCCTCGCCCCTGAGCAGCTGAGCAACGAGGAGACCCTGGAACGGTTGCGTGCTGCCCGGCCCTCACTGTTTGTCGTTGATGAAGCTCACTGTGTGAGTGAATGGGGACATGATTTCCGTCCTGAGTACCTCCGGTTGGGTGCCGTTGTGGAGTCACTTGGTCATCCGACTGTCCTTGCCCTGACCGCAACTGCGGCTGCTCCTGTTCGCGCTGAGATCGTGCAGCGCCTGGGAATGCGTGATCCCCGGGTACTGGTCCATGGATTCGACCGCCCCAACATTCACCTGGCCGTGCGGCAGTTCGAGGACGCCGGCCTTAAACGCTCGGCTTTGCTTGATGACGTGGAGCAGTCGCAGACGCCAGGCATTGTGTATGTGGCGACCCGCAAAGCGGCCGACGAGCTTGCCAGCGACCTTCAGGCCCGAGGCATTCTGGCTTCGGCGTACCACGCTGGCATGGCCGCCTCCGCTCGTGAGGCTGTCCAGACGGGCTTCATGAACGATGAACTGGAGGTTATCGTCGCGACCTCAGCCTTTGGCATGGGCATTGACAAGCCCAACGTGCGCTTCGTGCATCATCTCAATATTTCCGGTTCAGTGGACTCGTATTACCAGGAAATCGGCCGGGCTGGTCGCGACGGTGGTTCGGCTGAAGCTGTGCTGTTCTACACCCCGAGTGACCTGCAGCTGCAGCGCTTTTTCTCCAGCAGTTCCCCGGTACAGGTCGACGAGGTCGAGCAGATTCTGCGTGTATTTGAGGAGCAGGCGGGGCCGTTGAACGCGGAACTATTGCAAGACGCCACCGGGCTCTCCCGGCCAAAGGTGTTGAACTGCATTGCCCGCCTGGAAGAGGCTGGCGTTCTGGAGTGCGATCCTTGCGGTGATATCACCGTTCTCGCCGCACCGGTCTGCGCATCAACCGCCACGCAGGTGACTGAGGCGCAGGAACATCGGCGTGCGTTCGAGCGCTCGCGCCTGGACATGATGCGCAGCTACGCTGAATGTACAGGATGCCGGCGCGAGTTTTTATTGAATTACTTCGGCGAGGCTCTCGCAACGCCATGCGGCTCCTGTGATACCTGCAAGGCAAAGCCTGAAGAGGGGAGGACAGCAGACTCAAAGCGTCCGCTGCCTCTGGGGATGAGGGTGGATCATCCAACCTTTGGCGAAGGGCTGGTGATGCACTACGAAGGCGACAAGATTACTGTGCTGTTCGACCAGCAGGGCTATCAGACCTTAGCTTTGGGAATCGTCCTGGAAAATAACCTGTTGACTCCCGCAGCCACAGCCTGACTGCCTGTGCGAAGGGGCGGCATCCGCACCCGTTATCGCCGGCTCCAGGACACGCCCCACGGGTAGACGCGGTAGCTGCTCAATGTCTCCAGACTTTCCTGGCCTTCTCCTGCTGGATTTTCTTCTGATCCTGACGGGGTACCTGACCCTGTACGGTGATACGGTCCAGAGGGGGCACTTGCGAACCCGGCAGAGGGCTCACTTGGCAGCGACCGATCGTTTGAAAGGGTCGTGCAACAGGCGTTCGGGTGAAGAAAAGCTGGAGACGCTTGCCGCGCACTGCATGCATCAGTGGAAAGGTTTTTCTGTCTCGGTTCTCGACCTGGGTCATTTCAAAACCATCAACGATTCGATGGGGCATGAACGTGGAGATCAGGTGCTCGAGGCGGTTGCGCACGTCCTGAATGAGTTGACCGGTCCAGATGACGTGTTGGTGCGTTGTGGTGGACAGGAATCCTTGCCGCGATCCTGGCAAGGAAGGCCACACAGGCCAGAGGCATCTCCGCATCCTGCGCGCTGTTCGTGATCTCCAGATTCGCGGATTTCACGACCATCAGGAGTGGATTGGCCTTACTCAGCGAAGCGAAAGAAGTGGAGGAACTCGTCACCCTGGCTGACCAGCGCATGTACCAGGCTATGGCCGCTGGACGCGACCGGTTGGGCTGAGCTCGTGGTGTGTGTTGATGGGCGTGCCGTTTTTCCAAGAAGGCAGGCAGTCATCATGCGCTCCTCTGAAGGGCATTTCAGGCATAGAACAGGAATCCCACCACGCTTGGAGCGATGGTGGGCAGGCAGCCCGGCAAGGGTGTGCAAATTCAGAGGACGCCTGTCAATGGGTGAGCCGGCCGTGCTGGTTCGCAAGAATGCGGAGGGCGACGCTGACCGTCGCGAGCATGGTGGCGGTCGTCAGTCCACCGCCCAGCCCGAGAAATGCGGCGCTGTGTAATGCGTGATACGCGACTTGCAGGGGTTCATTTCTGGCTGCACACAGCTGGGTGTAAATCTCAGTGCCCTGCTGGTGTACGTCCTCGCTGGCGCGAGAGGACATAAGGGCGATGTCCTGAGCATTGCGCTCAACCTGGCCGGCGAATTCGAGAATCATTTCGCGGGTGGGCTGGGTGCCGGGGAGAGTAGGGGAGAATTCGATGGCCGCGATCATCTGGAGGGTAAGGGCGATGCAGGTGTCGAAGGTCTGTTGGTTGTGCGTGGAATCCAGCGGAGCGCTGGCGGCGGCGGTCATGCCTTTAGCGTGCGGGGGAGAATGCGGGCACGTCAAGGTGAAATTCGTGGTCCACCGGTTCATGAAGCAGGAAGGCACCAGTAAGCCATCGCTCAGGAGCGGGGTGCGCTTCGGATCGTCGCACATGAGTACTTCGTCGTGCCTTTGAGGGAGGCTATGGAGAAATGCGGATTGCGGGCAACAGGGGTCGTGGAATGGCGAAGTTCAGAAGATGGACTGGTGGAACGGATGCATGTGGTAGGTCTGGCGGCCCGTGCCATATGGGTCGCCGTGTTTTTCGTCTTTGCTCTAAGCTGAACGGCTAGAGCGTAGCGTTCATTTGCTGTACGCCCCGGGACCCGCTGGTACGTCCTGCGAAGGAGACTGCGCTCCCGCCCGAAGTGGTCGGGTAGGCTGGGCAGGTGATGTTTCAGCCTGGCCGCCCTCTTCCTGCCGACTCTCAGACCACGCAGGAGCGCACGTTGTACCACCAGCCGCGGGCCTCTGGAGGAATGGCGACCATGACGCGACAAGGGGGTACGTGGCAATGGCGTGCGCTGCACGGGAACGCGCCGGACGGGTACGGTTCGGGCGGATGGACCGAGTTGCACAGATGGCTGGGGCAATGAGGACTACCCCTGAGAACCACTGGGGGCAGGCGTGTAACTGGTCGCTGAGACCGGGGGCATCAGCTGCTTCTGCGGTTGCTCCTTCAGGAGGTGCTTCTTCATAGCCGACATTGCGCGGAGTCAAGTCCGTTGGGTCAACAACCGGTGTTCCTGACTGTTCAAGGCGGTCACCGACCGCTGCTTCAGGCCCTTTGACCTAGACGCTCAGGTGCTCCGATCTCCGGGACCACGGAAAGGCGCTGGGTGAGAGAGTCCAGGGCGACCTGGATGTAAACAACCGCGGTCAGGACCACACGGCGCTGTCAAGTAAGTTACGGTCACTCCCTGCTGAACGAAGTGACCATGCTCTAGGATTCTGTCCACCCGGTTTGCCACGTCTGCCAAGGAGATCTGAGGGCCGCCAGGACCGGCACCACAGCTCCCTGACCTGTCAGTGTGTAGGCGAGCCTGCCTCGGCGTCCTTTGGGTACTGTTGCAGGACCGTCATGCACAGGTGCTGGAGGGAAATGCCGCCGGGAATGCGAGCGAGGGCGGTGATGTGGTGGCCTGCATCAAGGGGTTAAGAGGGCCTGACCGGTTCATCCTGTGGCGCTGAACAGTACGAGAATCGTGGCCGCCTGGCTGGAATATCAGGAGAATTGTCATGTCGCTGAGGCGAAAAGAGAAGCAGGAGGCAGAGTGACACTTCCGACCATCCCGGAAAGCCAGGACTCTTTTCTCCACGCATCTGGTCAACCGGCTGGCAAGCAAAAACCCGCCGCCCCGGGCGTTAAATGCAGGGGCAGCGGGATTGATATTAAGGCGATCTTCAGTCGGCAGAGAGGGCGGGTTCAGGGAGTGGGGCGACAGGGGTGCCGCGCATCTGGGCCAGCACACGCTCGCGGATATCGGCAAGCAGATCCGGACGCTCACTCAGGAAGGCAATGGCTTTTTCCTTGCCCTGCCCGATGCGTTCGTCCCCGTAGCTGTAGAAGCTCCCAGCCTTCTTGATCACCTCGAAAGTGGTGGCGAGCGTGACCAGGTCATCCATCGCATCGAAGCCGTGCCCATAGCGCAGCGTCAGCTCCACTTCCTTGAACGGCGGCGCGACCTTGTTCTTGACGGTCTTGACCTTGACGCTGTGCGACACTGCCACATTGTCGACCATGGTGGACTTGCCGCCCATCTTGCGTACGTCCAACCGGACCGAGGCGTAGAACTTCAGGGCCTTACCGCCGGTGGTGGTTTCGGGGTTGCCGTACATCACGCCGATCTTCTCGCGCACCTGGTTGATGAAGATCGCGGCGGTGCCGGTTTTGGAGACGATGCTGGTGAGTTTGCGCAGCGCCTGGCTCATCAGCCGGGCCTGCAACCCCGGGAGGCTGTCGCCCATCTCGCCTTCAATTTCCGCGCGGGGGGTCAGCGCAGCCACCGAGTCCACGACGACGACGTCGATGGCGCCGGAGCGGATCAGCAGTTCCATGATTTCCAGGGCCTGCTCGCCGTTGTCGGGCTGGGAGACCAGGAGGTCATCGGTGTTCACACCCAGGGCGCGGGCGTAGACGGGGTCGAGGGCGTGTTCGGCGTCGATAAAGGCGCAGGTGCCGCCGGCTTTCTGGGACTGGGCGATGATGCTCAGGGCGAGGGTGGTTTTGCCGCCGGATTCGGGGCCGTAGATTTCGGTGACGCGGCCTTTGGGGATGCCGCCGACGCCGAGGGCGACGTCGAGGCTGAGGCTGCCGGTGCTGATGGCCTGGACGTCGAGTTTGCTGTCGGCGCCGAGTTTCATGATGCTGCCTTTGCCGAATTGTTTTTCAATCTGGCTCATGGCGGTTTGCAGGGCTTTGTGCTGGTCGGTATCCATGGGGTCTCCGGGTGGGGGCGCTCTAGGGGCAGCCCCAGAACAGGGCGTTATGATTGCAGCATAATTGTAGCACATTATTTGATTCAATGCGGATTTCCCGCATGGGCCTGTTCCAGTTGTTGCCTGGTTGCCGGAGTCTGGCTGGAAAGACAGGTGCGAACATTCAGTAGCAGCCTGATCAACCGAAATCCGGCATTTATCCGGGCGAACGCTCAGAACGAGGTTGAGATCGCTGGTCATCTGGACGTCAGGGAGATGCGAATGGGATCGCTGCTGGCCGCACCGGTATTCACCAGGTGCTGAAAGAGCTCAGAGGTCGTCTTCCAGATCTATCGTCAGGCAGTTTCGGAGGACACGCGATCTTATCTTCAGGCAGTACCCGTAAAGACCGCATCACATTGCCGCTTGTGCTACAGCGACACATACAGAATTCAGGCCGCGCGTCGCGTGAACACAGGTGGTTGGCAGTGTCTGCAGATCTCAAGGAAAGCGTGCCCCTTTTTGAGGACATGCTGTCCATGAAGACGTTCTCAGCAGGAGCCGCCGCTTCCACCGTCACCACAACCGCTGTCACTGCCCCCGTTCCCAGGGCCGCCGCCATACATCGCCGCGGCCGCGCCTAATACCGTTACGTAGGGAGAATACGACTGCACTGCCCGTCGTGCCGTGGCTGATCCCTGGCGGCCCGGCACTTCCCATACCGCGGCGAGCAGAATGAAGCCCAACAATGTGGCGACGCCCGCCGGAAGGACATGGTTCACCGCGAGCAGTGCAAGGACCCCCGCCAACGTGACGCTGATCAGCGTGCGGGCGTGGCGCATCAGCCAGTTGTTCAGGGTCCTGCCAGGTGTGAGTCGGGGATCGTGCCAGACGTTGGCGGGTGCGGGGTGGCCGAACGTCGCCCGGTAGCGGTCAAGGGTGCTGGTGTAGACCTGTCTGCCTGATGAATCCCAGGTAGTGAGTAGCGACTCGCCGCCAAGTTCCAACAGAGCCTGCCAGTCGTCCGGTGCGACGCTTCGGTGCAGGTTATGGGCAAGCATCACGTGACGGCTCGGAGCAGCCGGGCCGCTGGTTGCGAGGGCAAGGAAGCGTCGGTACTCGGTGAGCACGAGAGAGGCGTGTAGACCCGACCAATGGTGGGTAGCCGCCAGGGCCTGGCAGAAGCCATCCGGGAAAGGGTGGTCAAGCAGGGCGGCGGTGACAGGGTTGGTGCGGAGGGTAGGGGTCACGAGGAGCTCCTGAGAGAGGACAGAACAGATGGTGGCCGGTGAGGTGGTGCTGTTTTTGAATATGCATATGAGCCCCTACGGGTTCCCGTAGGGGCCGGTGATGCGCAAGCATCTGCACAAATGAATGCCACCCATATAGGGCGGCATTCATTTGAGAGTGTTCTACCGAAGATTGTAACCCTGTCTCTGTCGTCCTACTTCACGTGCGGAATCGGACGGAATCAGTGAAGAGAGTCTGGTTTACTTTGTGTTGCGTGCGCCAGCGGATTTGCCTGCTGCAGACTTTCTGCCTGAGCCGGACTTCTTGACTACAGCTGTTTTCTTGCGGCTGTTACCCAGCTTCTGACCTTTCGAGAAGCTTGCTTCCATCTTCTCACGGGTCGCGGCGGCCAGGGCTTTGAAATCAATCAGGCCAGCCTCGATGTTCTCGAGTGTCGGCTTGACCTTCGCCCCACGCCGGTTGGTTGCCAGTTCCATATTCGTGCGCTCGAACCACTCCTCAAACTCCGGTGTCACTTCAAATGCCATATCTTTGACGTCGCGGTTGTAGGTGCCTTCTTGCCCACGACGGCTGAATTCTTTTGGCAGGGTGAAACGCTGTGGGAGTTCGGCGGCTTCAATAATCCCCTCACGCACTGCGGTACGGAACGCTTTTACGAAAGCATCACTACGCTGGGGGTTGGTCAACTTCTGGACTTGTTCGCTCAATGTCATGTAAGGCATTGATCCCAGAGTACACGAAAATCAGATAATTGCTACACCTATTAACTTCCCCGTGTATCCCTAGGTGATCAGCCGAAATGCATAGGGTCACAGGGTTCTTCGTCTGACATCAAGAAGAGTTGCCTGGTATAGTCCAGCTGTCAGCATTACAAATGCCTTACATCCTCAAGTGGGCTGTGCTGCTTCAAAAAGATCATCTGCTTCGAACCGGGAATGTGTCATCCCAAAGATCTATCTCATTGCCGCCCAGGTATGGTTGGGAGTGCCATCTATCTCCTGATTGGTTTTCAGGTTGATCCAGCATTTTCTTTTTTAAGGAGTTGACTGCCTTAGATGAAGGACTCAACAGGAAATTTTGTTGCCCCGACCACTCGTATTCAGGTTGTTTGGGCCCTTTTTTCTGGGTGTGGATATCATAGTCATATCGCAGGGAAACTGGACGCCAGCTCCTGCCAACTTCATTTAGGACCGACTGGTGTTATTGGCGCCACTTCACAACGGCCTTTTCACCTGTAAGATATACGCAACATCATTGCGCGTCAGGGGCCCTTCCACTTACAAAAAGAGGAACCAAAAGGGGATAAGAGCAAGGAATGAAACAGTGTATTCTCAAAAAGGAAGTATTACAGGCATAGAAAGCTGCATTGATTTGTCTCCCAATAGTCTTTACTGCTTCTCAAATGTTCCTGTTTGTTGCGGGAACAGATCTTTCAGTAATCAGGTCAGCCTTTTCCGAACTGGAAGTGGTTTGGCTATGGCCATTCGCACGGGCAAGTCCTCAACCGCCCGTGAGCTCACTCTATTAGTAAGCGCCCAAGGTGCTCCTGCATAGTACTTGTCTGCCTGACCAGTGGTGGGTTCAAGCACGGGAGAAGATATTTAGGCCTGTATCGCCTGGAAGGTCCAATACAGCTGAGGAAGGCATTGCTCACCTGTATTTAGGCGCGACTAAGGCATTACCCATCGCTTATACGACCTTGCTTATTCCAGGACATATTCATTCTATTGGTTGGTCTTCCTGAAAGGGCGAGATTTGCCTTGTGTGCCGTTCAGCGCTTGCTGTTGTACGACCAAATATGTCTCATTCTCTAAAGAAAGGTACTCGGCTGGCTTGCCAATAAGTTAGAAATGCGTCGATCTGGTGGAGGAACGTCGCGAACTCTGAGGATTTTACGAGGTAAGAGCTGGCATGCAGGCTGTACGCCTCGTGAATGTCCCGCTGCGCGCTTGAGGAGGAAAGCATCACCACCGGAATGTGGCGGAGTCTGCGGTCCTGTTTGAGATATTCGAGCATCTCGAAGCCGGTGATCCCGGGCATATTGATATCAAGCAGGATCACGTCCGGAAGGGGCGTGGATTTTAGAAGTTTGAGGGCTTCGTGGCCGCTGTGAGCGGCGGTCAAAGCGCAGGAGGGGCAGACCTCATGGAAAGCTTCCTGAGCAAGGAGGAGGTCTATGGGATTGTCGTCCACGAGAAGGAAATGCGAAGGCGCGACAGGCATGGGAGCTTCAGCATAAGATGCCGAGTTGCGTCAGTGTGGTCGATTTGTGGCGAAGTAAATTGAGGTGAAGTGTACGGCACAATTTTCTGGCTTGAGGTGTGAGTAGCCCTTGTATGAGGCCCGAAGCCAGGCAGAATTGCGGCGCAAGCGCTGGCTTTATGAAGATAATAGTTCAGGAGAATCTTGCGCCATCCTGCTCATAGACAGAGAAGGAGAAATTGCCTGTATTCAGGGCAATTTTGTCCAATCATGTGTCGCCTTCATTTATGGATTCTTTATAAGAAATCAATTGACATTTCTGAGATACTCGTTATTGTAGAGCATCTGCAAGTTAAGGAGACTTGAGTTGCAGGCGGTGATGAACCCAGGTGTGGGTTCCTCCCTGAAACCGAAAAAGGCAAATCCGCCGCGAGACGGAGACGCAAAGCTACCGGGACCCACGAGGTCGGCCGAGTTACCGAAAACAAGGGAGTACCGTACCCATGCTCTATGCATTCAACCCTTTGGTCGTTGCTGCTGTTTTGAGCCTGCTGCTCGCTTCCTGCTCGAGCGCTCCTGAGGCTCCTGAGGCTCAGGCATCCAACGTTAATGTGGCTACCAAAAGCCCTATCCGGAGTTCCATCGTCGGCAGCTGGCGAGACGACTTCAACGCTCTTGACACCACCCGCTGGGCCCTGTCGAACAGCGGCTGGAAACCCTTCTGGGCCAAAGACGGCCTGAACGGCACCTGGAACCCCGCGAACGTCACCGTCAGCGGCGGCTACCTTGTCATGAAGCTCGATGTCACCCCTGGTCTGGTCGCCAGCGCTGCCGAACTCGCCACCCACGCCAAATACGGCTATGGACGGTATGAAGCCCGTCTGCGCGCCGCCAGCAGCAGCGCCAACCCTGCCGTGCGTGGCCATGGTGTGAGCGGCAACATCACCGCCTTTTTCAACTTCGTCAATGATTCGCAGACCGAAATCGACCACGAAATCGAAGGGCAAAACCGCACCACCGACTGGATCGGCACCTGGCAGACCACCAACCGTCATGACTACGGCACTGGCGGTACCGGCACCGACCTGTCGCAGGACTTCCACACGTACCGCTGGGACTGGGCGCCCACCAAGGTGGACTTCTATATCGACGGCGTGCTCAAACGCACGATCACCAGCGTGGTGCCGGCGACCGAAGCGCACCTGATGTTCAACCTGTGGCCGACAAACTCCACACTGTGGGGGGGCAAAAGCACAGCAGGCACCCAGTACATGCTCGTCGATTACGTCAGCTTCACCCCAAGCCACTGATGACTCAGTCATGGCCGGTTGTGTGCGTTGGATCTGGACTGAGTGGCCGAGTGAGTTGCTGCAGGTAGATAACCTTACAGGCTGGAGAGAAGGTGGTCGAATTTTAGGGGGATGGCTCTGCGCGAAGCAGAATGAGGGCTGAGCCGGCGTGCCTACCCGAGTGATGTGGACGAGGAAACGTACGGGTTTCTGCTGCCTTACCTGACACTGAGCCCGGAAGATGCCCCCATCGTTCGGTTGCTACAGGAGTCGACTTTCTGCTGCACGTCACACGCTTTGAAGTGTAGTCAGGCTGCTGACACAACTTCAGGAGTCAGGCATAGCGATGCTGTCGAGCACTCGGTTGGAAGGGCGCTTCGTGCTCCGGTGTGCGATCACGAACCACCGGAGCACGAATGCGGACTGTGAAGTGCTGGTGGATTACGTCAGTAGGATCGGCCGTACCCTGCAGGACGACGAGGCAGCCGATCACTCAATGACGGGTGCTACTTGCTGGTGCTTACCGACGCCATCGTTTCTGATATGGCGGTCGTGTTGTTCTGGGCCTTTTTATCGGTGATGAAGGGAGCGACTTGCGACGTGGCCATCTGGCTTACGGTCATACTTGTCTGGAGTCATCCCCAGCTTCATCGAGAGCTGCTTACTTGCCGCTCTCACGCCTTCCAGATACTGCCTCTGCTTTTCCTCGTTGAGCCGCATCAAGGGACCGGCAACACTTAACGAGGCCACCACCTGGCCTTGAAAATCGAAGATTGGGGCAGCAATCGAGAACGTCTCCTCCTCGAGATCGGAGATGGCGACGTGAACACCGTCGACCCGAATTTTATGCAGCTCCCGCTCCAGGACTGCTGGATCCGTAATGGTGCTGGATGTGAACCGTTCGAGTGGCGTGCGGAGCAGGTCGGCGAGAACCTTGTCCGGTGCATAAGCCAGGAGCACCTTGGACGAGCCCCCAGCGTGCAGGGGCCCGATCCGGCCGACCCGGGCAAACATCCGGACGGGATGAGGGGAGGTGCGTACGTCGATCACCAGGGAGTGCTGCCCCTCGCGCACCACAAGATGAATATTCTCACCCGTATGTCGAGCCAGATCATCAAGCACTGGCCGCGCGGTCTGGGTCAGTGAGTGCTGCTCTTGAGCCTGCTGCCCCAGGATCAACGCGGCAGACCCCAGGTGAGCGGCGTGGTCGTCGTCGAGCCTGACGTAACCCAGATGGGCCAACGTCTGGAGGATGCGGTAGACCTTGCTTTTGGTCATGCCCGCCTGTGCAGCGAGCTGCGGAATTTTGAGTGCAGGAGTCTGCCCGACTAATGCAAGCACCCGGAGGCCGTCCTCCAATGCGGAAATGATGTATTCAGGCGGTGAATCGTGCATTGGACTTGACTTTCTCATACGGTGACCTCACACTACACGCAAACAACAATCCATTGAGTGAACCGTTAATTCATCTGGTGAATCACAGGGAGATGTTATGCTGCGCGCCGAAGAACGTCAGCTTCTCGATGCCGTCACACTCGACCGACCGTGGGAACTGATCACGACGTTCTCTACCCTCAAGCGGGAGCACCCCAACGACGTACGGCGCGCCGCAGAGCACATCGAGCGACACCTGCGAGAACTTGGCATTCCGGTTGAGATTCATCAGCCTGAGCTGTTCCTGAGCTTGCCCGGACAGGCCAGTGTATCGGTCGGCGGCACGACCTTCTCGGCCAAACCCATGGCCATGAGCGCAATCTTCCCGGAGGGATTGACCGCTCCACTGGTGTATCAGCCCAGCCAGTACGCAGCAAACGCCGACGACATGTTCTCCAGCTCACTGCTCGACGGCGAGGTGGATGTCGCCGGAAAGATCGTGGTCACGGAGGGCTTCGGGATGCCGGGCAAGATCCGGGAGCTTGAACATCGTGGCGCGCTCGGGGTCATCGCCATCAACCCCGGAGCCCGCGCGCACTGGGGCATCTGCACCAGCATTTGGGGAACGCCCGACCTACACGATTTGCCACGTAAACCCCGGGTGGCCGTCGCCAATGTGAACCGGCCCGATGGCGACCGGCTGATCGATCTGGCCAGAGCGGGCGCCGAGGCGGTCTTCAAGACCAACCTGGAGGAAGGCTGGTTCGTGTCTCCCGTGCCTGTCGTGACCATTCCCGGCACGGAAGACCCGAAGAGTTTCGTCCTCCTGCACGGCCATTACGATTCATGGGACTACGGGGTCGGTGACAACGCTGTCGGCGACGCAACGCTCCTGGAGGTGGCCCGGAATCTCTGGAACAACCGCGCCCAACTCCGCCGCAGCGTGCGCATCGCGTGGTGGCCTGGACACTCTACTGGCCGCTACGCGGGCAGCACGTGGTTTGCCGATCACTTCGCCCTTGAGCTGTACCGCAACTGCATCGCCCAGATCAACTGTGACTCGCCGGGATGTCGCTGGGCCACTGAATACAAGGATGTCAGCGTCATGGCCGAGGCCACTGCCTGGGCGGGGGACATCATCCGCGACGTGACTGGACAGGACATGCAGGCCGAGCGGCCCGTGCGGGCCGGTGACTACTCCTTCAATAACATTGGTCTCAGCGGCTTTTTCATGCTGTTGTCCACCATGCCTGATGACTTGCGCGCTGAGAAGGATTACTACGCGGTCGGTGGCTGCGGCGGCAACATCGCCTGGCACACCGAGGATGACACCCTAGAGGTGGCCGACCGGGACATCCTGCTCAAAGACATCAAGATTTACCTGCTGTCGGCCTACCGAACGGCAAACCAGACGATTATCCCTTTCGACTATGTCCAGACCCTCAACGAGTTCGATCAGACGATCGCAGAGTATGGCGAGGGGATCGGGACGGCCGTCGACCTCGGCCGAGTGAGGGACGCCGTCGAGACGCTGAGAACCGACGTGCGTGAATTGATGCGAGCAGCGCGCAGCCTGAATGGAGAGTCCCTCACTTCCCCCCAGGTTCGGCGTGTGAATTTCGCTCTTATCACCGTTGCTCGTCACCTTGTGCAGGCCAACTACACGCGGTCACCTGCCTTCTTCCACGACCCGGCAGAGCATGTGCCTCCTCTGCCTGATCTCGCCGTACTCCAGACCCTGCAGAGCGCCGACGACTATCAGCGCGGCTTCATTCTGACCCACGCCACCAGAGGACTCAATCGCCTGCTCGCGCACCTCGGGGATGCCCAGGTTGCCGTCAGAGACGCCCTGAATCACCTTGAGCTTCCCGTCAAAGGAGGAACATCATGAATCGTACGCTGATGGCTCTGGGCTTCGCCCTCGTGTGTGGTGTGGCAGGCGCGCAAGCCAACATTCTCCAGCTGCCACTGATCAACGATCCGATCATGAACCCGCTGATCGCGCCGGACCTGGGCAGCATCCTCGTGAACAAGGTGATTTTCCCTGGTCTGGTGAGGCCAGACGAGAACCTCCAGCCGGTGCCGGATCTGGCCAAGAGCTGGACGATCACGAATGGCGGTCTGGTCTATACCTTTGTCCTGCGCGACGACGTCCGCTGGCACGACGGCAAGCCGTTTACAGCCCAAGACGTTGTTTACACCTTTAAAACGGCCATCGATCCCAAGAGTGGCTCACGGCTGGCGTCGGACTTTAATTCCATCAAATCCGTGGAAGCGCGGGGCAATCACACGGTCAGATTCGTCCTCTCCCGGCCCTTCGCGCCTTTTCTGATCCTTCTCGGGCACAATGCCGGTATTTTGCCGAAACACCTGCTGGAAGGCAAAGATCTCAGCTCCAATACGGCCTTCAATCGTCAGCTGCCCATCGGCACCGGGCCATTCAAGGTTTCGCGCGTTGTTCCGGGCGCCAGCGTGACCCTCGTGGCGAACAAGGACTACTACAGGGGCGACCCTAAGCTCGCTGGAATCACCTTCAAGATCGTCCCGGATCTGAACACGCAGGTGGCGCAGCTGCGATCGGGCCAGCTCGACTGGGCGACCCTGGAGCCGAGCAACCTGGCCAGCGTGCAGAATGTGCCGAACATTGCCATTAAAGAAGCTAACGCCATCCAGCACTTCCTGGTGTTCTTCAACCTGAAAAATCCCCTGTTCACGGCTCCCAAGGTGCGTGAGGCCATGCAGTATGCGGTCAACCGCAAGGCCATCATCGACGGCATTCTGAAAGGCTACGCGGACTACCCTACCGGAACCATTCCCACCGCGCTGCGCACCTACTACGACAAATCCATCAAACCCATCGCCTACAATCCGGCGCAAGCCCTCAAGCTGCTCGCTCAAGCCGGCTGGAAACCCAATGCGCGGGGCACGCTGGTGAACTCTAAAGGCGAACCCTTCAAGTTCACACTGATTGTGGACAAGGGCAACGCGACCCGTGAGCAGGCGGCGCTGGCTGTGCAGCAGGATCTCAAGAAGATCGGAATGGACGTGACCCTGCAAACCCTGGAATTCGGTACCCTGGTGCGCGATTACCTGATTCCCGGCAAGTACGACGCCAACCTGATCTGGTGGACGACGCCGCCCGATCCCGATCAATACTCGTTCTACGCCACCGGCCAGGACAACAACGAGGCGTCCTGGAGCAATGCGCGGGCCGACTCCCTGCTCAAGCGCGGGCGTGAGACGGTCGATCCGAAAGCCCGCAAGAACATCTACAACGCCTATCAGCGCCTGACCATGCAGGATCCGCCGGTGCTCGTCTTGTACTATCCCAAGGAAATACAGGCCATCAATAAGGACCTGACCGGTGTTCCAGATCTGGGCATCCGCGACGCCCTCCGGTACACCGAGCGTTTTCAGCTGCGCTGATGCTCAGCCCCGGCTATATTGCCCGCCGCGTCGTCCACGCGCTGGTGGTTCTCGCTGTGGTGGCCGTCGTGACGTTTTTTATCGTCCGGCTGGCCCCCGGCGGGCCGGCGGCTCTGGCCGACCCAGCCCTGCGGGATGCCGAACGGGCGGCCATAGAGGCGAGACTGGGCCTGAACGACCCCCTGCCGGTCCAGTTCCTCAAATTCGTGGGCAACGCCCTGCGCGGCGACCTTGGCGAGAGCTTCCTGTTCGGGACACCCACCACCCAGGTCATCGCCTCGCGAATCGGCAACACGCTGATCCTGGCAGGCGCGGCCCTGACGCTTACGCTGCTCGTCGCCGTTCCCCTCGGCACGCTCAGTGGTCTTCGGCCCCATTCCTGGATTGACCGTATCGTCAGTTTCATCAGTGTGGTGGTGCTGGCCATCCCAGTCTTCTGGTTGGGCCTGATCCTGATCATCGCCCTGGCTGTCTTGCGTCCAGTTCTGCCAGCGGGCGGCATGTACACCACGGGTATGGAGGGTAATCTGGTTGACCTTCTGCGGCATCTCCTGCTGCCAGCAGTCGTGCTGGCGAGCGCGTCCATCGCAGAACTGCTGCGGTACACCCGCTCCAGTGTCCGCAGCGCCGCCAAGTTGGACCATGTCCGGACAGCCCGCGCCAAGGGGCTCCCCCAGCGAACTGTTCACCTGCGCCACGTCCTCAAAAACGCCCTGATTCCTGTTGTAACGGTCATCGGCCTTCAACTCCCCCGGCTGGTCGGGGGGGCGGCCGTCACAGAAACGATCTTCGCCTGGCCCGGAATGGGTCGTCTGAGCGTCGAGGCAGCGCTGGGACGGGATTATCCCCTGATCCTGGGCGTGACGCTGGTGGTTGCCACCGCGGTCGTGCTGTTTAATCTGCTGGTAGACCTCGTGTATCCCCTCATTGACCCCCGGATCCGCACCGATGGCTGAGATGACGATTACGAGTGCTCATCGGGCCCAGGCTCCAGCCCAGCGGTCATGGCGGCGGCTTCGCCGCGATCCGGTTGCTACCTTATCCGCTGCTACTCTGGTGCTGGTCGTGCTGTTTGCCTTTCTTGGACCGGTCGTGCGGCCCGTTGACCCAGACGTTCTTGATCTCGGCCGCCAGTTGGCGCCCAGCACTCTGGCTCATCCTCTCGGCACAGACGAGAGCGGCCGGGACGTCCTGGTCCGGTTGATGCTGGGCGGGCGCATCAGCTTGATGGTCGGTCTGTTCGCTGTACTTGTCTCTGTCAGTGTCGGGACACTGGTGGGAGCGTTGGCAGGCTTTTATGGGGGCTGGCTCTCTGGTTTCCTGATGCGGGTTACAGACGGCATCCTGGCTCTCCCAGCCTTTTTCCTGAGCGTCCTGACCCTTACATTCTTTGGCCCTGGTCTTGTGCCCCTGGTGCTCGTGATCGGGCTGACGTCCTGGATGGGTCTGGCCCGGCTGGTGCGCGGGGAAGTGCTGAAGTACCGTGAGGAACAGTACGTCGAAGCGGCCCGGGCCCTCGGCAGTCACGATAGCCGGGTACTTTTCCGGCACATCCTTCCCCAGATCCTGCCCACCTTGATCGTCAATGCCAGTGTGGGGATCAGCACCGCCATCTTGGCTGAGTCGGCCCTGTCCTTCCTGGGCCTGGGCATCCAGCCTCCCAACGCCAGTTGGGGAAACATGCTCAGCGGCGCACAAAACTACTTCTATACCGCGCCCCGTCTGGCCGTATACCCCGGTCTCCTGATCCTCATCACGGTACTCGCCACGAACCTGTTAGGCGACGCTCTCCGTGACGCCACCGACCCAACCGACTGAACAGATCGCCAGGAGGCCATATGCAACCTAAACGCTACAGCGGCTACAAGTCCTTTTCCTATCTCAAGCCCGGCGAGGACTACAAAGAATTCCGGCTGAGTCCTGAGCTTCAGCGGGTTGACAGCAGTCCGGTTGCGGTGACCTCGGAGCAGGAGGAGCGGGTCAAGCGGATCTTTCAAGAGCAGCTGATCATTTCGCTCCATGACCACTGCTTCATCGCGCCAGAGGATTTGAGTGAATTCATGGAATTCCGGCGTTGGGGGCGTGATTTCACCGGGTATGAGGGCCTGAGTATATCCGGCCTGGATGCGGTCTTCGACAACCTGATGAATGGCACGGCGATGATTACCTCGCGTGGGGGATGGAAGTGGACGGACATTATCCATGACCTGGGAATCCGGCTGTCAGACATCGACCATCAGGACATGGTGGTGCTTTGCCGCACGACCGAGGACATTGTCAACGCCAAGAAAAATGGCCAGATTGCCTTCATTGTCTCGCTCGAGGGTGCGGCGATGATCGAGAATGAACTTGACCGCATCGACATCCTGTATGGCCTGGGTGTGCGCTGCCTGGGCATCGCTTACAGCGAGGGCAACCAGCTTGGTGGCGGTCTTAAGGAACCGCGTGATGGTGGCCTCACCACCTTCGGCCGTCAGGCTGTGAGGAGAATGAACCGCTTGGGCATGGCGATCGATGTCAGCCACTCCGGCGACCAGACCTCGTTGGACACCATTGAGGTGAGTGACAAGCCTGTCTTTATTACTCACGCCGGTGCCCGGCAGCTGTGGAATTCCAACCGCCTGAAACCTGACGACGTGATCCGTGCGTGCGCCGAGAAGGGAGGCGTGATCGGGATTGAGGCGGCTCCTCACACAACCATCTCAGTGCGGAATCCGCGCCACAGCATTGAGTCATTCATGGAGCACTTCGAGTACTGCGTGAACCTGGTCGGCATTGATCATGTGGCCTTCGGGCCAGACGTCCTGTTTGGAGACCATGTTGGCCTGCATACGGCCCTGAGTGATGCCTTGTCCATTGGTGCTTCGCGTGGTCACTTGGAGTATGAAAAAGTGCCGTTTGTGGACGGGCTGGAAAATCCCGCAGAGGCGTTTCCGAATATTGTGCGCTGGCTGGTGACTCACGGGTACAGCGACGATGACATTGCTAAGGCCGTTGGAGGTAACGTCATGCGGGTATTAAAGGAGGTCTGGTACCGATGAAGCCTAGCTTCGCGAGCCTGCCAAATATATGTATTTCAGGCCTGTATCCGCCAGCCCAAAGCCTCCACGGTGCAGCAGACTACTGGACTCTCTAAATCATTTTTGCTGTTCACACTGAGAGTGCCCTGCTCATATGAGTAGGGCACTCTCAGTGCAGTACTCGGGCTTACGTACCTTCTTTGACCAGGGCTTCCTGCGCGAACAGACTCAGGACGCCGGCGGCGGTGACATCGGCCTGCCCGTGTCCGCCGATGCCTGCAATGCCCGCGATCACCAGGAAGATCACCACGCCGTCATTGAAAAGGCTCTCCCCAGCTATCAGGGTTTCGATTTTGGCGGGCACCCGGGCACGTTTGAGCAGGTCCAGCACGGCGACGGGGTCGGTGGGACTAATCAGGGCGCCGAACAACAGGGCCCAGAGGAAGGGCACGTTCAGGCCCACCAGGTCAAACACGGCTTAGGCCGCAAGGCCGATCAGCACTGGGCTGAGGAGGATGCTGATCACCGCGTGGGTCAGGATGCTGGCGCGTTGCCGGAGTAACTGGCGGGCATCCAGGCCGAGGGCACCGGCGAACAGCAGGATGCTGGCCAGCGCACCGGCCAGGGTGACGCCGACCGTGGTGGGAAAGCGCAGGTACCGCTCGTTGAGAAAGGCCAGCAGGGCCGCCATAACCAGCAGCACGGCAAAGGCAGTCAGCATGACGCTCACAATAGTCCGCTCCCGCTGTTCACAGTGCCCGGCAAATCGCTAACGCTGAAGGGCTATCTGTACACCGAGATCATCTCCGACGACGTTTTCCTGCAGCGCGCCAAGGACTTCATCAGCGAGGGCTTGCGCTTGGGCCAGCTGAAGCCGGTCGTGTCCAAGGTCTTCAAGCTGGACGACATCCAGGAGGCGCACCGTTACCTGGAATCGAACGAACAGATCGGCAAGATCGTCGTCAACGTCTGAGCGCCCTGGAGCTTGGGAGGGGGAACGGCCTGGGTGGCGAGCCATATGCGGACCCATTTCACGGGGCTGATCAGGTGGCAGCAAACCCCGCATCGGCCTGGGCCAGCGCCATGACCCGCTGGAACTCTGGACTGTCGGGTGTCCAGTCCGGCGTCAGGAGCGATATGGGCGTGGCTCCTCCCAGCCAGGAGCGTGGACGGGTCCACCACCGCCCGCCCGCCCGACTCAGACAGAGTGCTCCGGAGCAGCCGACAGACAGCAATCACCGCCTCCCGGCGCGTGCCGGCTTGCAAAGTGAGAATGGCGCCGACCAGGACACTCACCAGCTGCTCCCACAGGTCATCGCCCAGCAACAGCCGAACACGGCCTTCAGGCAGCAGGAACGCCTGGAAGGCCTCAACCATTTCATCCCTGGCATGCACTCTCCGTTTGGGATGTTCCTCAGCGGCGTGAAGGGCCAGGAGGATGGTGCCGCCGAGCGCTTCCAGATCCAGGGCCAGAGGCGGAGACATCATGTGGGCGTGGCGTTTTACGTTGAGGGCGAGCGACCTTCAGGCTGTGACCAGCGCGTCAACAGCTGGCAGTGCGGAGGTTCACCCCTTCACTTTCGGATTCTCAATATTGTTTTGTCCTGTGAAGATTCGCTCCTCGCTGTGAATAAAGGGGCTAAAGATGATGTCAGTACTAGGCTTCCATAGCCCAGGCAACATAGAGCAACAGGATGTCTCGCCGCGCCTGTGCCGCTTCCTGATGGTCGTGACAGGTGAGAGTGCGCATTTCAATTCAACTACGGTTGCCGGTTCGAATTTCAGCCGCACAGACCCTAGAAGGACTCCTTGTCCTGAACCCTCAGGCGGAAGGCGTTGTCCGCCGCTTATGCTCCATCCATGGTTGAATCCTGGATGATTTACGGGGCGACCGGCTTTACCGGTCGCCGCATCGCCGCCCAGGCGGTGCGTCAGGGCTTGCGGCCAATTCTTGGAGGGCGTTCGCGGGACGCCCTGGAGGCTTTAGCACAGGAGTTGCGCCTGGAGTACCGTGTCTTTGACCTGACCTCCTCGGGACAGGCCGCCGCGCACCTGCGCGACATTCACGTGCTGCTGCACTGCGCCGGGCCGTTCTCGGCGACGCACGCCCCCATGCTGAACGCCTGCCTCGCCGCGGGCACGCATTACCTGGACATCACTGGCGAGATCCCGGTGTTCGAGGCGTTGCATGCACGCTGGGATGAACTGCGCGAGGCGGAGCTGACTGGGGTTTCTGGGGTGGGGTTCGATGTCGTGCCAACGGACGGTGTGGCAGCCGTGATCGCGCAGCATCTCCCCACTGCCAGGCGCCTGCGTCTGGCGATCAGCTTGACGGAGGTTAGTCCCGGCACCGCGAAGACCTCTGTGGAATTGCTGGCGATGGGGAGTCGTAGCCGTCAGGGAGGCCTGCTGGTGGAGGAACCGCTGGGGGTCCGCCTGTGGACGGTGTCGCACGAAGGCCGGGAGTTCAGCGGCGTGAGTTTTCCTTGGGGGGACGTGGCAACCGCCTACTACTCCACTGGCATTCCCACCGTGGAGACGTACCTGGCGGTGCCAAAAACCCGCGTGCCTCTGTTCCGCGCGGTGAACGTGTTCCTGCCTCTGCTGCGGTTGCCCACTGTGCAGAACGCCCTGAAACGGGTGGCAGGGCGGGCGACCGGTCCCAGCGAGACGCTGATGCGGGAGGGGCGCTGTGTGGTGTGGGGAGAAGGGACGGACGCGCAGGGGCGGACTGTCCACGCCAGGCTGGTGGGCCCGGAGCCGTACGCGTTCACGGTGGTCGCCGCGCTGGCTGCGGTTCGGCGGATGCTGGCGGGCGGTGTTCCCACCGGGGTGCTCACGCCGTCGTTGGCGTTTGGAGTGGACTTCGCGGCGACGCTGCCTGGGGTGACCCTCAAGGTGAGTGACTCAGCCGCAGTGTAGGGAGCGCCGACCAGGACGCCATACTGAGGGCGCGGTCAGCAAGTGAACTCCTCGCTGTCGAAGGACCCCGGGGCTTCTGACCCAGGAGGGTATAGACCTGCGGGGGGTACGCGTGGGACGACCCGAACAGTCCTGGTCTGGCTGTTCGCTTCGCACGGTGTGACCTGACGTCAACGGGCTACCAACCCGCAGGCCAGTTCCACTGCTCTCTCGTACGGCTGGGCGTTGACGGTGCCGTGGTTCCGCAGGGTGTCTGTAACAATCCGGAACAACAGCGCCCGCACAAAGCACTGCGCGAAGTCAGGCCACTCGTCCGCCGTGGTCAGCAGGCGTTCGTCTGCCCCTTCCCACACCAGCGCGTCAGCCACCACGATGCCCGCGGCGTACGCGACCGGACGCCAGTACAGTGACAAGTCGATCACAGCCGGAGTGTTCCCGTCCAGGAACAGCACGTTGCCCGTCAGGTCGCCGTGAATCAGCTGGGCGGGAGCCACAACCGGACGCCGGAGCGCGGCCAGCGTCCGGACCACTGGAATGCTCAGGTAAGCCTCAATGGACTGCTCCCCCCACGCCACGCGGTCAGCGTGTGCCCACGCATCACGGCGGGCACCCAGAAATTCAGGAAGGGGCAAGGGTGCCAGCGCGTCGTGAAGTTCGCGGGCTACCTGAAGTATGTCGTCCCACCGGCCCGGCTCGTGGCAGCCGGGGAGGAACGTCCAGGCTGCCCATCCTTCAATGAGGTACGTTCCGTGCCGACTGAGGTGAGGTGTACAGAGGCGCAAGCGTGCAGGCGCGAGTGCGGCGAGTGTTGCGGCCTGCCAGCACAGTTCGCCTTCGGTGAGGTCAACCGGCTTGAGGATGCAGTTCCCGGCATGCCAGGTGGTCCCCCGTCCACCAGCGAGCAGGCGTGGGCATGAGTCCTGAAGGCCGAAGGCGTTGAGAACTGGGGCTGGCGGGGGGCGCACGGTGGAAGTTCAGCATACGCCGGCAGGTCAGCATTTCAGCGAAGTTGAGAAGAAGTGATGTGCGTGGATTCGTCTTCCGTCGGAGCTTGGAACACGTGCACCCACTCCAGCAGTTTTGTGGTGGTATCTGGAAGGTTCCTTGTGGCTGCCGTGCGTTTCTGTCCGCAAGCCTCGACAGCAGCACAGCTTCTGGCGCATGCAGGTAATGCACGACGCTGTCCGCGCCGAGGGCTGCAGCTCGCGTCCGGTAGTCGTCACGTTCGCTTTTTGCCCAGAAACCAAAGTCGAGGATGACATCATTGCCGAGCTGCAACGCTCGAGCCGCCACATCCCACATCATTTTTTCGATCACCTGATGCCGCGCATCGTGCTCCGGGTGCACGAAATCCAGCGTGAAGTCATGGCCGAACAGCCGGATGTGCCAGTCGTCCAGCGTGAGCCGCAACGCGGGTTGATCACGTTCAAGTTGTTTTGAGTAGGTGGTTTTGCCCGCACACGGGAGACCAACAATAAGATGGAGGGTTGGCATACGCATTCACCTCAATGGCTGCTCTGTTCACTGCTTTATTGGCGGCCGTCGAAGATCAGGGAAGATGCTCACCAGCCTGCCAGGTCATCTTTGAGGTCATCGGCGGCCAGTTGAGCGTACACTTTACGGGTGGTGTCCACCGATTGGTGCCCGAGGTGGGCAGCCACCCGACCGAAATCCTTGACCTGCTGTAGGAGGCGGGTGCCGGCGTATTTTCGTCCTGGGTGAAACCCCCTGAACTTTACGCCCGCGACCTTGAAGGCTTTCTCGATGTGATTCCTGGCCGTCATCACGCTGGCGTACCGGAAGACATGTGTTGAGGACGTCGTACGTTTTCCATCCGGATGGTCCGGGCCTCCAGGGCCGAAGAGACCGCGGTAATGCCGCGTCGCCCGCGCCAGACTCGTGCTCATGGCTACGATGCGGGCTTTGCGGCCTTTCCCGGAGCGCACGTGAATCCTCTTGGCGGTTTCATCCAGGTCGTCCCACTCCAGCGCGAGGGCTTCACGAATGCGCAAGCCCGCATGAGCGGTGAGGAAGAGCAGGAATTTCGCGAGTACATCTGCTTTTTCTAGGACGTCCGCGAGTTTGTCCTCACTGTAGGGGGGTCGTTTAATAATTCCTGGCGTGCGGTCTTTCGGAACACGCTGTGCCAGAACGCGGCCCTCTACCGCCTGGTTCCAGCGCCCTCGGAGGACGGGCCACTGGTGACGGTGGAGAACATTGAGTCGGGCCGCATTCACTTTCAGGCGCTGGCATAAGCGACAAGGGAGGAGTTGCAGCTCAGGTTTAAGCAGCGAGCGGCGTGCCGCGTTGCGCAAGTGAAGGACTGAAGGTCAGGGCGCTTTACTCGGAGCCGCCGGGTGTTCTATGCGGTTCGCCACCACGGTGGCCTTGAACGGGTGATGGTCCGGCAACTCGTCATTTGCAGGGCATGCTGGGGCCGGTGGGTGTGCAGGTGAGGCAGGAGTTGCTGGCGGTACAGGCGTGGTGGTCAGGGACTTTAAGCCGGGCTACCACCTACACTGACCTCCAGGTATGGACATCGTCGACGCGCAGGTGCATTTCAATCTCCTGGGGTCCCTGGAATCGGGGATGGCAGCCATGGATGCGGCTGGCGTCAATGCGCTGCTCTACGACGAATACTGGTCATTCGATTCTCAAAATCGCATCCTGCCAGGGTACGAACTTCCTGGGGGCGCGTTCCGTCAGGTGTTTCCTCTTGCCGAGGAAGCAGCACTCCGGTACCCCGAGCGTTTCGCATACCTGGTACGTTTCGATCGCCACGATCCTGAACTCGACGCTCTTATCGCCACCATCAGGACCATGCCGCAGCGCAAAGCCTTGAGGATCGTACCGTGGACACCCGAGGGTTTCCATCAATTTGCCGAAGGTGCTGACGAACCAATTTTTGCAGCTGCGCAGCGGCATGGAGTTCCAGTGTTCGTGCTGCTGCCTGGCCGCACCCGGCTACTCCACCGTTACCTGCATGCTTTCCCTGATGTGCCGGTGATTGTCGATCACTGCGGCGTGACGCTCGCTCCAGGGCGCCTGCATGATGACCGGGTATCGGGTTTCGATGACGTCCTCGCGCTCGCCCAGTTCCCCAATGTTGCCCTTAAATGGAGTCATGCGCCGCGTCTTTCAGCCGGCGACTACCCCTACGCGGATGTGTTGGCTATGCTTCTTCGTGTCGTGGCAGCGTTCGGTCCTCAGCGCGTCATGTGGGGCAGTGACCATACCCAGAGCAAGGATCATCATTCCTGGGCAGAATCGCTGTATTACATTCGCGATACTCCGGAGCTTTCGGATGAGGAGAAGGGCTGGATTCTCGGCCGCAGTCTGCGTTCCGTCCTGCAGTGGCCTGCACCCTCAGGCGCATCATTCGGCACACCCTAGACCGAAGTGATCCGCTGTATGGCGCTCGGGTGAATGTCCCGAGCGTAAGCACGCCGCTTAGGCACCTTGAAGTGACTCGTTCCAGCACGTGGAAATCAAGCCAAATCGCAGCACTGCAGCTCTTCTACGACCGTCACTTTCTTCCCGGTGATCAGTTCGTAGATCCACACCAGGGCGGGATTCTTATGCCACTGGTACCCCGCTCCCGCGGCAGCCTCCGCCTTCAAGGTCTGCAAGTACATGCCGCTCACCACCTACTGTACGGCCGAAGTCACCAGCCGTCCCCCGTACTCGTGTAAAACGAAGACTGCCCCCGGGGATGCCACACCCAGAAGGTGTACTACCCGTTCGTCCCATCTACCGTCTGATTCCGGGTCGTCGACGGTCCCGGCACGAACCCCGCGACATAACTCTGCACGCCCACGCCCTGGCCCACTTCCTCCACGTCCACATTCATGCCGGCCGGAGACCCGGTGTAGTACGCTCCCGTCCGCTCGCCGCTCTCCGTCTGCGCCACGATGATCGACCTGCCGCACTGCAAGTCGCCGTGTCCCGCGACCGCTTCTGCGCACCGTTGTACGAGGGAATCAGCACACTCGCAAGCACGCCAATGATCGCAACTACCACCAGCAGCTCGCCATGTCTGGTATACGCAGTTGCCAGTCCGGACAGCAGGTGAGCAGGCAGGCGCGTACCCAAACCTCGGCCGCGCGTGCACAATTGTGTGTGCGGACAGGGTTCAGTCATTGATGGGAGCAAGAGGCAGAGCTGAGCAGGCGGTTAACTCTGCTGGTGTGATTCGGAAGGATGCTCAGTTAAATCATGCCCGGGTAGCGTCTGTCCTCTTGCTTGTATGGCCTGCCGCAGAGTCCAGTAGATGGGCTGAGTGCGGAATTCGCCGGCATGCGGAACACCGGCAAGAATATCGTGACGTGCGCCAGCAGTATTGGCGACGTCTCGCGCATGGGGCTGCTCACCCTATGGGTTGTCGAGGGTGAGGTGATGGTGGTCCTGCTGCACTGTCATCCGGGTGTTGCTCTACCACAGCCACAAAGCGGTGCGGGATGAGGATATTGGTGGCCTGCAGCTTGAACCTGAGCTCTGGACATGGTCAGCTTTCACACCTGCGAACTTACTGATCAATGCACACCACTACGACGCGCTTTCCTGACGTGAAGACAGCGAGGTAGCACGTGAGAAGGGAGCTAAGAGCAGGCAGAAGAGATGGAGGTAAGGTATGAGATATGGAAAAAGTGGTGCTGCTGGCAGCCTTGACGGCGGGCATGGCTTTGGCTCAGGCCGCAACTTTTACGCTGAAACCGGCTACGGTTGTTGCAGCGGAGGTCAAGCGGGAGAACGACCGGACGTTTGCTCAGGCGTTCAACTACTTTGATGTGATCGAGGCGTACCCTCACGTTCGCGCGAAGAAAGTGACCCAACCACCTGGGAACAAACTCCTGACGGACCTGTGCGTGAATCACACGCGTTCTGTTCTGAACATTCCAGGCAAGCCAACGTTCTCCCAGCTGAGTCAGCCGGTATACAACGTTGATGGTGGGGTGTACTTCATGCGAGGTTCTGTGGCGTCCCGAACCTCGTCTGGTATCAGGTTACAGCGGAGTTTTTGGTGCACGATGGTGTTTCAGGGCGCAGACGATGGAGGCACGGTGTATGTGATCAGCGACATGGTTCGCTGAGGACCCAGATCACACTCAGATTCTGGCCTGATTTCTGCGCGCCGCGCTCAAGCCTGCGCGACGTCGACCCACGTCCCCAGAGCCGACGAGCGTTCCCAGCTCTCCAGGACGGCCTGAATGCGGACCCCCATGGTGAAGTCGACCAGGTCGCCTGGTGCGCCGCGCACACGACTCACCAGCGCCCGTACCAGCCGTGTTCCTGCGGGAACCCGCACACCCTCTACCGGCACCGTATCGAGGGAAGCCTGACCCAGCGCAGCCACGGGCACCGCCCAGTTGACCAAGCCCGCGGTGCCGCCTGAACCGTACACCGTGAGACTGACCTGTTCGGGGCGCGGCACGTTGGTCAGGCACGAGACGACCACCAGGGTCCCATTTGCCAGCTCAAGCGTGCCGAGCGCGGCAGTTTCACAGGCAAGAGGATCGTCCGCCGGATACTCGGCGTGGGCCCACACCCGTTTCACCGGTCCAAGAGTGGTCAGGATGACGTGCAGCAGGTGTGGGCCGACCTCGCGGATCGGTCCGCCCTGTTCCCGTCCGCCAATCCAGGGATTGTGCTGCCATGCTCGTGGCCACTGCGGAAAAACCAGCGTCAACTCTGCGCGGCGCATAATACCGAGGCTGCCGTCCTCAACCAGATGGCGAAACGTCTCGATTCCAGGGTCAGCGTGCAGGGGCAGATTCAACGCGTGAACAACGCCCGCCGCCTGCGCTGCACGCTCTATGTCCTGGGCTTCGCTGAGCGTGAGTGCCAGCGGTTTCTCGCACAGAATGTGCCGGCCTGTCGCGATAACATCCAGGGCAATGGCGTGGTGGTGCCGCGGTGGTACGGCGACATACACGAGATCGAGTCCGGCCGCGTCAAGCATACGGCGGTGATCGGTCCAGGCAGACGCTGCCAGCGGGCGGGCTGTCGATTCAGCGAGCGAAGCATTCACATCGCACACGGCCGTCACTTGTACGTCAGGCTCAGCTGTAAAGGCTTTCAGCAGGCTCTGGCCAATGGCGCCGAGGCCAATCACACCGACTCGAACAGGACTGGTCATCTTGTGTTCCTTTTATTTTGGAATCGCACCCCGCACACTATGCCGTATTGCCCCCGACCGCGGTGTCGCGCAGCGAGGTCAGGACGATTATGGCGCGTTGTGGATCGGGGAAGGGGAGAGCCAGGGCTGTCCTGGGTGACGAGGTGTACATGCAGTTCCTGCTGAGAGCGTGACCGGTGAGGACGTTGCCACACCGCACTCTTGATCCCAGGTGACTGATGGGGGAATTGGCGGGGCCTTTGCCCGGATGCCGCGTTGAGCCACACTGGAGGCATGGCCCGCCTCCGGACACCTGCCGGACACTCCCTTGAACCTGCGACGACGTCGTTTGCTGTTCGGGAGATGCAGGCAGCTTACATCGACCCACCGGGTGGAATCACGGCCCATCCTGACGTCCTGGAGGTCGTGCTGCGCACCATGGACGAGGTACTGAGCGAGGTGATGCACCAGGCGGAGCATGACGAGGCCCTGTCGCCACAGCAGCAAGGCGAACTGATCGGAGGCGTACAGCTGGGCCAGACCCTGGCTGTTGCCCTTCGCGGCTACGCAGCCGATCCGACGGCAGAGCGGCTCGAAATGGTCAACGACCTGACCGTGACTCTGGCTCAGCGACATGTGTTAGGCAACTTCATGATGGCCAGGCTTCCAGCCATCAATGCAGCGTCTGTGCTGAGGGAGATGACCCCAGTGCCGCTGCTTGAGGTTGAGTTCAATCAGGCCACCCGGGTGGTTCTGGACGCCCACGATCAGGACGTTGGGGAAACTGCACTGCTCCGCCTGACCTGGGCCGGGTACCGTGCGCCTGGGCTTCCTAAAAACCCCTGGGCACCCAGCCGGGCCGAGCTGACGCCGCGCCCGACCATGGATCCGACCCGGTTTGGCTGGGACCAGGAACTGAAGGCTATCGCCCGCAGTCCCCATCCGGCCGAGCGGCATGCGGCGCTCCTACTGCTTCACATCAATGGGCGCGACCGGGCCGAGAATCTCCCGCTGGTGCAGGTGCTGGACCAGACCAGCGTGCTGCTTTACGACCTGCAGCGTCTGGCCCGGCGTGAGCGGAATGCATTCCCTGCGCTGGATCAACTCATGACGGTCCACGACGGTCTGGCGGCGGAACTGGGTCACCCGGACCTGTCCATGACCCGGCGCCACAAGCGCTCGGCCGCTGAGCCGCACACTCATGACCGTACCGCTCAGCGGCTCCTGCGCGCGCTGCGCTACGAGCGCCACCGCACGGCCACCGCGGCAGAGCAGGGTCAGCAGGCCCGGCTCTGGGAGGCTCTCAACCAGCTGGAGCAGGAGTTGCAGGCGGGCATGACGCCAGACCAGGACGAGGCGCTTAAGGTCAGGCTGCTGCTGCTGGGCCTCCAGGGCCTGACCAGCACGTACCGTGCGCCCGGCATGAACCTGCCGGTCATGGTGCAGCTCGCCGCGCAGGTCTCGGGTCTCGACCCGTTGTGGGCCTGGCAGCGCACCCAGCCGGGGGATGCGGACGCCCCGGTGCTGCGTGAGCTCCTGGCGGCCCTTGAAGACAGCCTGTTCCTGACCGCGCTGCAGCGCAGCCCTGACTGGCCTGCCTGGGCGCCCCGCATCCGGCGGAGTGTCACCCTGGCCGCGGGGCACCTGCTGGCCACCGTTCGCAGGCGAGGTCTGCGTCTGCCGGACCAGACCTTTCTCGAAACCTGGTTTGCGACCTTCGGGCCGCTGAGGGCAACGCCCCTCACCCACCACGAACTTGAGGCGGCTGACCGTGAGCGCACAGCCCTGATCCTGGAGACGCACGGTGCCCTACAGACGCTTCTTAAGCCGTCAGACGGACTGCCTGAATCAGTCGTGGAGGCCCTGGAGCCTGTGCGGACTTCGACTCCGGCGGCTCCGGAGCCCGCCGCAGTCCAGCCCCTGCCTGCAGCCCTGCCGCATATCCAGGCGGCACGTGATCTGCTGCGCGGCCGCCGTATGGTGCTGCTCGGCGGTGTTCCCAGTCCGCATCACCACGCTGCCCTGGTCGAGGCACTGGCGCTGGAGGACCTTGACTGGATCGGCAGCGACCAGTATGCCCACGGGACCCACGCCCAGTCACATATCAGGCCCGGAACGGCCCTGGTGGTCCTGGCCATCCGCTGGATGGCGCATGCCCACAATACTTTGAGAGACGTGGCGCGTGAGAGGGGAGTGCCCTACGTCATGCACCCGGGGGGGCTGTCGCCCAGCAGTGTCGCCTGGCAGATTCTGCAGCAGGCCAGCCGGCAACTCGCTCCTGACCGGCCCGCGTTCTGATTCCCTCAGTCTCCACAGTCCGGCGGTGTCCCCGGTGAGTCCCACGGTGCAGCGTACAGGCGCGTCAGGAGAAGAGGCCATCAGAGGGGCGTTCAGTTCCATACTGCTGTTGGGGCTAACGCCGCTGGTGCCGCCGTTTCAGAGCCACACGGTTCTTCGGTCAGCCGGCGCAGAGGCAGACGCACGATGTTGCGAGCGTGGCCGGAAGATGGATTGCTGCGCCTCATCTCAGAAGTGCATGACGTTTTACACGCTGGTGCCTACAGGTCTCGTGCCTTAACTGGCCGGGTGTGCTGGGACCAACGTTGATGGGGATGGCGGAGACCGCTGACGAAGCCTCCTCAGAGCCTCTGTAGGGCGGCGAGCCTTTGGTGCGCCTCAGAGCATCATGAAAGAATGCCTTATGCCTGCCTCGCCCGCCGTGAACGCTGAGCTGCGCGCTGCCTGTACCCGTGTTCTCAGCCTTCACCGGCCACTGGATCCTCGCGCGTGGTTCCAACGCCTCGCCGCCTCCCCGTATGCGGCAATGAACATCGATCAGTACGGACAGGGTGAGGCCGTGCAGTTGCTCGAAGGGCGGGTCGCCGCACTGCTCGGGAAGCCTGCTGCCGTATTTGTACCGAAAGGGACCGTCGCGCAGATGGCCGCCCTGCGTGTTCATACTGACCGGCGCGCGGCGCGGACTGTGGCCCTCCATCCTCTGAGCCATATCGAACTCGATGAGGACGGCGCGGTCGAACGCCTGCATCACCTGACGCCCGTGCGCGTGGGGACCATGACCGTGCCGTTTACCTGTGCCGACCTGGCACCTGTGCGTGAGCGCCTCGGCGCATTGGTCATTGAACTGCCCCTTCGCCGCGCCGCGTTCCAACTGCCGGAATGGACCGCGCTCGTTGACCTCCACGCCTGGGCAGCCGAGCGCGGCGTGCCGCTGCATCTCGACGGCGCACGCCTGTGGAGCAGCGCCCCCAGTTACGGGCGCACCTACTCAGATATCGCGGCTCTTGCGGACTCGGTATACGTGTCGCTGTACAAGGATGTGGGCGGTCTGGGCGGCTGCGTTCTTGCCGGGCAGGAAGACTTCATTGACGAGGTGCGCCCCTGGCTGGCGCGGCACGGCAGCCTGATGTACCGTTCGTTTCCTCTGGTGGTCTCCGCCCTTGATGGGCTCGACCGTCACCTGCCGCGCATGACGTCATACGTGTCGCGGGCGCAGGCGCTGGCCGCCCAGCTGGCCGGAGTGGACGGCGTGCGAATCCGGCCGGGCGTGCCTCATACAAGCGGGTTCCAGGTTCTTCTCGAGGGTGATCCCGACCGTCTGAGGCAGGCGGCGGACGATCTGGCCAGAGAACAAAGCGTCTGGCTGTTCAGCGAAGTCCGCTTCACAGAAGTTCCCGGCATCAGCATGATCGAGATCCAGGTGGGTGACGCCGCAGAGGACTTCACCGATGAAGAAATTGCTGGGTTCTTCCGTGAGGTCATGCGCGGGGCACGTGCAGCCTCTGGCAGCCAGGAGCCGTTTCTGAAATCCTCGCAGGAGGATCGGGTGCCCGGCGAATAAGAAGGAACGCAGTATGTGCTGTAGAGGGACGCATGCAGGTCCAACAAATGGACTTGTTCAACCATGTTCCATTTGGCGTTCTGCCCCCGCCCTGTATCTCCTGCGTGCTCACGCTTTTGACCAGACGGCGCTGCTCGCCCGGTCGGCAGTCGACCGCGATAAACGGTTCCCAGCATCTTGGCCTGGTGCCCTCAGGGCTTGGATGGAAGAGTTCGCACGCCTACCCACAGGACCTGGGCCCCTGGGGCCGTCAGTGCGTCCTGTGGGAGATACAGGTTCCACAAACCGTTGAACGGCACCGCATCCGCCAACCCCATCGCCCGCTGCAGTTCATTCTGGTAGGTCGAACAGTCCAGTCCGCCATCTCTGTCCAACAGCCCAGCCACGCGGTATGGAGTTCCGGCAAGCTTCCGTGCCGTAGCCCGCAGGACATTGAGGTGATGGTTGCGCACCCCCACGTCCAGCACAATCACCACGTCACGCTGAAACAAGGTGCGGGCAGGGGTGATCTGCGGCCCACCGCCGAACAGGCCGCCGACGAAAATGCCAGGCGCATCCGTGAATTCGTCCGGTCCGAGTTTGCGCGTCACGTGAGTGCATATGCCCCACGGACGCGCTGCAGACCAGCGTTCGCTGCACACCACGATGAGACTGCCGACCGGTGCGCGGTCTACTGCGTCTCGAACACTCACCAGCTGTGTGGCAGGAACGCGCTGCTCGATCAGGAGCCGTGGGGCGGAAATTCTTGCTCCTTCCGGCGCTGGCTGAAACTTCAGCTGGTTGATTCCTCCTGGCGCGCAGGCGCTCAGCAGCGCACTCAGGATGACAGCCAGCAGGGGTCCGGGTTTCACCGCGCCAGTCTAAGGACAGGTGCAGGCGTCTATCAGGAAGAAGCTCCCTTTAACGAACATGAATGAAGAAGATCGTCAGGTACAGCCGGTCATCCTGTCATTGACGCTTCTGACTGGCCTTCGTCCTGGGGTGAATACTCCGTGCTGGCGATGGCCAGGGTTATGCAAGGCGCGTGACCAAGGATCTGGAACCCAACCACCAGGTCTTCGGTTCCGGCCGCTTCGATTCCTCCACCAAGCCTGAGCCCACCAGCGCTATGTGCAATGTCGCCTTGGAGGTCATCGCTCCGCACATTGGTGCCGTGCGGGTTCTGTCGGCGTCTCCACTCTTATCCCAGATGATGACGCGGTCATCGGACTCTTCAACGCTCGACCCCGGAGATCACTGATGGTGATTCCGCCGCCGGGGAGTTGATGCGCTGGGCGCTCTTTCTTCCTGATTTCAGTGAAATTCTCCGGTAGAGGGTAAGACTGAGCGATGGCGGCGTCCCCGAACATCGCAAGGGCATATTTCGCGGCAATGATCCGGTACAGACCTGTTGATGCGGGGATAGCGCTGTTGGAACGTTGTCCAGTAGCTACTAGAGGGAGCCAGGGTTGATGTGCTCAGCGGGCGAAAAGTTGATGGATACCTGCTGTTCGTCGGCTGGCGGGGCCAGAGGACTAAGGTGCACCTGGTGAGTCTGACGCGCGAAGGTTCCGCACGTTGATATTTCCTGCGCAGGCTGCTCCGGTCGCCGGCGCCATGACGGGGCGATAAGGTCGAGGCAGGCACAGGTGGCGCCGCCTGTGCCAGGATGCGAGGGCATATGCGCCGCCCTTCTTTTGCCCTGCTTGCGATCACGCTGACTTTGTCTCTGGTCGCCTGCCCGCGTTCCACGACCGCTGCTGAACGGCAGACCTCCGGTTCTCAAGCGATCACCGGGGACACGGTGACAGGCGTCGATCCAGCCGTGGAACCCGCGCCAGGCAAGGTTGTGGGCAAGGCGACCGCAGAGGGTTCACAGAGTGTCGCAGGCAGCCCCCAGAGGCCACCAGCTCCGGAAAGCAGCGCCGCAGCGGCGCCTGAGGCCGCCAGCGCGTCAGCGGACGTGGTTCGGAGCACTCAGGAGAAAGTGAAGGCTGAAGCGCAGGTTGTTAAACCAGCGCCTGTAGAAGTCAGGCCGGCCACAGCAGCATCCACGCCCATGCGACCCACTCCTCAGGTGACGGCCGAGGCGCGCAGGCCTGCGGTACCGGTGACTCAGGCCTCACAGGCCAAGCCCGCCGTGACAGAACCCACCGTGGTCAAGCCGTCTCCCTTAAAGGCCGCTTCCGCCCAGCCAGTTCAGAGCAAGTCTGCGCCTGCCAAGTCTGTGCCCACCAAGTCAGCGCCCCCCACTCCCGCTCCAGCCAGGCCCGCACCCATGATCACCAGTCCCGTGGAGACCGTGTCTGCTCCAGTGGCCAGTAAGGCGGTGGAGCCCGCCCCCGTCAAGCCCGCGGTGATCAAGTCTGTGCAAAAGCCAGCAGCAACGCACCAGGTGGCCGAGTCCAGGCGGGCGCCTGGACCACTCCAAACCGGGCCCGCGATGCGCGGCCTCTGGGTTGACGCCTTCGGACCTGGTTTCAAGACTCCGGGTGAAGTCGATCGTCTGATCGCAGACGCGCGGGCCATGAACATCAACACGCTGTTCGTTCAAGCGGTCAAGCGTGGTGACTGCTACTGCAATGGAAGCCTGCTGCCCCGCACCGAAGATCCGGCGGTGCCCGCGGAATTTGACCCGCTGGCCGATGTGCTGACCAAAGCCCACGCCCACGGCATCAAGGTTCATGCCTGGGTGATTCCCACAGCGGTGTCCAACCGCGCGGTCCGCTACCCGGTGACGAATCCTGAACACGTGGTCAACGCCCACGGGGAAGGCGACGAGCAGGACTGGTTGATGCGCAACTCCGGGGGCTCTATGTGGGCAGGGAATGACCAGCAGCTGGACATCGGTCATCCCGATGCACGCCGCTATATGGTCGATGCCATTCAAAGCGTGGCAGCGGCCTACAACATCGATGGTGTGCAACTCGACCGCGTGCGCTACCCCGATCCGTCGGGCACAGTGCAGGACTGGGGCTACAACCCGGGTGCCGTGGCGGCGTACCAGGCTGAGAGCGAAACAACCGAGACGCCTGCTCCGGGCGACGCGCGCTGGACAGCCTGGCGCCGCGAGCAGGTGAACGCGCTGGTCTCGGAAGTCTCCGGCGCCGTGCGCAGCGCACGCCCTGGAACTGTGATCAGCGTGGCTGCCATTACCTATGGCGCTGGACCCAGGACCCGTGAAGCTTTTGCGAGCACCCGCACGTACGCCGAAGTGCTTCAGGACTGGCCGTTATGGCTTGCTGACGGAAACGTCGACCTGGTGGTGCTGATGAATTACAAGCGCGAAGCGCACGCCGGTCAGGCCCGCGACTTTGACAGCTGGAACCGCTTTGCGAAATCGGTCAAGGCTGGTGGTCAGGTAGCGGCTGGCACGGCGCTGTACCTCAATACAGCCCAGGAGAACCTGGTGCAGGTGCGCCGCGCCGTAGAGCAGGGGCTGGACGGGTGGGTGGGGTATTCCTACCGCACGCCGGAACTGGGTGTGGAGGAGGGCCGCAAGGCCGGGGACAAGGCGTACCGCGAGCTCCGCAGCCTGCTGGTGGGGGAGAGTGCGGCGCGGCACTGAGCCGGGTGAGATGGCGGGCTTGCCTAAGCTGCGCAATCAAGCTGGTCCGGTTGTCGTGGATGGGCAACCACTCCTGCAGGAAGTGCGGCTTCCGCTGGGCGGGCCGGAGGCGTTTTGCGTGGAGCAGTCACTGCAGGATTTTGGAGCATCCTGCGTTGCCGAGGTGGAACAGCTGGTCGGGACCTATACGAACGGGAGGATCCGAACGCTAATTCCGTGGAGAAACTGTGAGCGCGCCCAATACTCGTCGAGTAGTTCCAGGTGCGCTGCAGGAGCTGCCGCAGCACGCGGTCAGCCTGGCTTACGACCGTGGGCCGATTGCGCGTATTCGGATAAAGCCGTCAAGGTGCACCGGGATCAGGGTTTCGACCCCCGTCTCCTGACGCTCCAGCCAGGTGCTGACGTAAAGCCGGAGTGTCTCGATAAAGACCGTGTCAAAGGAACTTCTGCGTTGCTGCACATCATGCCGGTGCGTAGCTCGGCTGGCAGCGGGGAATGAATTGGCAGGCGCGCGACACGCGAACCGCCGATTTCGCGGGTATAAGTGAGTAGTTTGTTTCAGGAGTGCATTCTCGTAAACACGCCAGATTGTCTGGCGTGCACGTTCACCTGCCGATTGGGTAGGGCGCACCTTCGCCGGGCTTGTCAAGTCCAGGCGGGTGGCCACTGAGGACAAATCGTTGGTCGAGACCGCAGACCATCTCATTCACGACGCTGTTATATGACGGCCGGGCCGCCGCTTGGCCTGACACTTCAGACGTACTCTACCGATGTGTCCGTTGATTCGTAATGATGGCAGCCTAGAACCACCCTTTGCAGGGATCTCCAGAGCACCAGGGACGCCATGAACTTACGCTCAGATCAGTAATGAGGGTCAGCTGGCCTGCAATGAGATCTGTGAAGTACGCAATAGCCTTATAGGTCAACATCTGTGTTTGGATGTTCAGCAGGGACAATCAGGGCCGATACGAAGGAATGAGGCATCGGGAGGGCGGCGCGCATGAGAAGCTGCCTGGGTGAAGACGGATTGGCTGGAGCGGGCATTTGCGGTGCTGACCGTGGTATGTGCGGCTGGAATCGTGGCGTTGTTCGCCCTGGCTATGTCCTGGGCGAGGTGAGGAGTGAACGAGGTAGAACAGCTGTTACATTCGTGGGCTCTGGAAATCAAGCATGAAATGCCCAAAAAGATTCAGGAAGGTAAAGTACGGGCTCGAAGAAATCAACGAATTCGGCTTGTCGTGGCTGCACTGCTGATCATTCTTAACATTGCCTGGATGACAGGCATTTTCTCCCTATCTCCTCAGATAAGTAGTGTCCTTTTTCTCGCATTATTCTTTCTTGTTGGATCTGATTACAGATATGTCAAAGAATTACAGAAGGCGCAAGCAGATATAAAACAATTTGTAGTTATGAAGCACTATGCCAGTGCAATCTATTCTTCACCAGATGGGATTGACGATGAGCGGTGCGAACACCTGAAATCTTTTGGAGTTGATCTAGATGATCTATATGATCAGGAGGAAGAGCAACGTGAAGTTAAATCTTTATAAAGAATCCTGGTGTTGGAGGTGAGTCAGGGGCTCTGTCTCCTGACGACCAGACAGAACTCCTGAGAGATCAGAAAAGCCGATTTGTGGGCATTTTCTGCTCTGGAAAGTTCGCTACATGAACTGACACTCACCCCGTGTCGTCCTGGCTGTACTTGCCCACAACCTCATGCAGCCCGAAACGGGGTACTTCAGTAAGGCATCTGATAAAGCCCGAAACAGATCAACGGGTAAAGGGATGTGAGGTATCGAGCGTCGGCTGGTTCGTGGTCGTCATATTGCCTGTGACCGTTCCGGTCGTGCCATTCAGGAACTGAGGCACCGAGATGCCGAACAATGTGTTGTTGGATACCGTCATCGGTACTTTACCTGGATTCAGGATGCCCAGCCCACTTGATCTGCGATTGATCACCGTGTTGTCCGAGATCGTTACATTCAGACCGTCGCGCAGTAATCCTTCTGTGCCGTAGGAAACGATAAAGGCGTTCTGGCTTCTGGCACCTTGCTCGATGACGTTGCCCGTCACAGTAAGGTGTCCACCGTTCGGCACGTCAATGCTATAGCTTGCGGTCTCATCAAGATCGAACAGGCGACTGTTCGTGATGATTGTGGTGCGCGCACGGCTCTTGAATTCGTGGCCCACGACAGCGCTGTGCGAATAACTGCGGTCGAAGATCACCTGACCTACCTCATTGACGTACAGGTTGTGCGTTTGGCCCGGGCTCCCGAGGCCATTGCGCGCGAACTCGGTGCGGGTGATACGGATGCTGCCAGCTGGAGCGCTGGCGGCCAACAAACCATTTTCGTTGCCGTGCAGGTAGCTGTCTTCTATTACCAGGTGACCACCCTGATAACGCACCCCAGCACCGTTCCGGTCCGCAACCTTTGCGCCAGTAAGTTCCAGACCACGCAACGTCACATCCGTGTTTGTAGTGATAATCGCCTTGCCGTTAGGCGGCGCTACAGTGGCGACGAGCCGTGCCAGACCGCTGGTGCTCTCGATAGTAATTCGGGTATTGATCTCAAAAAAGTCATTGGTGTATGTGCCTGGATCTACACGAATCGTGTCGCCGTCCTGGGAAGCAGCAACCGCCGCACGGACGGTCGAATATGCTTTGCCAATTCCGACCGTCAGCACGCGACCGGTAGGCAGGGTAATCACAGGCGTGTCGACTGGCGGGGCTCCCGTGAGTGGGGGAGGGGTTGTAGGTTGAGTGCATGCTGTAAGGACGAGTGTCAGGCCCAACAGGGAAACGAAACGGGGATAGAAACGCATTGGAAACTCCTTTCCATAGCACATGACGTCACCAGATCAGCGGTTGATAGCGGGCAGATAACACTCACTTCCCGGTAAAACACCCTACATCACTCCCGTTGCTCAACTTGCCGCATTTCTGTTGTGTGGAGAGAGCGCACCGTGGCAGACGCAATTTTCCTTCGCTTACCACACTGCCCGCCTTCACACTGCGTGTATGACGAATACAACCTTGAAAGACTGCCCCGAGACCGGCTGCTGAGAAGATTTGCACGACGCAGCTGGTCGAGACGATTGCCTGCCAGGCCAAACTGACCATAAAGCACAGTGAGAAAGCCGTCAGTGTACAGCTGGAGGGCATGGTCCAAGCCGTGCGCAGCGTGAAGAGTGTCGGTCTGTCGGACCTGGGGACCCTCAGCGTCCGGGAGAACGCGGCTCGCACCGACGTGCGACCCAGCACCAGCAGGAAAATTCAGGACGGCCACCTCGTAGAAAAATACGGGCGTGCGAACAAAGAACTAGGTTACCCCCAGAACCTTTGTCGCTAGATGACCCAAGGTGCACCGTCAGGACATCCCCGTATACGAGTGAATGGCAGCTTATGGGGTGCCGTTGCCGTGCGGCCCGACTGGGTATACCCCCAGACCAGGATGAGCGCCACCCTTGATGCGGCGGAGGCAGACGGGTTATGAGGTGCCTCAATTGTTTACCGGTGGCGGTACCTGGCAACTGCTTGGGCCATATACCCGCGGTACTCATTGATGGCCCCTGAGGTGAAGGTCGCATCGATGCGGGGTGACCAGCCGGCTGGCCGAATCCAGATGGTGGCTTGATCAGTGGCCTGCCCCGCCGTATTCGTGATCTCGGCCTCCAGGAGGGACAGGGTCTTGTTTGCGGTTTTCAGCGTATATCCTCTGGTGTTCAGGAACATAAGCGACTGGTCGTACAGGTATTCTGACGGCACATGGTCCCACGTGATAATTCGCACGGTTACTGGGGCGCAGGAAGCGAAGAGCAGCCCAGTTGCGACGAACAGGAACAGGCGCTGTTTCATGCCTTACTGTGACCCCCGGAGGCCTGGCAATTCAGTGGCTGGCACACGTACGGGTGTTGTACCTGGACTCTTTTCTATTCGGGAAGGTTGATTACCGTCAAGATGGGGTGGAGCGGGAGAGAATTCCCTCAGTTCATGCTTCTGAAGTCCCCCACATCAGCTGACGATCCCTACCCGCACGCGGCGTACCTCGCCGTGACCGCGTACGGTGAAGTGATTGGCGTGGCCCTGGGGCATCCAGGAAGCACTCTGGTGCTGCACATCACGCCTGAGCTTGCCATCCCAGGTCAGTTCACGCTGCAGCCCCACAACGTGCCTGCAGGCCGTCAGGCGCCAGCCCTCGTGTGCCACACTCCCCAGGGGTTGCCGGCGGTTGCCCGGCAGAAACGCGCTGGTTATTTTGCCGTAACCTGTTATGCGGAGCGTCCAGACCGGTTGTGTTTCGACGCAGTGTACGAAGCCTGGATCTGGAAGCGGTTGCAGGCCATGGCGGCAAGTCCCAGTAACGCATCCCGCCTCGCTTGCTGTGCAGAGCTCTCAGGACCTGGGGGTGAGGCTCCGTCCGCGCGCTCCAGTGGCCATTATGAAGCGCTCATGCCGATGCTGCCCTTTCCGCTGCCAGCCTTCACGCCGCACCGGCCGCGTTCAAGCCGCGCACGCAGACCACGATCCTGAGAGGCGAGGTCGGCCGTGCCGGTCGGCGTGGATCCTGTAAACAACGCCGACGGTCGCAGATATAGTGGTAAGTCCTCCATCTCCGATAGGAACGCGGCACTGTCCAACCCGTGAGATGCGGTCTGAAAAGGCTCATCGCGGGCGGTACACAACCGGTGGACCTTTTGCCGACCAGCAGTTTTGGGCGGCACGGCTGCTGACGGCCAGGCGCCAACGATGCCTTTGCTGGTGGGTGGCTGACAGCCCCAGTAGCCCCTTGAGCGCTTCGACCGCATGACACTGCAGTTCCAGGACATGTGTTGAGCCTCGCTGGGTGAAGGTTCAGGCCAGGCAGTCTTCCGGGAGCATGGAAGGCTGCACGTCGTATGGACGGGTCTGAAAGGCCGCGTGGAGGTTGATTTCAAACTGGCCGGTGATGCGGGAGCGCTGAGCCGCGGGCAGGACTTCAGTTCCTGGGGACGCTAGCCCGGATGGGGGAATGGGCGCTTGCGTCGGAACATAAGCATCTCGCAGCGGAACATCACGTTCTGGTCCTTACAGGAGGAAATATTGATACAGGCCCGTGTGGATTCCCGCTCTGGCCGTAAATGATACCGATAACCCTGACAGCAACGCCGGCCTGAGGCTCAGAACAACAGGCTACTTTCCGGGTGGACTCGGAACCCGCCTGGGATCGCGCATGCGCTGTGACTCAGCAGCCGGAGAACAGGCGTGAACTGCAAGACGAAACTGCCTGTTGCCGTGCGATTCTCCCACTGAATTATTTTAAATTCAGCTTTGGCTCTGGCATGTCCAACACCTCCAGGCTGGTGATGAGTGGCGCGTTCACTTTAAACACGTGTAGGTGAGTCCAGAAGGGCCATCCCAGGTCCAGCATGGAAGGCACTCCCACAGTCTCCAGTGACGGCTGAGGGTGTGATCAGCCGCCTTGTCAAGTGGCTCGCCGGAGGAGGGATGCGACCGTGTGGGTGTGTGGGCATGAAGGGACACCCGTCTGAGTGCCGCCCCCGTTCCGCTACACTGGCACGGTTTCCGAGCATATGACGACCCCTGCCGCCTCTCCAGATGCCTTCGCTGCGCTCCGTTTCGCGGACTTCCGGCGTCTGCTTGTATCCTCCGCCAGCGCGTCGTTTGCTGGCACGGCGTTTTCCGTCGTCATCGGGTACCAGGTGTACGCCCTTACCAAAAGCCCGCTGATCCTCGGCCTACTTGGCGTCGCAACGGCCCTACCGACCCTGAGTCTTGCGCTGCTGGGCGGGCATTACGCTGACCGCCTGGATCGCCGCCGCATACTGCTTGTGACGCGTGCACTGCTGGTTCTCAGCGGTCTGGCATTCGCGGGCCTCTCTCTGGCCGGGCCGGCAACCAGTGTGACTGGCCTGTTTCTTCTGGTCGTGCTGATGGGATTCGCGCGGGGCTTCGGGGATCCGGCTTCCAGTGCGTTCGAAACCCGGATCGTGCCGGCCAGAGTGTACGTGAACGCGTCCGCGTGGTTGGGCAGCGTAGGTCAGGTGGCTGGGATTCTTGGCCCCGTACTGGCGGGGCTATTCCTGACGCGTTTCGAGGCGAGCGGCACGTACATGCTGATGGCCACGCTGTATGCCACGTCCTGGTTCGCGCTTCGGCGGATGCCGCGCATCCCACCGGTCATGACGGTCAGTGAGGAGGGCATGCGCGAGAGCATCCAGGGGGGGTTGCGCTTTGTTCGGAAGGACCCGGTGCTGTTCGGCTCCATGGCCCTGGACCTCCTCGCCGTGCTGTTCGGCGGCGCGGTTGCCCTGCTGCCCGTATTCGCCTCAGATATCCTGAAGGTCAGCCCAAGTGGTCTGGGCATGCTGATGGCCGCACCCTCCGTCGGCGCGCTACTTGTGATGCTCTGGATGACCCGGAAGCCCCCGCTGCACCGCACGGGTGTGTGGCTGGTGCTGAGCATCGCGGGGTTTGGACTCGCTATGTTGGTGTTCGGAGTGTCCCGAACGTTCTGGCTGTCGTGGACAGCCCTGGCTTTCAGTGGCGTGTTCGACGGTGTGAACATGCTGATACGCCGCGCGATCGTGCGCACGCGCACCCCGGACCATATGCGTGGCCGTGTCGGCTCGGTCAGCCTCGTGTTTATCGGCACGAGTAACGAGATCGGCGCGCTTGAGAGCGGTGTGGCGGCGCACTACCTGGGGGTCGTGCGCGCCACCGCGCTGGGCGGCCTGATCACACTGGCCATTGCGGGCGGGGCCGCGTGGCGCTGGCGGGATCTGATGGCCTGGGAGCTGCGACACGAACAGGCGTATCACAGCGACACCTCAGGCGTCGACAGCACCTGAGGTTCACACGACTGAGGGTGGTCCTGGCGGCCTCGAAGGCCGGCGGGTGAGACCACTACCATCATGACCGCGCCGCCAGTAAACCCGGACAAGTGACAGCGGACATAACGGAGCGTTCCCACTGACCTTCCGTATGTCACCCACCATACTCAACCATCGCCTGCAGGAACTCTGCGAGGCGGACATCGTCGAGATCGGGGAAGCAAAAGGCTACGTGCTGAGCCAGGGGGAAAGAGCGTTGTTGGCAGCCATGATGCCGCGGGTGCAATGGTCCATGCAGGCACGGCACACACCAGCCGCGCAGGAACAGGGATCACAAGAATGCGCTGCTATTTTCCTGTCGTGGAGAACCTCCTGAATGGGGCGGTTGATCCGGGTAGCAAAGCTCGCACCGGTCCCGACACCCGAGGCCCCCTCACCGCCTTCCGTCTCCGTTCGGAGATGGAGCGAGGCTCAGGGCCTTCCGGCCATGAGGCACCAGCTTGATGAGTTTGATGTCGCTGGGCCGGCCTGCACCGTGCTCAGGGCCGGACGATACGGCGATTCTGTTCCGAAAGCGCGCGGGCCCCACGAAGATGCCCGCCGACCTGCATGCGGTACACCCACCGCCAGAAGTGGGAAGCGCCGACCGCGCTGCGTTCTTCCGGGTTCACCCGGCCGCGCGGGTGAGAGACGATCCGCCCCACAGGACTGGCTACCGGCGCAGGCAGCAACTCCAGGCGCCGCAGGTGCTTGATGCTCTTGTACCCGTACAATTGCGGCGCGATCAGCCGCAGGGGCGCCCCATGAGCCGGCGTTAGCGGTTTGCCGTTCATGTGGTCGGCCAGAAGCACGTCGGTGTGCATCAATTCTTCCAGAGGGACGCACGCCTGGTAGCCGTCGTGGGCGCGGACCATCACGTGCGTGACGTCCGGCTGTGCGAGTTCCGTCAAAAATGCCGCCCACACGTCCGCAAACCGCCGGCCCTCCCAATGCACACGGGGTGCAGTTCAGGTGGTGACGCGATGGAAGTCACGAATGATGGCTGTCCGCGGGACGTGTCCCGCTCGCCCAAGTGATGCCGCGCCCTTCCTGTGTCATGGCAAACGCCCCGACCTTACCGCTTTGCACCGATACTTCATTCCCGGCAGGATTGAGAGCTTGAATGCGTACACCAAAGAGTCAGCATTCAGGCAGCTGTAGTCCCCCACCGGCGGCGCACTGGTCTTAGCGGTGGCCAGAGCTGCGGGTTTGGGCGCCTGGGCAGGTTTGAGCCCTGAAGGAACACTCGCAGTTGGCCGCGCGGCCAGACGGCACCAGCCCAGCACCACGCTGTTGCTGCCTGCGTACATCACGCCCGCATGACGTCCTTCCCGCCCTGTCAGCACAAATGACAGCGACGCGCTGTCTTCCGTATCCGTCGCTTCCAGCACTTTGAGTGTCAGTTGACGCGCGGTGAGCTGAGTGGCCAGGCTCCCCGAAACCTGATCTCCTACGTCACCTTCCCAGACCAGAAACTCACTGGTGGTGCACGCTGCTGACTGCGAACTGGCCACGTTTCTCAGCGGGCCCGCAAACTCACGGGTGGCTGCCGCATCAGTGATACGAATGGCCCCGGGAGCCAAAGGCACACCCAGCAGGCTGGACGTCGCCGCAGGCCCCTGCTGCGCGAGTGCGCCGCTGCAAATCACGAAAAGGGTAAAACATGGCAGAACCCATTGTCGATGCATGACTCAACGTAATCCGAGCCCCCTACCGGCACACTGACGATGGTATTGGCTGCCTGCACCCGGCCCACTGTCTCCGCGTCGCGCGCTTACTGGCACAACACATCTATGGCTGGCTGCATCATCTTGAACCTCTCTGGCGTGATCACAGCGCAGCCGGGAAGCCCGACATGCAAACGCTCATTGACAGTCGTGACTTCATCGGTCGGCAGGCCTGGCGGGGGAGGGGACGTTCTCGTGGTGAAGGAGTGGTGGAGGACGCGGCCGCGCTCCTCATGTCAGAGTGGCGGTATGACACGCACCCCCCCTATCAGTCCGAGAAGCGAACGATGAGCGCCGCTTTCGAAATCACGCAGGAAGACCTGCGTGCCGCACTGGACCGGTTGAACCTGCCGGCAGACGAGACGACCCTGGAAAGGGCCGCGGAAGTGGCCTTTGCTGAGAATGAACGCATCACAAAAGCGGCGCTGTGTGGCGAACATCTGGAGGAGCAGACCAGGTGCGGCATGGATGAATTGGTGGCGGTGCTCAGCGAGACGCTGGGAGCGGGCGGATAAAGCGCGTGAGCAACATAGGAATTCCAGATCCTCGTTTCGTCAGGGTTCCGCTTTGGTGGGGTCCCAGAAATCACCTTTTTTCGGCTGAGACCCCTTTTTTTGTAGATGCCCTGCAGGTGTCAATGCTTGCTTGTAAAACTGTGCGTGCAGCATGGCTTGTTGATGTCAGAATGTACCTATTTTCACTCCTACCCTCCTCCCCTTACGTCTCTTTCCTTCTTCCTCCCTCTTCCTCTCTTCCTATCGCACCTTCTTCCTCATCCCGCTCTGGCCCCATCACGAGCATGTGTACGACCCCTCCCTGTCCCTCACGCGGTCCGAACTGGCGGAAGTGTTTCTTTCGCGGGTGCTGTCGCTTGTTGAGAGGGCTCAAGCACTGGCAACCCGTGCTGGGTAAGTGATTCACCCTTTCATAGGGGTCAAACGTGGGCCAAAGCTTACGAAACCCCAGCTGACATCACTCAGTCGTCAGCGAAATTTCCGAAGCACACGCTGGCACCTGTGCTTGCTGCACACCTGCATGCTGATGCGCCATCACAGGACCCTTGAGGAGCGCCCGTGAGTGCTCCTGCATACGCCTCAGCACGACTGATCAGGCTCCAGCGTCACCGGGTCCACCGGCCGGATAACCGCGGGCACCTAGGGTATGCATTGGATTCCACGCCGTGCTGCCTGGTGCTCTCCCAGGAGGTCAGCAGGATGCCGTCAGTCCTCCCGTCGCGGTAGAGAATCTTTCCTACCTTCAACGAACGCCTTCCCGGCGCTGGGGATCCTCCAGAGTGCAATACCCAGGAAGATCAGCAGGAACGGAAGCGCGAGCTGTGGCGTCAGCTCTCCCGACCACGTTATCCAGGCCAGCACCAGAAGATTGATTCCCAACACCAGGAGTCGAAGGGCACGGCTCACACCACGTGACATCCCGTCACAGTAGTCGTTCCATCGTCGTTCCATCACGGCAGCACTGCCCCATGTGACTCGCGCGGCTTGCCCCTCGTCAGACGTGCGCGTTCGTGCGTAACCGGCTGGTGTGCTGTCCCCAGGAACGGTCGAGCTTGAGGGTTTCTAGAAGCTTCAGCACAGCGTATGCACAGCCTCTATGCCCGCCCCCTGCAACTACCTTCTGATCGGCGACAGCCCCACCGAGCGGCTGCTCGCTGAAGAAGCCTTCGAGCAGGTGTGCCCAGAATGCTCCCTCACGACCTCTGCCAGTGGCGCTGAAGCCCTCGAGCTCCTTCAGAACGAAACCTTCCAGCCGAACGTGATTCTCCTCGACGTCAACATGCCTGAAATGAACGGGTTCCAGCTGCTCGCGGAACTTAAGCGTGACCCACGCCTGCAGAAGATTCCGGTGGTGATGCTCACCACCTCCAATGCAAAAAGTGACATCATACGGGCGTACAGCTTGCACGCGAGTTCGTACCTGGTGAAGTCCTCGGAATTTGATGGTTTTCTTGAGCAGGTGGAAGTGTTTTTGCAGTACTGGCAGGCGAACCGGGTGGCGCACAGCGTGAGCGGTTGCTTGAGCTGATTGAGGTCGCTGAAGCATCTGCAGTTGCTCATGCGGTCCGGGCGGATTCCTTGCTGTCAGGTGCAGGAAGGCCGCGGATTGCTCAACAAGAGCTTCAGACCTAAGCGCAGGAGCTAGAACGAAGAAGCAGGGTTGCAGACGAACTGAGCCGGGAGAGAGGGAGTGGGGTGAGCAGAGGGGAAGTGCTCAGTTCGAACATCAGGACAGATGGGAGGGGAGGAATGCGGGGATGCATCCTTGCTCCTTAAACGTACATTCTTAAATAAACCCAGGTATGGTCGAAATATAATGCTAGACCGTCCAAGAAAGGGGAGGCTCAACTCCCCGCGTCGTGCATTCAACGAATGCCGGCGTCAGTGGCCGGCGTGGCTGTCTTCAGACTCATGTCCGTCTGCTGCGTCAGTCACCGGGTGCGCTGCCTCCTCGGCTTCCACAGGGGTGGCTGCGGTCTCCGGAGCGTCTACCGCGGAATGCTGTGCGGCGGACACGTTGGGGGTGACTTCCTCGGCTGCTGCGCCATGGCCATGGGCAGCGGGCGCGCTCACCGATGTGGACAGCGCGCTGAGGCCGCCAAACAGCAGCGCCGCCACAGCCAGCGTCCCTGAAATCAGTTGCGTGACTTTGCGCCCCAACGTGAGGCCTTCACGCATCGCGAACGCCGTCACAGCCAGCAGCAGGCCGCTAGGGATCAGAATGGTGGAGTATGGGGGGTTATCCAGGAAATGCTGAACGCCTCCGGTCATCATGCCTATGCCCACGGACAGCACGAACGACACCAGCAGGAACTTGCCCAGGGCGGTCCCGCGCTCGTTTTTGCGGATGACGTACTCCTGAAGGTAATTCCCGGCGGTGAAGCACACCACGCCCACAGCGGCGAGGGCCATGTAGAAGGTGGTGTTCTCTCCCAGTCCCAGGTGCACGATGCCGCCCGCGATGAAGCTGGTGGACGCCAGCATCAGGAAGTACGCGACGAAGGGAAGCAGCAGGTGACTGCGGACGGAATGTTTTGCAGAGCCGGTGGATTCGGTCAAGGAACTGGGGGCGGTTGAAGTCACGTGGAGAACCTTAGAGGTTTTATGTAAAGGTTGTGTTAAGCCGCCGGTGAGGACCCTTCTTGGGTTTCGGTTTCAACCTGTGCACTGGCGGCATGTGTATGAATAACGCGGCCGCCGCTGATGGCCGTTCATCGAGTATGCCACGGATCAGGCCATTAACCTCCTCCGGCCCAACCGGCATGACGGTCAGGGGTACATCAACGCCATGCTCGCCGGAGGACGCAAACCCGCGGGCGTACAACTCAAAGTGGCTGCCGCCAGTTGTCTTTACCGCGCCTTACGCTGGGCCGGCGCCACCTAAGCTGACCCGTTTCGTGACGCCCGCGTGCCCAAAGACCGCACTCCTGGCATCATCAAACGGCCGCCGTACAGTGAGGACGACCTCGCAGACGTGCTGGAGAAAGCGGACGTGCACGCGAAGTTCCTCCTGTTTCTCACGGCGCATGCAGGCTTACGCATAAGTGACGCCCTGGAGTGGGATGATCTCGATGAAAGTACGCGGCGCATTCACGTCCGGTCCGGCAAAGGACGCAAAGCGCGAATTCTCGCGATGAGTACGAGTCTCGCGCGAGCCACCCGGCTTTACCGGGGCCTGTTCGGCCCGGGAGGACCAGATCACACGGATGGGAAACGCACGACGTCCTCAAAACATGTATACCAGTACGCGAGTGTGATGACCAGCTCATCAATTGGTCAGATGGCGCTTACTTCTCCGCCGCCCGTGCGATGCATGGCCAGGGTGGTCAGGGCGCTGGTGATTGGCGTACGTTCAGCGCACAATCCAGCGTTCCATCACGGCGGGTGACAGGGCCACCCACGTGACTTCGCTCAAGGAGGTCTTTCCTTCTCGCCCAGTCCAGCGGTGAATCCGGATCAGCGCGTTCCAGCCCCGGTCGAGGCGCATGTTCATCCGGGTGTGACGCTGCTCAATGGACCCGACCAAATCGCCGTCCCCAAGATCACCAAAAAACAAGAGGGCGTCGAACGGCATGTACAACGACTTAAAGTCAGGCGTATTGCGCATGACTCGGTTCTGTTCTTCGATTCCAGGGAGTGCTCAGCGTCTGAGCGAATGTTGGCCGCTACGTTAATTATTTGACGCTTTAAGTATACTGAATGGGAACTACAGCATTCACCGAACTCCGCGTTTGAGCATCTTGTCACTCGAGCATTCACAAGAGACAGCATGACAGCTGAACGGTCAAACACCGACCAGGCCGCACTCTGGGCAGCTGCAAGGCGGAACCATTACGGGTTAGCGCGCCTTTGTCAAAGAATGCCTCATCGTGGGGGGCGGAACCGACGAGGCCGCCGCTCGCCTGTGGGCCCTGTTTGACGATGAAGTGCACAGGAATCACCTGCACTGCACAATTGATACTGGCACGTACGGCTACGTCAAGTTTTACATTATTTTCTAGATGTTCGCGAAACAAAGCATCTCGCCCCAGGCATGAGAGGACGGTGGAACCAGCGTTTCTACACACACGAGGTCTCAGCGCCCTTTGGAGGGAGCCCGCCATGGATGATACGTACGAGGTTCTGATTGTCGGTGCGCGTGTAGCGGGTGCAGCTCTCGCTACATTTCTTGGTGAAGCGGGCCACAAGGTCCTGCTTGTGGATCGCGCGTCATTCCCTAGCCCTACGCCGTCAACGCACTTTTTTCGAGGTGCGCACCTCGTTCGTATTCTCAAACGGCTAGGTGTACTCACAGACGTGCTGAACACTGGTGCTCCTCCTTTAACGCGTGAACTCTTTTACTTCGGGGGTTCACCGACTCCTGTCACTTCAGCTCCACAAGACGCAGGGGATATCGGTCATGGCTTAAGTGTTCGGCGTGCCACGCTGGATTCGCTTCTCGTGCGCAGAGCACAATCGTTCCCCTCTGTCACGTTTTTGCCACGCACCCGTGTTGGCGCCTTACTCAAAACAAACGAACGCGTCACGGGTGCCCGCTTAGTAAGTGAAACTGGCGAAAGTTTCGACGTTCAGGCCAACATCGTGGTTGGTGCCGATGGAAGGCATTCGTTCATTGCACGCGCAGTACAGGCGCCAATTGAAGAAAGTGCGCCGGCGGTACGCGGTATGTTCTACCGCTATGTCAACAACTACCCATCATGGGATGGGTGTCCACTTGACGCTGCGGAATTCTCATTGTTCGAAAACGAAATTACTTATGTCTTCCCGAGTGATGCGGGAACCACATGTCACGCGCTGTCCGTCGGCTCGGAGCATTTCCATTGGATTCGGGAGCGGATTGAGGACCGCTTCAAGGACCAGCTGGAGCGGCATCCGGGAGTGAAGGACCGGCTCCTCGAGGCACATCACGTGAGTCGCGTGCTGGCGTCGTACCCCGAGCCGAGCGTGATGCGGGTACCGGCGGGACCAGGATGGGCTCTGGTGGGAGATGCAGGCGTGCATCAGGACCCATGGTCAGGCGTAGGAATGGACTGCGCTGGGACGCATGCCGAACTGCTCGCGGAAGAACTCACGTCTTGGCTGAACGGGCGAGCTCCGGAGGACAGTTGGCGTCGGCGTTACCATCAGCGGCGCAATTCTCACGTTCGACCACTTTTTCAGCAGACGATAAGCTTGGCGCGCGATTTGCGGCCAATTACTGGCGGCAGGCACGCCTAAACAAAGGTCGCGGTTCGATAGGAGCGCGGCATCAACTTCAGGATCGGTATCACCGCGCACACCTCACACCACGTGGAGTAGGCCAACTTCACGGACCAGGGCGTCCAACATCCAGGGCGGTAATGCCTGAGCGTACGCCAGACGGTACGCCTCCTGCGGGGACAGTGCCAAGCGGTACGCCCGCTCACTCCGCAGCGCGTCAAACACGTCCGCTACCGCAATCACCCTGTTCGAGCGCACCTGGGTGTATGGCTGCTGGATGCAGGTGGTCATCACCCTGTCCCCCGCGGGGGACAGGGTGATCGTCGCTTCGGATTTGCCCGTCCTGGACGTCTTGAGGACGTACCGTCTCCGCTGGGGCATTGAGTGCGCATTCTCCGCGTTGAAGTCCCGCGGGCTAAATCTGGAATCGACGCACATGACGGCTCCCGAGCGCATCTCTCGGCTGCTCGGACTGCTGTGTCTCGCGCTGGCATGGATGGCCCGGGTTTGTGCGCAGACCGTGCAGGAAGACCCACGCGGGCAAGACAGGCGGGGTCGGGCCGTGGTGAGTCTGATGCGGATCGGTTGGCAGATCCTCAGTCAGGCAGTGCGGTGGGGCGGCGACGCCTTCTGGGATTGCCTTGAGCTGCTCAGAACGCCCTTTCCGCACACTGACACGTCAATTCCCCGAAGTGTCAGGTGCTGAGGTCCTCATGCTTGTGTCGAGAAACGCGTGGTTGCCATGTTGTGTGGGCAACACACTTCCCAAGGCAAAAGGTGAACAGTGAGATGAGGCGTTTTCAAAGCAGGCCGGTATGTCGTGACGACGAGGTGGCTCGCATTAACGCTTCACATGCGGTCTCGCCTCATCACAAGCGTTCCTTCAGGTGGCCCTGCTAGCAAAGACAGTCTTCGCCCCTGGGCAGGTACACCACGACACCGAGAACACACAAATGAAGGAGGTGGATTATTGCCCAGCGTCCGGTCATTTTGCCTTCCCTCTGAGATTGCCGTGATCTGGCTGTCCTTTGCCCTTTTCATTGGCCCCTCCACCTGCAAGGAGCATCCCCATGTGTGGAATTCACGAGTCTGATCAGCAGAAGGACCAGCTGGAAGAAACCTCCATCAGCCGCCGCACCATCATTCGGGGTCTGCTGCTCACCGCCGGTGCGGCTCAGGCAACGGCGCTCGCGGGCGGTGCCGGACCTCTAGCGTCCAATGCAGCCGGCGTGATCCGCGCCTGGCCCCAGGCGTCCCGTGAAGTGGCCATGAAAATGATCGCCAGGTACGGGCAACCCCACGAGTTCACCGTAAGCATGCTCATCTGGCACAACCACGGCCCCTGGAAACGGACCATCGTCAACCGGGATACCGTACCGCACCGCTTCCCCATGCCGCACCAGGACATGCTTGAGCAGTTCGTGGACTACCGGGTGCCGCTGGAGCGCTACGACGATCTGGCCCACTACGACGGCAGCGTGATTGTCGAGCGCACCAAAGGCGAAATGTCCGCGCGCTGTGACAAGGAAGAGATGAACATGCTGGCGCTTAACCTCGCACACGACATTTCAATGGGACGACGGACCTGGCAGGACGCACGTGATTTTTACGCCAGGACCGCCATGGCCTTCATGCAGGGGCAGACCTCACCGTATACCCAGAGCCTGATGTTCAAGGCCGCCAGAGGCACCACCGCCGATCCCGATCAACCAGCAGACATGTAAGTGCCCTGGACCAGCCGGTTCTTCTGCGCCGTATCGCCGAATCCAAGGAGATCCGAGGCGGGGCAAGCAGCCATTCAAAGGGCATGAAATGAGCGAATGAACCTCATGTCCATCCGCTTCATCAGCCACGAGGCAGAACCCTCAGTTCACATCACAGCCCATCAAACGTACCCAACCATGCCAACTTCGCAGGTTCCTTTCCCTTATCTGATGCAAGGTGAGCGTGTCGAAAGTCTCCTTATCAGGTCTGAAGCCGCCGCCCATCTGCGTCGTGTGCGCCAGACAGGGTGCAGTAGACGCGGCCATCAGTACACCGGAACGTCAGCAGGCTGCCCACTTGATTGACTTTGGGTTACCTGGCCTGGGTGGGAAGCAGCGTTATGGCATGGCCACGAAGACAATCGGCCGAACTGTCCAGCCGCTCCCCATTGAGGACGCGGGGAACGTCAATGCTCGTCGTGCTGCTGCGGGTCTGGGCTGAGGAACTTGCTCAGCTTCAGGCCAGCTGCCTTCACGTCGTAGCCCTCCAGGTTTAAAGCGACCGGTGATGTTGCGCCCCGTGTGTCAGGCGCTTACTACTCGGATCGCCCTCAATACGCCTTTGCGTGCCGCGCATATTGACGTCCTGGCTCAGCAGGCCAACCGTTTGGTGGAGCAAGCCAGCCGACTGGGGCAGCCAGGACCACGAGACATGCTCACCGTGGATGCAGAGTCCACCGCGTGGCTCGAACCTGTGCTGCGCCGCTTTAGGTGACCCACCGCCAATCGCAGCGAGCCACAGTTGACGTTCAATGTCTGGCTGCTGGCTCAGCATGCAGGCCATACACCTTCCCTGCAAGCGTGCGTCCTCGATTTGATCGGGCAGCAGCAGAGCACGCTGCGCGAGGCACAGAACTTTGCCTACCTCACTGACCGGGTGCGCTCGGGTCAGGGGAAGCTTAAGTGTACGGAACTCAGGTGATGTTTGACGACGTGCAGGGCAAGGCGACGCCGAAGCCGCTGGAGGATACCCAGCGGATCAACGAACGTCGCGCCAGGATTGGACTGAAAGGTATCGAGGAGGACCTCAAACGATTCGAGCGTCCCCGCCCCTGACTGAAGGACTGGGCAGCCACCACAAATGGTTCGAAGTCGCAAAACCAGTTGCGCGTGTTCGCCAGCACCCTGACATCCATGAGGTCTCGCACGGGTCGGTTAGGAATGATCAGGGTATGTCCAGGGGCGACCAAAATGGACATCCCTGAAGGACGTCATCTTTGGGCCACTTGTTGCACCTTCGTGAGCTCCGGCTCAGAGGGAGCGGCAGCCTCAGAGCTGATCACTTCCCAAGTGCCGAACAGATGAAATCCAGACGCGCGGGCCAGTTTGATCGACGCCTCATGGTCGGTCTGGCATCGGTACTGAGGTTCATAGCCCTGCGCCCGAGCGTAGACGCTGATGGCGCGCACGACAGCCTGGGCATAGCCCTTCCCCCGGAATTCCGGCAGTGTCAGGACGCCGAGATCCGCAAGTGGCGCGTCATTCCAGGGATACATGCTGGCCGCGCAGATCAGGCGGTCATCGTCGAATGCTCCGAACACCGCCCAGTGACCGAGCTCCACGTAGGCGTCATCCAAATCCTGTGGTGACGCTTCCGCTTCAAAGCGAGTAAAGGCGTCCCGGTCGGTGTCAAGCAGCTGACGAATAGACGGGAAAGTAACAGCAGGGTCTCCCTGTTCAGAAACAGAGGATTGATAAAAGACGAAATCAGCGCCATGAAGCGAAACGCCGTGGTCAACGAGGTGTTGACGAAAACGGGTGATCGACCAGTCTCGTGTTTGACCAAGCTGAAGGCTATTTGCCAACTCCGCCGTAACAGCAGCTCTCACCTGACCGTCAGCCAGCTCAAGAATTTGAAGTTGACGAGTAGGCTGCAGATTTTGGTTGGTAGAGATAGCGAAGGTGTCGTCACGGAAGATGGCGTGACAATTGCAAAAGATGTTACCCCAGTAATCAAGCACGGATTTGTTGTATTGCGGCATCGTAGAATACTCCTATAGACCGAAGGGAAGCGAGATCAAGTATTGAAGCCGAAACGGCTTACATCGAAACGAACGATAGAATAGTCCCTGTGTAGCCGAATAAGCACTTTCTCTTACTGCTGAATATCGATTGACATGAAACGCCTTATGTGCCAAAGGTGCTGCTGTGGAAGCCTTTTCATTGACTTCCAACTCTATGAGAGGTCCATCTAAACACCCTGGGACAACGCCAGGCCTCAATCAGCGCACTTTTGTGAATGAACCACAGAACCTGAATATGTTCAGGTGGCTGGGGTCAGGTTCCGCGCAAAACTGTGGAGCCCTTCCGAGCGCATCAAGGTCACGTCCGGACCGTAGATTCTTTTCACTGTCCGGTCTACCAGCAGCATCGCCGGGGCGAGCACAATCGCTCCCATAAGCAGACCAGGTAGGTACATCACGGTCATCAGGACCGCCACCTGCGCATTGAACGTCGCCGTGCCGAACGGGGCCGTCACAACGCTGTACGCGACAAGCATTCGGAGGCCGCCGAACATCAGCTTCCAGACGCCTGCGATCACCCCGCTCAGCCAGTACGCGCGTGTCATACCGCGGTGCTCCAAGGCTTCTTGCAGTGCGTGACGCTGCGCTGCCGGCACCTGCTTGATGAGCCCTTCGACGATGAGGGGTTTAAGCAGTGGCCTTCCAAACACCGCACTCCCCAGGAACACCAGCGCCTGCAAGAACACATCCATTGCGGTTTTGAACGCGTACCAGAGGCCGTCCACAAACCAGAAGCCGCCGCGCCGCCGATCAGGGTCCTGCCCATGGCGTACAGCCCGAGAATCGACCGGTCACGGCGCGTCAGGGCATCCCAGAGTCCGTACGCCACGGGCACCAGCATGGCCAGCACATATGCTCGCGTGATGCCCACCGAACCCTCACCCAGGTGGTCGGCCAGGCTGAACTGCGTCCAGAAGAGGTTGGGGCTCAATACCATCACGGGAAGGCCCAACGTGATGCCCAAGCTCGACAGGGTGTTGCGCAGCGTGACGTACATCGGTGCATTGTGCACGAAGACCCCGGCACTCCCGCGCAGAAATGACCGGAGCGTCGGTGCGCAGCAAAACTGCTGTGATCAGGGCAAAGTGTCGCGAGTTGCGATCGCGGAACTGCCGTGGATTTCATGCCTGAAGCTGGCCTGCTGGTATTTCCAGCAAAGCGAGTCAGAGAACGTTGAGTTGAATTTACTTGGAATCGAGGCGCACACAGAAGGTGGAGGTGCTGTATGCGTCACGCTCCAACGTCCACCGCCGTTGTGCCTGACGAAGAAAAGTCTATTCCCCGAAACGGTCGGGGGCTGAACTGCTGACCCTTGCCCCTACGTCCTGGGTGGACGTTGGCCCGGGAACTGATCTGGGTCACACCCCCACCACCGGGTTCGGAGGCACCCTGACCGACTTCTGGTACTCCGCTGATCCATCCGATCGCTGAGTCTGTATTGCATGACGCCTTTGATGCCGCTGCCTTGTCGAGAGGCTGACCATTGAACATGCACTTCCGCAAGCGTGCCGTGAGCGGTCGGCGTCGTACACGGCGCCATGCGTAAGCGAGTCGCTTCTTCCCGCACACGTATCTGCCACAGTAAGTGCCCAGTGCGTGCTTCTTGACAGGGTGTCGCCGGTATCACCATTGCTCTAACGGTCGCGTAGCAGTGGAAGCGGATTGATGGCCAGAAACCGGCAGCTCGCGTCTGGCTCGTAGGCCGTAAACACCGAAAAATGCAGATGGGCAGGCGTGACCGAAGCATTGCCACTGTTGCCTACAGTCCCCAGGATGGTGCGGGTACTTACGCTTTGCCCTTCACGCAGAGCGCGGTTCACCCTTCCCAGATGGGCATAGTAGTAGCGCCGCCCGCCCGCACCCAGCACGTAGACCCAATTCCCGCCATTCGTGGAGTTGCCGATCCGCCACACCACGCCCGGTGTCGCTGACCGGACAAAGGTACCAGGTGGTGCGAAGATATCCTGGCCGGCGTGGTCGCGCGCACCTTCACGGGGCGCTCCCCAGGTGTCTTCCACATCACGGACCCGCAAACCGTCAACAGGCATCAGCAGCCTTGCGTCCGGCTCTGCAGGCAACGAACGCTCAAGGACCGCCAGATTCTTCAGGGCGCGGTTCCACTCAGCCTCTCGGGCCGGTGATTCTTTGGGTTCAGGAGGGCAGATTACTGACGCGTCTTTGGCCCCGGTGGCTGGCGTCAGGGTGAGGATGACACACAGGGCTAGGGGAACCGCCAGGGGACTGAGTACATGCACCCCCTTTACTGACATCTTGAAGTCGTTCAATGAGGGCACAGGCTCATATTGGGATGTTAATGATTCCTGCGCAACCCGGCCACGGGTGGAAGTGGAACTCATTCTCTTTCAAGGGCTCGCCCCGGTACGTTCCGCAGCCCCCCAGTATGTCCTTCCTTTGCCTCCGCTCATTCACACGTCAAAGTACAGCTGATCGACGAGGCAGCACACAAGCCGCGCTCGCGCCCCTCGTCCGCCCGGAATATCACGGAACTGACGCTTTGCAACGCCTTCAAGTGTTCCTCGACAACTTCGGCCCATCCGCTCTCTTGGGAGGCGGGTATGCTCTCCTTGATCCTCCTCTTTCGCTTAGCCTCACGGCGACCTGCCCGGCAGCGTTCCAAGCCTTCTGTGGACACGTTGCCGCGTTTGGTCGTGGCTGAATGGATTCTCTTTATGCCGCAGTGGTGTATGCCCCCGGCGCGCTGGCCACTCGAGTGGGCATACCGACAGGCACAGTGAGAAACACTTTTTGGCGCGCAGCATTGGTGCCAGGGCTGATGTCGGTTCACAGAAGGTGTTCACGGGGAGGGGGACACTGCTTGGTGGCCGCTCTTGAGGCGACAGACTGATGATAAGTGCTCTATTTGCACTAAGTGCAGGTACCGGGAAGATTTCGTCCGAGCCGGCACAACACTCCTGCTCAACCCCATGCGGTAGCTTCTGGCGCCCAGCAAGCACCCAACCCAACCTGGTACCGCGGTCATCACTCCAGCGGCGCCACGCCAAACACCCTCTTCACCTGGTCGTTCCAGATGACAACACTTTTATATCCGGCGAGCATATCGACGCCGCTGGGAAGAGCGAACTCGAAGTCACCCCCAAACTGGGTCAATTCACCGAGTTTCAGGGCCGAGCCACTGGGGGCAAGGTTCTGATCCCCCCGCCTGGGAACGTTTTTATACAGCCAGACTTGCAGGTTCTGATCGCTCTGTGTCTTGAAGCGGTGCAGAAGCAGGTGCGTGCGCCCATCGCGATTCTGAAACACAACCACCGTGCCGCTCGTTGGACGCGTGAGACTGGTAAATCTGCCTGTCCAGCCGATGATCCCGCTCAGGGGGACCGCGCTTTGTGCCGCAGCAACGAGCGGTACGGAGAGGAACAACGCTAAGGCCATCTGTTTCCTCGATTTCATGACGAACTCCCTCAGATCAGTAATGAAACTGGCTTTTTCCAGCTGGCAGGACAGCCATGCCGTTTGTGATGATCCTGGTCTGACAGGGTATATGCGGAATGGTGGGGTTCGGATGGTTAGGCCTCCCCTCATGAGGTTCACCCTCTGAAACTTTTCTCGATGGCTTGCGGAATCAGGAGGTAATTCAAGATCGAAAGCTACATAGGGTCTGAATGGGGGAGACCGTCAAGCACGGGATCAGGAGGACACTGGCGATGCCAAACCAACCTTTAACCGTTTTGAAAAAAGCTTCTATCCGCCAGCGCCGTTTTCCGGTACGCGCCCGGTAGATGCCGCTCAGGTCGAGGTTGGACATCATGAACCGCTGTTCTGTTTCTTTTGTCTGGTGCAGCCCCGTGGGTTGCACCAGACTCCTCGCACCATCAGGTCACGCACCTGTCGCCCATAGTCCAGGCGGCGGGTAACCGCACACCAATCACGAATTTCAAGCTCTGGTCCGACATGCCCTGAATAAAGCAAGTCATTTAAAAGCCTCCATCGGCATACAGACGAGGCCGACGTTTCCCATCAAGCAAATCGTGTGGTGTGATCCGCAGCAGTTTCAGAGGCGGCTGTGCGGGTGACGATGTACCTTTCCCGCGCCAGACCTGAAACGCCCAAGGTAAGCAAAGCGCTCTATAACACACGAACAGCACCAGCAGATGCGCGTCCCGGACACTGAACTTACTGCTCTGTTCCAGGCTGGTCAGGTCCACAAGCAGATCCACTCGCAGCCGTTGGAGGGGCGACACCCGCCAGAATCCGCGGAAGGTCGCTAAGGAATGCTGGCGCTTCACCAATCACAGGTGCCGCGTGTTGCAACTCGTATTGTTTAGAAAATGGTTGATGGCTGAAGGGGATTTTACGGTCATCCGCTGCAGCAATGGTCGCCAAGCCCATCCAAGAGCAAGTCAAGGAAGACTTTAAAAGAGGCACGATGCCGCTTCCTTGAAAAGCATGGCAACATATCAGAATAGAGCTGTCTGGAACGCTGTTCTTTTAGCCTCACAGCCCATCCTGGGAATAAAAGGCCGTCCCAAACAGCTTCTCAAAAACTGCGAGATGTCAGTTAACCTACCAAAGCAGGTGATGAGCATGCGAGGTGAAGATTCGACACGCAGAGTGACTTTTTCAGCTTCAAACTTCATGGCTGGGTGTCCCTAAGAGCGTGTGCTCGACGCCAACGAGCTAACCGGATCAGGAGTATCGGACAGTGTGACGCCTTCAATTGCCAACTGCTGATCGATGCCTTCCTGAAGTCCAACCAGCTCAATCAATCTCGGGGAGATGGGGGCGCCGGAAGATGACAATGACGGTAAGCATCGTATCGCCCACCCAGGCGGCCGTTCACCGACTGTGACCTTTCCGGCTTCGTTCACTTGTTTTCCGGCGCTGGGTCAGCTGCACCCGCATCCTTCCATGCGGGGTATCCACCCTCCAGCACTCCAGCATCAAACCCCAGTTCCAGCAGCTGCGCCGCCGCTTTCTCGCCTCGCGACGCTCCCGGGTGGAACATGTTGCAATACGTGACCACCGGACGGTCTTTTGGAAGCTCTCCCAGTCGCTGCGGAAGGTCTGTAATGGGGATGTTCAAGGCACCGTCCACATGACCCGCCTCGAATTCTTCTGAGCTCCGCACATCCACAGTGACGGGCGCCTTCCGGCTGCTGTTGAGTGTGTTGAGCTCCTTGGGTGTCAGCCGTTTCATGTTGATCCTCCAATAGGTCCCTGGCAGGCATCCTGGAGCCCACGACACGGGCGGTAGAGCTCCAGAAATCCCGTCAAACGAAGAAAAGAGACTTCCCCGACGCGACCAGTTTATCCCAAGGGTAGGCATACTCCAGGGCTGCATGGAGCCTACGGGAGTTGTATCACTGCTGGAATACAGCGCCCTGAACGCGAAGTTCCGCGATTGAGCGCACGTCTTCTCGAAAGTTCCATCTGGCCATGGGCCTGGCCGTGGGTGGGCAGCCTACTCGGCTTGGGTTCAGAAGGAGACTCGGGACAGTCACTGCTCTGGACTTCAGCTTCTCTGCTGTTACCGGTGACGTTGGAAAAGCGCTACATGAAGGAAGGGCATTTGAAGTACCTCTTCCTGATGATCTACCAGCAGTCATAAGTTCCAGGGGTGAGCAGACCTGACGAACCTCATCCATGGTATCTGCGATTCCGCCTTCAGGGTGCCCTTGGCAAAGCAGAGTGACGTCATCCTCTGTGGACCCCATCTTTCCCAAGCAAAAGTGCAGATACCAAACAGTCATCCAGGTTTTAAAACTTCCTCCAGCGTACGGACGCAAGAATAAGCTCCAAACCTTGACCGCGAAGCCCTGAAAGAATGACTGGCCATTGTTCAAATCCCAAAAATTATATTTTGTGAGCCGAATTAAAAAGATGGAAAGGAGGAAGTTATGCGAGATCTGTATAGTGCCGGTCTACTTTCTTGTGTTCTCCTGGGGGGCCTTGCCAGCGCAGCTCCCAAAAAATCCACTGTGATTCCCCTGAGCTGCGGCGGCGCAACGTATGAGGCCGAGGTGAGAGGAAATGGCACCTACACGTCCGGTCATATCACCGGTTCCAACAGCAACCTTATCCCCTTCGGATTCGGCGGTCAGTTCATTGACCGGGCAACCGGCGTTTCCTACTCCTTTATGGAATCAAAGGGAGGAAACCGGATAGGACTCCAGCGGTCGCTGATGACCTGCACGCTTTCGTACGAGGATGAAATGGTGAGCGGCCAACTGACAGTGACCGTCTTTATGACCCCCGGTGGGAAGTAACCACTACCGGAGCGCAGGCACAGCCACGAAATCACGTCACGAGTTGCTGCTTAGCCGACGAGTCCTGGAGGTGCACGCCATCCGACCACATCAGCAGACCTTCACGACACGCCCGTGAATCCACATGACCCCGGCCGTTGGGCATGTAGGTCAATGGTGGAGCCTCTTTCTTCTACGGTTGGGATGCCCAATTGGTGCCTACGGCGCGTACACTTCACCTCTTCCAGCGTAATCAGGTGCACCATGATGGTCGCGATCCTTTCTGCCCACCCGTGACCCCGACACCCGGCTGAACCCTGCACTGACTGGGTCGGGACCGGTTTTGGGAGGCAGCACTCACCTGCTTGTCAGCACCGACTTCTTCAGGGGGAAACTGAGTTGTGTTCTCTGTGGTGGCACGACATTCCAGTAGAGGTTGAAGCGGTGGCTTAACCCGAAGAAGGGGGAGAAATCTTCCAGGTTCGGCACAAATTCAATGCGCAGCAATCCGCCTGTGCCGGGAGCGGCATTAAGCCGAACTTTTACGGGAAACTGCGCGGGAAAATTCACCGCACTGTACATCCGTTCTGGCTCGACCAGCTGAATGCTAAGGGGCAGACTGGACATGCGGATAGCCAGCTGGAACGCAACTGGGCCGCTTGGAGCGCCCATGCTGTCAACACCGGCGTCTTCCACGACCAGGGTTGCGGTCACCGTTTCCCCGTTAGGGGCCTGCACGGTTTCAGGGACGAACCGGAAGCGGTAGTCAATGGCCCGCCCGGAGAATACGCAATGGACCTTTGGCATGGCCCAGTCGGCGTGGTCGTAATTGATGCCGTCACCCGCGTCTGTGACGACCAGGCGCAGGTCCCGCTTGTCGGTGAGGTCAAGGTCCACCTGCCGGCTAGGGCTGGCGCCGGTCATCGTGCCACTGTCGTAGGCCAGCATTCCGTCGAGGTATACCTGGAACACGACGCTGCCTCGGTTGCCTACTTCGTCGTCCACTCCGATCAGGCTGGTGAAGCGGGTGCAGGTAGCGCCGTTGGTCCCCTGAAGACTGAAGTGCATGTCACTGCCAGCATGCGTCCCGAAACCGACTGGATAGGTGTTTCCGTTGAGAGTGAGCGGGTTGCCGTCCCCCGCCGCCTGCTCGCCATTGCTCCGGTTGACTTCAATGGGTCCCCAAGCATTTTTCCCATCCAGGATCGTCTCGAAGTACAGATTGTTCTCGGTGGCGGTAAGACGCTGCGGTGTGAGGTGACCGGCAGGACGGGTCAACTGCCATGGGTAACTCACACCGCCCTCAGCAGCTGACACTTCGAGATTTTTGCGTACCTGCCACTGAAAAGGGAGTTTTCAGGAGCTCAAGGTGCGCCCAGAAGGCGTCCAGGGACCAGCGCACCGCCTGACTGAGCTGCGTCCAGCCGCTCCTCGCCCGGCTTTGAGCCAAGCGACCCCGTTTGTCCACCGTCAGCAGGTCGGTTCCCTGCTCATCGTGGCCCACTCGCACCATCCAGGCCAGTGCAATGCACAGCAAGCCGAACAGCCTGGAAATCCGGTCCGCTGCCGTCATGTGTGTGGATTCCAGATTCAACCCGCGCGACTTTAAAGCGGAGAAGGTGCTTTCAATTCTCCACCTCTTCCGGTACGTTCGTAGCACGTCCAGCACGGGCAAATCCGAGGCGACGATCACCCTATCCCCCGCGGGGGACAGGGTGATGACCACCTGCATCCACCCCCCGTACACCCAGGTGCGTTCGAACAGGGTGCGCACTTCACCGGGGTGCAGACCAGCGAACAGGTCACGGGCCAGTTCGTCGTCAATGCGAGTGTTCTCCCGAATGCGCAGGCACTGTCGAATCCGTTTCCAGCGCAGGAATGAGCACCATTCCTGCCCGATGAACTCCCGGTCCGCGATCAGCACCGCCCAGCGCGATGCGGGCAGCACCTTCAGCAGTCGGGAGACCAGCAGGATGCGTGCCGCGGTGCTGCTGTTGCCCTGGTGAGGCAACACCGTCCAGACGAGCGGAACCACCGCGCCACCCAGGATCGCGCCCAGCACCATGATGTTCAGTGGGGTCTGTCCGTAGTGCCAGGTGGTGCGGTCCATCACCAGGGTCAGCTTGTCCTCGGGGATCAGCGGGAGCAGGACGTCGAGAACGTCCTGCGAGGTCAACTGCGCATCATGGAGGGTGCGCGCCACCACGCGGGTCTTGGAGTCGAGGGACGCGTCACGGGGCAGGTGAAGCGCAATTTTGCGGTGCAGCGTGGACTCCGCCTGGAGGAGTGCCAGGAGCACTTCGGCCAGTCTCCGGAGGGCATCCAGACGACGGTGTGGCAGACGGGTTTTCAGATGAGCGGCCAGCGTGTCAGCATGCAGCAGGGCGGTATCTCTGTTCGTCACAGGGCTTGATACCGCCCTTTGTGCTGCCATATCGCGTTCAGGACGCCATTTCTCTCAAAGTGTCAGCTGCTGAGCACACCGCCACCATACGGGTCATGACTGGCCGGGGGGGTAGCGGGCCCGCAGGCAGCGAGTGCAAGAGCGAGGGCTGGCCATAAGAGGCTGCATTGGACTGGTAGAGGCAGCATGGCGATCTCCTAAAACCCAAACCAAACGTGTACAAACGCCAGACTAAGTGGACGATTCCATCATTACTCCAGCAGGACCGAACGGGGTGTACCACGTGGTGAGATCATCTTTAGCTGGGTCAACGAGCGACTATTGATCAGCACTTCAGCTCTCCTGTGACAAGTAGGAAATGCCGGGTCTACCCATCTACGCTCAATCACTCGTTCGTTCCGGTCGCTGCGGACTGCTCTAGAAAAGGGTGGTTCCGGGCTCTCCTCATCGGGAACCAGATTCGGTGGCGGGATCTTATCTTCGAAAAGAGTCATCAGAAGGAAGAGGGGTGGAGTCCAGAGATGATGCGAAGTTCGTCCAGGCTCATTACCGTGATGGCCATGACAAGAACCTTGGGTGACGGGAAGTGTGGAGTTGGGCGTGTGGTTCCAGCTGTACCTCACTTGTCTCCGCGCCGCGTTCACGTCCAGTTCCAGAGTTCACCGTATGATGCTCCTCCGTGCTCAGGTCAGGACTTCGGAGATGATCGTCCTTCGGCCGTCACTGCTCAGCGCAATCCTGTCGTGCAGAGGTGCTCCGTCAGGCTCTCTTCAAATTGATCCGCGCTCCACCACAAATGACTTCGCTGACTGTTGCCCTGCGTGCCTGTTACCACGCAGAGATAGAAGCCGCGGGTGAATCGACCTGGCACCAGAAACCATAACCGAACCCGACGCCCCCAAATCCAGACGTGGCGATTCCGGCGCGACCATGCCGAGTCACTGCTCGACCAGGTGCGCTGCTCGCTCGTGTGTGTACCGCCCAGGGACGCCGCGCGCGTTCAGCCATACCCTACGACCCTAGGGTCAAACCACAGACAGCTGCGAGTTCCTGCTCCCCTCGCCTTCGCTGGAAGCCCTGACTACCGTCATGCAGGGCTGCTGATTGGCTGGCAGCCAATGCGAGAAAGTCGGGCAGGGGCATCATGCTCCCCGCCCGGCTGACATTTCACGGATCTTCATTGGCAGGACGTGACGAAAGTCACGCTTTCCTCTTCTCGCGTTGTCAGGTGCCGCAAAACGTGCGGTAACAGGCTGTTACCTCAGTGCGGGCCGGTTCGGTGTATTCGGCCTGATCCTGCGACTCGTCGTAGGGCCGCTTCAGCGCAGTCAGCAGGCGCGTGAAAGGGGCGAGATCCTCGTATTCAGAAGCCGCCGACAACGCTTCCTCAACCCGGTGGTTGCGCGGGATGACCACCGGGTTGACGCGGCGCATGCGCTCGGCCCGGTCACTCCGTTCCAGGGCATGTCCGTCTTCGCGCTCGAGGCGCGCTCGCCAGCGGACAAGCCACGCGTCGGGAGCCTGCGGATAAGGAAAGAGGGCCCGGAGCGGCTGGTCGTCGCCGCCCGCCGCATCTGCAAGCCTGCGCCACCCAAGGGTGAAGTCCACCCGGTGTTGGTGCAGCAGCGTCAGCCAGTCGGCTGCGAGCGTGCGGTCCGCCTCATCGTCGCTCCCCGCGCTACGTTGCAGGCCCAGCTTCTGTCTCTGACCTTTCAACAGCGCGGCGGCGTACCACTCGGGGAATGCATCGATCACCTCAGTCGCCTGACCAATGGCCTTTGATACGGCGGCTTTGCTCTCGTCTTCAGCGATAAGCAGCAGCAGGGTCTCGGCAAAGCGTGCCAGACTCCAGCGCGCAATGAGCGGCTGGTTGCTGTAGGCGTAGCGCCCACTATGGTCAATGGAGCTGAACACCGCGTCCGGGTCGTATGCTTCCATGAAGGCACACGGCCCGTAGTCGATCGTCTCGCCGGAAATCGTTACGTTGTCGGTGTTCATCACGCCGTGAATGAATCCGACATTCATCCACTGGGCAATGAGTTCTGCTTGCCGCTGGGCCACACGCCGCAGCAGGGCAAGATACCGGTCGCTGGTACCTTCGAGATCCGGATCATGCCGGGCAATGGCGTAGTCGGCAAGCTGCCGGACCCGTTGCGTTTCGCCACGGGCGTTGAAGTACTCGAATGTGCCTATGCGCAGATGGCTCGCCGCCACGCGAGTCAGAACGGCACCGGGCAGAGGCTGCTCGCGGTAGACAGGCTCACCTGTGCCCGCTACGGCAAGTGCGCGTGTGGTCGGGATCCCGAGCGCATGCATGGCTTCGCCGATCAGCACCTCACGCAACATGGGGCCAATGGCCGCCTTCCCGTCGCCTCCCCTCGAAAACGGTGTGCGGCCCGAGCCTTTGAGCATGATGTCGCGGCGCCGGTTGAGCCGATCGATAACCTCGCCCAACAGCAGGGCCCGCCCGTCACCCAGTTGAGGTGAGAATGCGCCGAACTGGTGTCCGGCATAGGCCTGCGCGAGCGGTTCGGCCCCTTCAGGAACCTGGTTACCGGCGAAGATAGCGGCACCTTCGGGCCCGTCCAGTACCTTGGGATCCAGTCCCAGCTCAAGTGCCAGTTCCCGGTTGAAGAACAGCAAGCTCGGCGAAGGAACGGGAGCCGGTTTCCAGGGCGCGTAGAAGCCCTGCAGGTCCCGTGCATAGGTGTTGTCGAACTGAAAAGTGGAAGCAGACATATCAAACACTCTCATGCCTGCCCAACGTCTTGCCTAACTCAGCTCACAGTCCCGGAATCCTGAGAAGCGTCAGGAGCTTTTGCTGTGTCAAAGGCAGCAGAATGCAGTCCGGCACGTCAGGCAGGATACCCTGCAGCCCCACCGGCCATGTCGTTGATACGGACCCATTCCCGGTAGGTCAGCCTCGTTCAAAACGGTCTGGACCATTGGTTCGATGGTGACGTTTGGGAATCCAGCTGTGCCGCCAGGAGGAGACAGCGACTTCGTGTCCCAAACGGCACTGATCGCCAGGACAGGCCACGCGCCTGTTGCAGGCTATTCAGGCTCTCTAGGTACCGTTCTGGAGATAAAAAAACTCGGCCCCCACATGAAGCACGAACTCGCTACGGCAGACGCTGCCAGCCCCTGTGGTTTCCCAACACGGACTGAGATCGCAGGGGCTTACAGGCTTTGAAGCCGGCCCGGAAGGAAGCAGGGAGGCATCCGGCTCCAGCTTTGGCTCCTCTGGTGAAGGAAGCGCCACTTCTCGGTATCAGAATGGACAGTACGTAAAGGATAAGCATGCACTGCTGAGCAAGGTGGCAGACACACTGTGATATGGCCTCATCGTCACTGTCCGCAGTTGCAACGCATGTCCTTGAGTTTCTGCAGCAGGAACACCAGAAGCCCCGGAGTGCAGACGAATTGGCTGCGCTGCTGCAACGTGACCGGGCAGAGGTTAACCGAGCGCTGGAGGAACTTCAGGCAGCCGGGCTTGTCGCACCCGAAGCGGTCAGTGGATACGGCGGCAACGACACCGTGTGGAGTGTGACGCACTCCTGAATACCGCCTCCGAGGGCAGAATCACACTAGCAGGCTGCTAAAACCCCCTGGGAGCTTCCAGAAGCTGTCCTCAGTTTCGCCCAGACCGCATGGAGACTGAAGCGGCGTGACTCCTGATTACAGCCGAGACACTGCGTGATGTACCCATGCCAGGTCGCGGTGCCGCCTCGCTGGGTATCATCCAGCTCTACTGAAACAGGTGCTTCTCAAGAAAACCAGTATGGTCTACGCACGGAGCTTATTCGAGCCTGCTCATGATGAGTTCGAGCCAGGGCGGACGCAGCCTGCTTCCCGCACAGGCGAGCTTTGACCCGGGATGCCAAAGCTCTGGTCTGTGGCCTCTTCTTACGCCACGACGCGGTTGCGTCCGCCCGTCTTGGCCTCGTACAGTTTGGCGTCCGCGATAGAGATCATCTTTTCGTGGTTGACAACGTTGGTATCTGCACAGATCCCGAGCGAAAGCGTGACCCGCAGGTCTTCGTGGATTTCGTGCCACGCGTACTTTTCGATGTTCGAACGAATGCGTTCGGCCACCTCGGCAGCCTGGCGCACGTTCGAGTTCGGCAGCAGGAACAGGAATTCCTCACCGCCGTAGCGCCCGATCAGGTCATTGGCACGGCAGGTTTCCCGGAAGATCCGCGCGACGCGCCTGAGCACTTCGTCACCAACAGGGTGCGAAAAACGATCGTTGATCTGCTTGAAGTGGTCGATATCGACCATCAGGATGGCCAAGGGCTGTCCCGAGTTGCGGTGGCGTTCGTATTCGATAGTGACGTTTTCTTCGATAAAGCGGCGGTTATACACGCCAGTAAGTGCGTCCTCACGCAGCTGGCGTTCTAGGACGCGTGACTGTTCCTGCAGAGCGGCGAGAAGGGCAGATTTTTCACGGCTGGCTTTTTCCAGGGCAACGTTTGCGCTGGCAAGTTCCACGCTGCGGAGCTTGTACATGTCGGCTTCGGCCTGCGCGCGTTCCACCTGATACTCCACCATCAGGGCCATGGCACGCTGTGAGTTTTCCTGACGGTAGATTTCCAGGTCAAGGTCGTGGGCGATGCTGAGATGACCGACGACCCTGTCGAGCGCGCCGGTCTGCTGGGCGACATCTGCGAGCGTGCGGTGGGCCTGCGCGGCGACGCGTTTGATGCCGTGCGCCTCGGCGGTGGCGCGTGCGTCCTCAAGCAGTTCGGTCGCCTGTTCGGGCTGGCCGTTCTTACTCAGGCCCTCGCCGTAGTAGAGCGCCGTCCAGGCCCGCACTTCGGCTGGAAAGCTGGCATCATCCTTGAGCATATTCCAGGCGTACTGGTGGAGCTTCTGGGCTTCTTTCCATACGCCCAGACCGTCATATGCGCGCGCCACCAGCGATGAGGTGACCACGTCCATGACGGCGTTCTGGGTTTCGCGCGCGACCTGCATGCTGCGCTGGCCGTGAACAAGGGCCAGCTCGTCGTTGGAGATGTCGAGGTAGGTGTCTGCGAGGTTGTACGAGGCATTCACCAGACCGTCTTTATTGCCGACCGCTTCGGCGATACGGATGGAATCCAGGAAGCAGGAGATGGCCTTGTCCCAGGAATCCATGTTTTTGTAGAGAATGCCGAGGTTGGAGAGGGCTTTGGCTTCTCCGGTGGGGTCCGAGAGGCTTTTGGACAGTTCGAGACCCTGCAGGCAGTAATGAACAGCACGCTCTTTGTTGTGCAGGGTCGCATAGACGTGGCTGAGAATGTTGACACAGTCGCGTTCCAGCTGCACGTCGAGGACCTGCCCGGCGATGTGCTGAGCGCGGGTCAGGTGCTCCATCGCCTGCGGGATTTCGTTGAGGGTGACGTGCGCCCACCCCAGATTCCGGTGGCCGTATCCGCAGCCTTTCAGGTAGTCGTGCTGCTCAGCGATGTCCAGAGCCTTGCGGCTTTGAGTCTGAAAGGCCTGCAGATCCTGGTACCGGGTCTGCCACGCTTCATCGATCAGCTCGTGAATGTGCTTCACAACGTGGGGATGGGCCGTGCTCTCGATCTGGTGACTCTCCGTGACCCTGGCGCCCGATTCGGGGACTTCGAAGCCTGGAAGCCCAAAGTCAAGTGTCTGAGCACTGATGGTCAGGTCACTGGTTTCGGGGAGAAGTGCAGAGACATTGGTGTTAAGAAGCTCGAGAAACGCAGTGACAACTTCAGGGTCGAACTGCTTGCCGGACTGTGCTTCGATCTCGGCGCGGGCGTCATCATGCGTCCATGCACCCTTGTATGTGCGTTCGGTGGTGAGCGCGTCCCAGACGTCGGCCACGGCGACAATCCGTCCGGTCAGCGGGATGTCCGCGCCGGCCAGGCCCTGCGGGTAACCTCCGCCGTCCCAGCGTTCGTGGTGAGACAGCGCGATCTCTTCCGCGACGCGCATTAGCTCGGAGTGCCCACCCTGAAGCACACGCGCGCCGATGGTCGTGTGGTGCTTCATGATTTCGAACTCCTCAGCCGTAAACTTTCCAGGCTTGAGGAGAACAGCGTCCGGTACGCCGATCTTCCCGACGTCATGAAGGCGCGCGGCCAGCCGGATGACTTCGGTCTGCTGGCGGGGCAGATTAAGCGCTTCAGCCAGCTTCCCGGCTATGTGGCCGACGCGGTAGGTGTGCATGCCGGTCTTGTCATCACGGTACTCGGCGGCGATGCCGAGACGCGTGAGGATTTCCAGCTGTGCTTGTTCCAGCGCGAGCGTGCGTTCCCGAACCTCGGCTTCAGCCTGTTCCTTTGCCTGGAGGGCCACATCGTTGAGCTGGCGATAGATGTCCGCCTGATACCGCGCTTTTTCCAGCTCCAGCTGGTCCGTGAGTTTGCGGAGCTTGCGTTCGCTGTCGTCGCGGAACAGCTCACGCTGGAGTTTCGTGACCGCCTGGTAATGCGAGACCGCCTCATCGGAGCGCCCGGTGGCGTGCAGGCAGTTCGCGAGGCATTCATGCGCTTCAAGGGCCTGCCGCTTCATGTGAGTTGTTTCCGTCAGTTTCACGGCCTGACGGAGGTACTCGATGGCTTCGACGTAGCTGCCTTCCTGATAACCGAGCGAGCCGAGACCAATCAGAACGTTCGCCTGACAGGGTTTGTCGTCCAGGCTGGTGGCCAGGGCGTACGCTTCGTAGAAGGTGGTGCGGGCAAGCCTCGGCTCACCTGCGCGGGTGTAGGTCTGGCCGAGGGTGTCGAGAATTTCGGCTTCCTCGTGCCGCATATTGTTCGTGCGGGCAATGCTGAGGGCCCGGTGAAAGGCGTCGAGCGCCGCTTTATGTTCACCTTTCTCGCGGTACACGAGGCCAAGTTCATTGTTGCCGGCGGCTATGCTGACCGTGGTACTGGCCCGTTCTGCGGCCTCAATGCCGCCCGTCAGCGATTGCACGGCGTTTTCCAGGTCACCGAGTTCGCGGTAGACCTTGCCGATGTTCACGAGGCACATGCTGAGCAGGCTGTCCAGGGAAAGCTCGTTAGCGCGCAGGAACTCAAGGCACCTGAGGAAATGGTCGAGCGCCTGAGGGTAGTCCCCGAGCGCTTCGTAGATCAGACCAAGATTGTTCAGACACTTGGCGTGGCCTTCCAGCTGTCCCTGTTCAAGGCGGATCTCTGCGGTGTGCTGGAGGGCCTGGATAGCTTCAGGGTACTTGCCCTGCCGGAACAGCACCATCGACTTGAGATGCAGGGTCTCTGCCCGGAGTGGCGTGAGGTCCAGGTCGCTGGACAGGCTGATGATTTCCTCGCACAGTTCGAGGGTCAGCGGAATCTGATCGAGTTCGACAGCCAGCCGGGCGCGCAACAGCTGCACTTCACAGTACAGGTCAACGCGTGAGGCAGCGAGGTATTTTTTGGCGGCCTGCTGCGCGAACTTGTCGCTGTCTGCCAGTTCGGCAAGGGCTTGGTGGCACAGGGCCTTGGTGTGCAGTGCCTCCGCTTCCCCCAACACGTAGCCGAGTTCGCGGGCCTTGTGGTACGCGTCATTGGCCTGCACAGAAGCAAGTTGCACGTCGCGGGGAATTTCTGCGCGTGCATCTGCGTTGAGCGCGTCCAGTTCCACCTGAGGCGTCATAGGCGACGCGAGGGGACCGGAATTCGTGCTGGCATTGGAGGTAAAAGTCATGCTGTCCTCAGGGGCGCGGGAGGAGGGAGACAGGCTGAGCAAAAAGAGGTAAGTGGTCTCATTGTAGGTCTTTTGTTGGGGGGAATTGGGGTGCGGACATTTTCGTCCGCACCCCTGAAAGGGGGTTACTTGATGCTCTTGAGGAACGCTTCAGCGTTAAGGAGGCCGAAGCCGAGAGCCTTCTTCTCCATCAGGAGTACGAGGTCATGGTTCTCGATGTCGACGTTCTGTTCTGAGAGCTTCAGCTTCTCGGTCAGCTCACCGGCATTGTCGGCGCTGTACCCTTCTCCGAGGGCCAGGGCCAGGACACCCGATGCCACGGGTGTGGCGAACGACGTCCCCGTCACGGCCCTGATCTCGCCCTTGGGGTAGGTCGTGACGATGTCTGACGCGGGTGTCATGACTTCCAGGCCGGCGCCGTAGTTCGAGTAGCTGGACTTTCTGTTGTTGAGCTCGATGCCGCCCACCGACAGTGAGTAGAGACCAGGGGTGTTGGTCTGAGCCGATTTGGCGGCGGGGAACTGTACAGGGTTCAGGCCCTGGTTTCCGGCAGCCATGACCACGTACACGCCTCTGAGCGCGGCATATTCGATGGCTTTGCTGATGTCACTGTCCTTATCGGCAACGACACTGACGTTGACGACTTTGGCGCCCTGATCCACCGCGTGGATGATGGCTTTGGCGATGGTGGTCGAGGTTCCCTCACCCGAGGGTGGGAGGACGCGGATCGGCAGGATCCTGGCGTTGGGCGCCACCTGCAGGATGATGCCCGCCACCGCGGTGCCGTGACCGTAAGCTTTGTCGCTGGCCGTACCCATTTCGCCGGGGTTCCTGTCGCCACTCACATAGTCCCACCAGGTGCTTTCAGGGCTAAGGGTGCCGGAGAGGGCCGGGTGGGCGAGGTCGATGCCGGTGTCGATCACGGCGACGGTGACGTCCTTCCCGAGGTTGGGCGCCAGGGTGTGTGCACCGGCGAGGCGGATCTGGTTCCATTCCTCGACGTTGTTATGCAGCGGGTTGGGCGTACCGTCCTCGAAGGTGGTGGCCCAGACACCGAACGATCCACTGGCCCAGGCGCCGAAGGAACCGCTGGCCCAGGCACCGAACGATCCAGCGGCCCAGACGCCGAAGGAACCGGTGGCCCAGGCACCAAAGGAACCGGCAGTTTCAGCGGTGGTCATTTTGATGTTGGTGGTGCTGGTGGTGTTGCCTTGTGCGGAGAGGTGAGGTGCGGAGGCGCTGGGTTCAGCTGTCGTCCCGCACGCGGCCAGCAGGGCCGTTATTCCCGCCAGCAGGAATGTCTGTTTCGTGATGCGTAACATGGTCACTCCTCCTTAGCGGTAGATGTCTGCAAACTTGAATGCGTTCAGCGTACCCCGGCCCAGTTGCGTGCCGTAGGTGGGGTCCGTGGACGGTGTGGCGGTGGCCGCCATGTTGTTCATGAATACCTTCGTGTCGTCCGTGGTTCTGATGGGGACGCCAGCGGAGAGCACCAGCGCTGCGGTGGCGGACACGATCGGGGTGGCGAAGGAGGTGCCGGTGGCCGCGACGATCCCGTTGCCGGGGAAAGCGGTAACGATGTTTTCACCAGGGGCGGTGAATTCCAGGTTGGCGCCGTAGGTGCTGAAGCTGGATTTGTGGGTCAGCAGGTTGACGCTGCCGATCCCGATGCTGCCGTTGCCGAGTGCTGCGGAGTCCAGGGAGCGTGCAGCGGGATACAGCACGTTGGTGGTGCCCGAGTTCCCGGAGGCGATAAAGACGGTCACCAGTTTGCTCACCGCGTTTTTGATGGACTGGTTCACAGCGGCGGAGTCGCTGGTGCTGCCCAGGCTGAGGTTGATGACCTTGGCGCCCGAAGCAACCGCGTAATCAATTGCAGACGCGATGGTAGCCGTGTCGCCGCCGCCGGTTGCGTCCAGCACGCGGATAGGCAGAATGGTCGCGTTCGGAGCGATCTGGGTGATGATGCCCGCCACCGCCGTGCCGTGCCCGTAGGCGGCGGAGAAGGTGCCGTCGGTGTTGAGGTTGACGTCCTGCGGGACCTTGTCGCCGTCGAGGTAGTCCTTGGCGTAGGTGGTATCGATTTTGCCGGTGAAGGCGGGGTGGTTCATGTCGATGCCGGTGTCGATGACCGCCACCTTGATGCCCTTGCCCAGTTCGGGAACGAGGGCCTGGGCACCGCCGATGCCAGCAAAGTCCCAGGTGGGGATGTTTTCGATGAACGTGGTGGCGGTGCTGGTGGTGCCGCTGCTCCAGGCGTTGTAGCCGCTGGACCAGGCGTTGTACCCACTGCTCCAGGCGTTATACCCGCTGCTCCAGGCGTTGTAGCCCTGAGCGCCGACATCGACACTGAATTTGCGCTCGTTGACCTCGACGGCGGGAGCGCTGTCGTAGCGGCCCTTGTTCAGCGCGTTGTTGGCGATGGTCGCGGTGCCGGCGGTCACGTCGCGGGTGATGACGATGCCGGAGTACAGTTTCTCCAGATCAGCAGTGGAGGTTCTGGCGGGGACGCCCACAAGGTCGTGCAGGTACTTGAAGGCGCTGGGGTTGGCGCTGCTGATGGTCTGCGGCTGCAGGGTGGCGTCGGGGCTGCCGGGGGTGACGGAGTTGCAGCTTGCCAGTACAAGCGCCGCGAGCAGGGCGAGAGTGTGGGGTGACCTATTGGGTCCGCGTTTCAGAATTTCCATCTTTGCTCTCCTTTCCAGGGCGCGTACCACAAGCGCACATCCGGGGATCCGGTGGCATGACTGTAAGAGCCTTATGTGTACGCCCTGTGAACATCGGAAACTCTTAAGATGGATTAAAGGTCACATCTCTGGCTAATGAAGACTTCACCAGGGCGCTGGTACGTTTGCAAAGGAGCTTGTGAGAACAATAACGCAAGACGTCTTCATGTGACCGTAGGAAAATCAGGTGCCTAAAACAGCCCGGAAAAGCTGTTTACAGGTTGTGACTGGTTGTCTAGTAAAGGCGGGGGCCACCTTCTAAGTTGTGGTCCACGTGCTCGACACGCCGAAATCTCGCCTCAATCGCTCTATACGAATTGAGCTTGCCAGTTAGACGCTGTCTCACGATCCTGCCTAAAAGCACTTTATGTGAATAGGCATTTTCCACTATGGACATCGTCGAAGCTGTAACTACCTGCCGGCAAATACGGTAGTGAGCCTGCCGCCCAACTTGCTTACACCACAGACATTGGTCCTCTCTGAAAACTATTCCTTTAGCGAACATTTAATTTCGCTTATAACTTGGCCTACCGCATGAGCTTTGTGACGCTTTTGTAAGTGACGTGAGACTACGGTCAAAGTGTCGCGCAGACTCGGTTGCGACTTTTGCCGCAAGCCTGCTCCGTGTGCTTCAAGCATTTGCCGTCGAATCTCACTTTGCACATTCCTTAGATCTCAGAAATACCGTACCGAGGCCTGGATGAAAGTACTGATCATCAGCGCAGATATAGAACGAACCCATGCCATTCACCTGGCGCGAGCCGGCTTCGTTGTTGATCAGGCCAGCACTCTCGAAGAGGCTGTTGCTCACTTTCGCGCCTCCGCGTATGACGCTGTCTTGGCAGAGCCAACGCCGGCACTGCCACTTTCCGAGATCATCCCGTTTCTGCATCACCACACGACTACCCTGCACTCCACCCCGGTCCTGGTGGTGACCCCGCCCGGAGCAGGTGCTACCGCAGCGCCCCTTCCGTCCGGCATGAACTATGTGGACGATTGCCCGGTCACTGAACTCAGCACCATTCTTCAGCGCGCCAGAAATCATCACGCTCCTGAGGAAAAGAGCTGTACCAGCTTTGGGGACCTCTGCATCAATCACGACACCCGCACCGTCACGCTCGGCGGCGCCACACTGAAGCTCACTGCCAGGGAATATCTGCTGGTTGACCTGCTCGCCCGAAACCCTGGACGGCTATACACCCGAGCTGAAATTCTCGACCGCGTCTGGGAATCTGAGTACGTTGGTGACGGCCGCGTTATCGACACATACGTCAAAAAACTGCGCCAGAAGCTCAGCGTTGACTGTATCGAAACTGTCCGTGGCCTCGGGTACCGCTTCGCGACCGACGTAACCAGTCAATCCACCTCCGGCACGCAGGCGCCTGCACCGGAACGGCAGCTCAGCCTGGATATCATCGCGCTTATTGCACAGGCGTTGCAGGACGCCCCCGACACGAGCCATGCCCTCGCTGCGGTGCATCAGCACCTCAAGGACGCTTTTGGCATCCGGGTAATGGTGATCACCGACCAACAAAGCCGGGTGCTGCATTCGGCTACTCCTCTGAATGAAACAGATATTCTTGCCGTTCAGGAAGTGGTTCAGGCGGCAGAAAACAGTCAGAAACCCGGCTGCTTTTATCCCGGCACCGACCTGGAGTGTGCGGAACGGGCGAACGTTCAGGAAGCAGTGTCCGTGCGGTTAACCCGGCGGCATGATGACCACATTGCCCATCTGGTGCTGCTTCAGGACCAGAACAGTCTCGCCTGGACTCCGGAAGACCGCCGGATGCTCCGAACCCTTGCCGCCGTGTCGCAGCCTTCGTTCATCCTGCACCTGCAGATGAGCCTCCCCGCGGATCGTGGCGCCGTGGAGCAGGACGAGCTCGACGATGCCATCACAGATCTCGACATTGTGGTGGAGGCAGAGCAGCCATTAACACTGGACCAACTGCTTGAAACTGGGGTGCAGAGGCTCGCGAACGTCCTAAATGCGACAGCCTGCGTGCTGTGGCGGATTGACGCAGGGGAAGCCGATCTGGTCTCTGCTCAGGGTCCTGCTGGCCCGTTGACGGCCCACAGTGCACTCGAACGAGAATCCTTCGCGGCGTCCACTGAACTCACCTGCCTCCCGCACATCCTTCAGGCCAGAGCGCAGGCGGTATTCGCTTTGACCCTCCCGGCGCGTACCCACCTGCTGACGACCATCGAAGCGACGAACTATATCCTGCAGGTGTTTGCCCTCCCCAGCGGCGCGGCCGAGAGCAGCCACGCTACACGAGCCGTGGAGCTGTTCGGTGAGGCACTCACCTCGTGTCTTACCAACGCGCAGCCTTACCGTGGCTCCTTCTGTGACGAGATGACGTCCATGCGCAACCGCCGCGCCTTCCTGTACGACCTGGACAGCGAACTCAGCTTCGCTCAGGAGAACAACACGTCCTTTGAGGTGGTCTTTCTGAGTGTGCAGCCTCAGCAGGGGCAGCAGATGGGCCTGGATCAGCAGGCTGAGGTCGCACGCCATGTCCAGAGTCTGTTCCGCAAGCAGGACCGCGTGTACGTGCTGAACAACGGGATGTACGGCGCGCTGCTGGCTGTCCCCGAGCACAACGCCCGCACGGTACTGCGAAGAAAGCTCACCAACCTGGCTGCGCTCCTGCAACAGGATCAGCCCGACATGTTTCAGGTCAGCGGCCGGACAGTCACGTTTCCAACGGATGCCGCAAACCTGACCCAGGTTCTGTACATCGGCTTCAATCCCGCACATCCAATGCTAGAGTCCCCGAGCCGAATCTGCCGTTCCGCCTGAGCACATACGCCCCCAGAAGTGTTTTTCGAGGTCAAGGTGAACACCTGGCCTCTGACCATTAGTTTCAGGAGACGGTGCTCTGAAATCCAGCAGTGTGAAACAGGTCCGGCGGGACTGCCACAAGGGTGTGGCCTGTGCTGGGGCTGAGGATTTCCCCGCCGCTGGCGCTTCTGGTGGAACGGGCCACGAAGCAATGACGTTTACGCCAGACGATGTTCGGTTTCTACTGGTGTGCTGAACGAGGCCAGCAAGAACCTTTGCAGAACACTACGGGGGACGGAACCAGTCTGCGTGAAACTTTGCCGGCTAAATCCGCACTTTATCCAACCGGCAGCCATGGCGCTTTCCCAGCCAGAAGTGAGCATGCCATGGCAGCTCCTGGGAGATTGCGTCGCTACAAGGGTATGACTTTGCTCACGAGTGTCTCTATTATAATTTACGCTGCCAGCTTGGTTGGGACGACTTATAACCATGTGACCGATCTCTGGTATAAGGGATGCCTTCCCTATGATTGAGTCCCTGTTGGAATCAATCTTTATTGGTCGTTATTGGGTTTCTTTGATCCACATGCGGTATCACTTTTGTTCAGGCGACCTCGTGTGGGATTGTTGTTGAATGTCGCTATCATCGTGTCGGACATCATAGTGAATAGCTTTGTGCAGCATGGAGCTTTACTGGTTCTCTCGTCGGCCTTCCAGGGCTTGCAGGCTCAAACAGCATTTTTGGGATTTGTGCTCGGCATACGCGTATCAGTTCGTTAAGATTCTGCGGCACCAAGTTGGGCATGCCAGAAGCTGAGGGTATCCTGTACCACCCGGGTGTACTCATCCAGTCCAGTGGGCTTCATGATGTAGGCCGTTGCACCAGCCTGAATGCTTTTCTGAGCGTCTGACTCTGCGGCGGACCCACTGAATACCAGCACCGGGAGCTCTGCAAAGATGGGATTGTGGCGCACCTCAGCCAGTACCTCGATAGCACTTTTCCGGGGTGTATTGCCGTCCAGAAGCATAAGCTGTGGTCGCGGCACATCCTCGTAGGCACCAAGCCGATTCAGAAAGGCCAGCGCTTCGACTCCGTCCGGCACCACATGAAGCGACAGGTCCGGAATAAAATCTTCCACCGCCAGCTGCATGAGCAGAACGTCAGCCGCGTTGTCTTCAACCATCAGAACATTAAACATGGCACTTCACCGCTTCAACGGGAAACAATCGCGTAGTAATGGCCGCAGTTATGGACACAAGCACGGAGTTCATTCGTACAGGGGAGGGGGACATAGGAACCTCAGAGAGTCGGAGCCGACCGCGCGAGCTCATTTCTTTGAGGTTAACCTGCCATAAGTGTGAAACCGCCGACTGCCTGCTCACAAGGAGACCTTGTTGCCACGACTCTTATATAGAAGACGCCGGGCACCAGCCTCTCTGGAACTTTCGGCCTCAATCGCATAGAGGTGCCGTTGGGCGATAAGGAATTCAGTGAGAGAGCACCGCAGAAAAAGTCTGCTTCCGTTTTTAGAGGAAGACTTTATTTCCTGGTACACTCGCGCCCAAGTGTTCGGCACAGCTTCATAAGCGTAGGAGGGCCAGACGTTTATCAGTGTGTGCTTCATTCCCTGAGATGGAGTGTCTGTACCATTCATCATCACTGGCAGCGACCCCATGTTCTGCCGCTTTGCTTCGCCTGAGGCCGCGACTGTGAAGAGGGCGCAGGCAAAGCCCTCTGGAAGCAAAACCGCTTTTTCGGCGGATGGATGAAGCATACCCACAAGAATATGGCCCGACACGCGTGTACTTGTTAACTCCAGCGTTCACGTCACCGTCATCAACCGTAGAGAAGCAATGTGAAGCGGTTTTCACCTTGGATAAGGCTCCTTGCGACCGACTCACGTCTCGCGTGGCGCACTAGTCTCCGCGTTAAAGACAAGCTGCAGGAAGAAGAGGGCTAAATTTGGTTTTATCAAGGTGCACGCTAAATGTATGTCGGGTGATTCAGGAATACTGGCCGTAGTAGAAGGACGAGGTTCCTCAAGAACATGACTGTCACTTCACTGCATCACCTATTGAGCTCGTGCGGAGGAGCCGGTGCACTAACAGGTGAGGCTTCCTAGTGAAACTTATTCATAGCGAGGGGAAGAGGGACGAACGCGGTCAGAACTTGTCAATAATCAAAACTCCGAAACCGTGGGTAACTTTGCATTCAGCACAGTGAGGATCTGCTCATTTTTTTGAACTAAGATTAATTAGTGCCAAAACACGAAGCTGTAAAGCTCCGCTCCTTTAACCCCAGGCCGTCACCTGCACCACCATTAAAACCGGTTTTGTGAGGACGTCTTATTTTCCCCGACCAGAACGCATTCAATTTGTCTTTTCACACAATTCTGCTGTTTCGTGCAGCACTATGGTACGCCATCAACGCTTTGCTAATTTTCGCAGCGTCCCTCCTGGGCTCCACGCACAAAGCCTTCCCATCGGGATGACGGGTTTTCCCATTGCCAGAGATACAGGTGCTTAGTTTGCCCCAGGTCGGGGAACATCGCGTGTAGCAACAGCCCTGATCACAGCATACGGAGTGGGTATGTGCCTAACCCCGGCCAGATCCAGAACGATGAGTGGATGACGTTTGTGTTATCACAGGAAGATTTCAGCGGCACGATTGACTGGGCTAACAACACTACCCTTTAGGTTCGTGCAGTAGATTTTGACACCGGTGCACAAGTTCGCTGGGATCTGCAACGTACCCAAGTCCAAGCAGGGTATCGTGTAGCTGACCTTCGACGACAACTGGGCCAGAGCGCACACCATCGCCCGTCCACTCAAGAATAAGTACGGGTTCCCGGGCACCCTGTATGGGATCCTCGATCTACAGGGCAGAGCTGACTACATGACCGAGCAGCATCTCGCCGAGTTGCGCACAAGAAGTTTTACTAGGATTCACGAGCTGCTCCATACAATCTTCAGGTCGTGGTTGACTGAACCCAGCGAGATCAGGGCGCTATTTTCCAGAACGACTGAACGCTCAAAGGTGTTAGTCCAAAAAAATTGCCGGCCTCCTTATTGGCTCTGATTTTCTTCAACCTCTGGCCGGTTGGGTTCGCCTTCCGTAACGTCTGGCGGGGGGGAAACCGTTCCACCAGCCGATGAATCAGCGAATGTACCCGCCTGCTCCGCTTCAGCCGCAGCTCTACCTCGATCTACGTAGGTATAAACTTCACCGTCCCGGCCGTGCACTTCAATCGTGTAGCTGCTGAGCCTGGAAGAATCAAGCCGTATGACACTTTTTTCAATGATGCGGCCTTGCGCGGGATCCAGCGCATAGTCGCCCAATAACGGGTTCTCGCAATTTGTGCCGTCAAGTTTTCGGGGCAGCCGGCCCTGAGCCACCCCAGGCTGTGCGCGGCGGCGTTCGATAGCCTGAACACATTGAGAAAGATAAAATTGTGCGTTATTGCGGTCGAGAGTCAGCTGTCTCTGTTCGTAGTGTTTTCGCTCCGCAGCCTCACATCCAGACAAAACCAGACTTCCCAAAACCATCGTTGCAGACAGATACAAACTGTTCATTAAATCTCAGTACGGCATGTTCGGAGTCACCGTTCCCGGCGACTCTTGCGACGGCTGAAAGCATAAACCGACGCGCCTGGGTTTTTCTCGCCATACGTTCCCACGCCTGGTCCACACCCGATCAGTTGCAAACAGCTCACAAGTCCGAATCTTCCTTCCTGAGCATGTGCTCCCGGTACGCACATTCATCAGTGGCGGGCCCCGGTGGACAAGTTTATTGCCCCGCTAGTTACAGCGCTTTTCCTCCCAGTCAGGACTCTTCAGGATCGCGGGATTTACCGGCAACGATCAGGGAAGCGCAGTCAAGAGCTCCACGGCTGAGGTCGGGCCTGCCCGCCGCCTTCACCCGGGCGGCCTGTATTGTGGGGTACAACAAGAGTATACAAGGGCCGGAAACGGTATCTGTTATTCACCTTAAACAGGATTGCCCGGGAGCTGGACATGCACAGCCGGAAAGTCCACTTCCCGATTGCACTTACTCTTTTCGAGTCACCACGAGGAATCCGGGGGTGCCGGGTCTTCAGGGTGTCCCTGCCTCTGTTCCCGATAACAGCAACCTCCGGCGATCCCTGAAACCTGGCATCCCGCAATGGAAACCTCAGCAACCGTATAAGCCGCAAGCGACCTTCCTGGTGCGGGGCCTCGTCATGACCCGCCGGCTTCCACCACCGCTCTGTCACAGTCCCGGGCATATGAGGAGTATCCCGGTCTCAGGCGAAGTCCCTAATGCAGCCGAGAGCGGCTGAAGTGTGCAGAGGAATCTGCAGGTGCGCCATCTGGTGTCTTTCGGAACCTACACAGGTTCTGAACATCTTGTACGCAGCCTCTGAACAGCGCCCGTCCATACTCCCTTCGTGAACGGAAGCAGCACGCCGGGCGCACGCAGAAAAACGTGATCCGGCAGCAGCTGCCTTCTCCGCGCGTCGCTGCATTCCACCCGCCCTCTCACCCGGTGCCCCGCCACCCAAAGGACGTCAACCATGCGTAACCTCACCACACTGAAAGCTTTCACTGTCTCCGCTCTGCTCACCGCCAGCACCCTGTTCGTCAATGCGTCCGCGGCTCCAGTGTTCTTCCACAATGATGCTGGTGCCAGTGGCATCGTGGACATTTATGTAGACGGCACCCTGGTGTTCGACGATATTGCTCCGGACAACGCCATGATGTTCCCGCAAGAGCTGGCCAGCGGCCGGCACGAAGTGATCGTTACGCCGTACAACCGGGCTCCTGGAGTACAGGACGTGCTGCGCACCACCATTGAAATCGAGCACGCAAGCTCGTACCACCTGACGCTGGGGAACACCTCCGCTGTTTACCTGGACGAGCTTACCGGTGAGCTCACCCAGGCGCCCTGGACCGGAGAGCCCTGGCTCAGCCTGGATACCGGCCTCAACTGAGCGTTCGTTCAATTGTCCCGCCACACCGGCGGCCCGCGAAGGACCCCCGGTCCTCTGCCCGACGTAAGGTTCGCGTCTGTCTCCCCGAGCAGCAACTGCCGTTCCTCCGGCCTCGCTGTCAGGCGAGGCCCACCCCCACTACAGCCTGCAAAGGAGAATTCCATGCGCCATACGATCCTGACCCCCCTGCTTGCCCTCACCGTCCTCGCCGGAACCGCGTCCGCCACCAGTTCAACGTCCGCCCAGCGTCAGGTTGCCGCTCAGGCACACCAGCGACCGGCAGAGCATCAGGCAGCCCACCAGAACCAGACCAGGGCGGGTGACAACCGCGGGACTGAGCGTCCGGCACAGACCGGCATGCACCGGCCGGATGCCCGGCAGGGCCGAGTCACCGGGCAACACCAGCGGGGAGCCCAGGCGCACAACCCGCGGGGCATGCACATTCAGCCTGCCCGGCCATCAGATCAGCGAGGCACCTCCAACTCTCCCCAGGCTCAGCAGGGAGGAACCCTGAACCAGCTTGGCGGCGCCCTTCGCGGGGCAACGCGCGTCACGTTCTACAACGGTGATCCGCTGAAGGGCGCCCAGCCGACGCAGACCATTCAGCTGACCGGCTCTCCGGAGTCCCAGGCCACGGCCCTGAACCGTGCGGCTCAGCAGGCAAGCTTCGCGGTGATTGAACGGCCGGGTGGGCGGGTCGTCGTGGACCTGAAGGCCACTTCCACCCAGCCGGGACAGCCTGCTCCCCGCACCCCTCGGCGCCGCTGACGACCTGAACAGGGATGCTGGACGGCGCAGGTCGCCGTCCAGCGAAATCCGCGTTGGTCACCCTGGCTGTCAATCTGAACCATCGACGGCCGGGGTGGCCCCTTCGTGTGTGGCACATTCTGTGTATGCCGGACACGCCAGTTTCGCCCTTGTCCCCCTGCCCCACACGGAGGCCCGAATGAAGACCATCCTGATCGTGGAAGATAACCCTGGGGTCCGGGATATGGTCCGCGAGTACCTCCAGGAGCACGGGTACCGGGTCCGGGTGGCGTCCAACGGCCACGAGGGCCTGCTTGAAGTGCGCCATCACCGGCCTGACCTGGTGCTGCTGGACATGATGATGCCCGGCATGGACGGCCTGGAATTCCTCCGGCGTTTCCGCGCTGCTGAGCATGCTCCTGTAGTTTTTCTGACGGCCCGTGACGCTGAACTCGACAAGGTGCTGGGCCTGGAACTCGGTGCCGACGATTACGTCACGAAGCCGTTCTCGATGGCTGAGCTCCTGGCCCGCGTGCGCGCACACCTGCGCCGCGGCAACGAAGCGCCGCCCTCAGCGTTTGTCCGGGCCGGCGAACTGGAAATGGACGCGGCGTCCAGAACCTTCCTGGTACAGGGCAGCCGGGTCGATCTGACCCGTTCCGAGTTTGAATTGATGGCAGCATTCCTCCGGGCTCCCGGACGGGTCTTCTCGCGGCTGGAACTGCTGGAACAGCTTCAGGAAGAAGCTCTGGGTGCGGAACGCACCATCGACGTGCATGTCCGGAACCTGCGCGCGAAAATTGAGCCGGAACCGGGCAAGCCGAGGTTCATTGAAACGGTGTTCGGCATGGGATACCGCCTGAATCCAGACCTGACGCCATGAAGCGTCCCTACTGGCGAACCCTGGCCTGGCGGCTGACACTGGCGTTTGTGCTGGTCAGCGCGGCCGCGCTGGGCACCGTCGGTTTCATTTCCTCGGTCTACACGCGCTCGGAGTTCAGTGCCCTGCTGGGCGCACAGGCGCAGGAAAGCCTGACGGCGCAGGTTCAGGCCTACGTGCAGGCCAACGGAACAGTGAGCGGCTTCCGGCCATCCGAGCCGCACCCAAGAAATGGCGACCGAGCCGGCCCTCCCCCACGCACCCCCGGTGTTTCCCGCAGTTCCTGGCTGGTGCTGGACGAGCAGCGACGCGCCGTCTTTTCGACACCAAACGTTCCTCGGGGCACCCGGGTACCCCGGCCGCAAGGCACCCCGGTCACGGTTGGAAACAGGGTCGTGGCCTACCTGATTCCTTCGGGCATGCGGCCCCGTCCGGATAGGCGCGGGGAGGACTTTCTGTCGCGGACTGCCCAGGCCATCGGCTGGTCTATGCTCGGGGCAACCGTGCTGGCCGTCGTGATGGGCCTGCTGGTGTCGAGAACCCTGCTCAGGCCCCTGAGTGAACTGCGCCGGGGCATTCGCGCCTTGCAGCGTGGCGACGCGCCCATAGCACATCAGAGCACCCGCACAGACGAGTTTGGCGAGGTGCTGCATGCATTCGGAGAAATGCACCAGGACGTGGTCCGCAGCCAGCAGGCCCGGCGGCAGCTCACAGCCGATATTGCCCACGACCTCAATACGCCTCTGGCCGTGATTTCCGGAACATTGGAAGCTATTCTCGATGGCACCTTCAAACCCACTTCTGAACGTCTCAAACGCCTGCACCAGGAAACCCAGCACGTCTCGCAACTGGTCAACGACCTGCGGTTTCTGTCGCTGGCAGACGCAGGGGAGCTCCACATGAACCACAAGCTGGCGGAGGTCGAGCCGTTCATCCGGGGTGCCGTCGCGACCTTTGAGGAGATGGCCCGGCAGGGGGACGTAACACTCGAAACGCATCTGAAGGTTGCGGGGGTCAGGGCTTCCGTTGATGTCGTCCGCATCACGCAGGTGCTTCAGAACCTCCTGAGTAATGCTCTGGCACATACGTCAGCCGGTGGGCGGGTGGTGGTCACCGCAGAGGTGGCTGGCCAGAGCCTGACCGTGAGTGTGAAGGACACGGGCGACGGCATCCAACCAGAGCATCTGCCGCATGTGTTTAACCGACTGTACCGGGCAGATCAGGCCCGCTCCGGCGGCGGAAGTGGTCTGGGCCTCAGTATCTGTAAGACGATCGTCGAAGCACACGGGGGTGATATCAGGATCACCAGTGCGGTTGGCAGCGGCACGACCGTGACGTTCACCCTGCCGCTGCCGCCTGCCCTGTCCTGAAGGAGCCAAGGGCGGGCAGGGCACGCTGAAGCGAGGCGGTTTCGCGGGAGCATTCACCGGAGCAGGAGACGTGGGCTGCAAGGCTGAGCCTCATTTTCAATAGGTGGGGTCAAGGACGATCGTGGCCATGAAGCCCCAGAGGTCAGGCCGCACCCGAGGCGGGGATTGTGCCTCCGCATGGGCATCGCATACAGTCACCTATGAATTCAGATTCCCGGACGTCCGGCGCCCAACCCCCGGCAGGTCCTGCAGCCTCCGCCCGCCGACCTTTCTCGCTGACCCGGAAGGCCGCCGGGCTCCTGTTTATTTCTGGGCAGGTGGGCCTTGACCCTCAGACGCAGCAGCTTGTGCCCGGCGGCTTCGCCTCAGAATTCGCGCAGATGATGACAAATCTCACAGGCATCCTCGAGGCGCACCAGCTCAGCCTTGCGGACCTGGTCAGCGTGAATGTCTACCTGACGACCCCTGACGATTACACCAGACTGAATGAGCTGTACCTCGCGGCGTTTGCCGATCCTCTCCCGACCCGCACGACCGTCATTGTGCAGGCGCTTCCCCTGGGGGCCAGTGTCGAGATTCAGGGCACGGCTGCCCTGGGTGGCGCGGAGACTGCATGAACTTTCAGGAACTGAGTCTGTCAACCTTGAGGGATGTGCACGCACGTCTGAAACCGGGAGTACTGCGCACGCCCGTGTGGCGCTGGCAGACTGGCGCAATCCCCGAGCAGTTGACCCCCGAAACGGAGGTCTGGTTGAAGCTGGAGCTGTTTCAGAAAACGGGCACCTTCAAGCTGCGTGGAGCGCTGAACACCATTCAGGCATTGGATGCGCCGGCCCGGGCGCGGGGGGTCACGGCGGTCAGTGCGGGTAATCATGCTATTGCCGTGGCGTACGCGGCCCGGGAAGCGGGGGTGAGTGCCAAAGTGGTGATGCTCCAGCATTCCAGTCCTGCCCGTGTTCAGGCGTGCGAAGCCCTGGGCGCCGACGTGCACCTCGCCCCGGACGTGCATCAGGCGTTCGAGTGGGTGCAGTCCATCCAGACGCAGGAAGGCCGCACCATGATTCACCCGTTTGACGGGCCGCTGACCTCGCAGGGCACCGCGGGCGTTGGACTCGAGTTTATGGATCAGGTGCCGCACCTGGACGCGGTGATTGTGCCTGTGGGAGGCGGGGGGCTGATCTCTGGGGTGGCAGCGGCGGTAAAGCAGCTCCAGCCGCAGTGTCAGGTGTACGGCGTCGAACCGCTAGGCGCGGACTCGCTGTCCCAGAGTCTGAGCGCAGGTGAACCGGTGCGCCTGGAGCGCGTAACAACGATCGCGGACAGCCTGGGGGCGCCGTTTGCGCTGCGTTATTCGTTTGACGTGTGCCGCGCCTTTGTGGATGAGGTGGTGAGGGTGTCGGACGATGAGCTTTGCCGGGCGATGTTCTACCTGTTCCGTGACATGAAGCTGGTGACAGAACCCGCGACGGCGGCGGGAACAGCGGCGCTGCTTGGTCCGCTGAAAGCGCGCCTGAGCGGCAAACGGGTGGGGATCGTGGCGTGCGGTGCGAACGTTGACGTCGTGTCGTTCCATGCTTTTGTAACGCGCGGGCAGCTGCTCCTGGAATCCTGACCGTCTTCCCTGCCCCGCACAATCCTGCCGGTTGGTGTGAAGGACGACCAGAATAAATCCCAGGAGTTTCTCGTGACCGAAGGTTCCCCACCCGTTGCGCGGTTCGTCTGTTGTTCACCAGCCAGTCCGGCGTTTACCGGCACGGTGTGGAGATGAAAGGGGTAAACGAAGTGTACTGCTGGCCTACAGTACGACATGACCATCAACACCAATCCTGACCTGAGGGGATGCAGCGAGCAGGACAAGGTGTGGCTGAGACGCTCGGCACCCTGAAGGCGGCCATTCGTCCGGGCGAGACCCCTGCTGAGCTTGATGCCCTCGCGGGATCGGTGTTTCGCCGGCATGGGGCCCAGTCTGCCCCACGCATGACATGCCACGCCCCGGTCAACGTCTTCATCAGCGTGAATGACCACATTGTTCACGGCCTTCCGACGCAACGCCCGCTGACTGCGGGAGACGTGGTGAGCATTGATGTCACGCCTTTTGTCGATGGCTCCGTCGCCGACGCTGCGGTGACGGTGTCGGTTCCCCCGGCATCTCCTGCCGTGATGATGTTGATTGAATGCACTGAGACTGCGTTTCATCCCGGGATGGCTGCAGCGAAGACTGGGCGCCCGGTTCATGTGATTGGTCAGGCTGCCGAAAATGAGGTGAAGCGCTGAGGCTTTACGGATAGACCCTGCGCACCACCGACGGCCGCCTGGCCGCTCATTTTGAGCATAGGGTCATGATCACGAAGGAGAAACCTCTGATTCTGACGGCCTCAGCGCTCCAGTGCACATCATCGGGAACGAGAAGACAAGCTGGTCAGAAGGCGCTTTGACCAGTTTGTCTTCACCCGTGGCAAGACCCCTCCGTTGCTTCAGGAGATGGAGCCATGAGGGCTTCTTAGTTCTATCGTCGTTTTTTATCGTTTCTGTCTTACTTCTCGACCTTTTTGACGGACACAGACGTCACGGCTCCAATCGAGTAGCGGTTGTTTTTCCCAGTATTGCTGATGACGGGCGTTGAGGTTCGCTGTGGGGCGGAGACGGCGTTGTCGTTGCCTCTCAGCCAGACTTTCAGCAGCGTGCCCCCCGAAATGCTGTTCCCGTTGCCGTATACCACGAGGTTCTCGCAGATTCCTGTCAGCGAGATGGCGTTGTGGTTTCCGCGTACGGAGATGACATCGTTGTTGCCGGAGCAGTTGATGGTGTAGCTGCGTCCGTTCTCACGAATGGTGGCACTGCCCTGCGTTTGTGCGGCGGCGAGACCAGTGACCATCAGGCCCATAAGAAGGAGTGACTTCATCCTTTTACTCTGCGTTCGGTCGTCTGACGCGGCGTGAGGATAGGCCAAAGCATTTCAGGTAGACGCTTCGGTGCCACGTGCCAGCTCCTGCTCTCAGCGGTTCTTTGGGTCGAAATATCTGGGGTGGACTGTGACGTGAATTACCCGGGTTCCGAGCCCCCCGTCTGAGCACAAGCCCTGCTCCTGATGACATTCCACTGTGCTGACTGTGGTTGCGACGCTCCTTTGCAGCACCGTGAACTCGGCCGGGACGCGCATCTGCCGGGGTGATCAAGGCGCGGAAGGGTTGAGCAGGCTGCTAGAGATCTTCATACGGTCTACCCAGCTCCTGAACACGTGTCCCTTACGTTGAGTCTCAAGAAGACACGGGGAGGAACGAGGCGTTCCCTCCTGCGCTCAAGGAGGCTCCACCATGACAAACCGCCGCGTTCTGCCGTACCCAGCTGACGACCACGACCACCACGACGACTTCAATGATCTCGGCCTGACTGCCGACCTCGATATGCTGGCCCGGGCAGTGGTCGACCGCCGCCGCATTCTGGCCCTCGGCGGCGCTGGTATCGCCACTTTGATTGGTGGAAGTCTGGGTCTGACCAGTGCCGCGGCACGCACCACTGCTACCTGCGTGCCGGTCATTCCTTTCGAAACGGCGGGGCCGTATCCCGCCGACGGCAGCGCGGCCTCCGGCCAGACTCAGAATGTGCTGTCCCGCAGCGGCATCGTCCGCTCGGACCTGCGTACCAGTCTCGGAACGAAAAACCAAGCTCAAGGGGTGCCCCTCACCCTGAAAATGACCCTCGTCAACGTGAACAGCGGCTGTGCGCCGCTGGCAGGCTATGCGGTGTACGCCTGGCACTGCACCGCAAACGGCGAATACAGCATGTACAGCCGCAACGTGGTCGGGGAGGATTACCTGCGGGGCGTACAGGCCACCAGCAAGGACGGCACGCTGACATTCCAGACCATCTACCCCGGCTGCTACGACGGACGCTGGCCACATATACATTTCGAGGTGTTCCCGACACTCGCCTCTGCGACGTCCGCGCGAAACAAGATTCAGACGTCGCAGCTCGCCCTGCCGGAAAGTGCGTCGCGCGCGGTATACGCCACCCCGGGGCATGGTCCCAGTTTAAGCAATCTGGGTCGGCTGTCACTGGACCGCGACATGGTGTTTCGTGACGGCTACGCCGCCCAGATGGCCTCTGTGACCGGCACGCCTGCCAGGGGCTACATAGCCAGCCTCACTGTTGGTCTCGCCCGGTAATTCACAGCTCCGCAGTGGCCGCACTCTCCATGCCTGCAAGGGAGGCAAATAAAGGGTCTGGGAAGTCCTGATTCCGAGCCACCTGAGGGGACATGGGCCAACGACACGTCGGCGCACACGTGTTCATGCCCCGGCGTTGAGCTTGCTCATTCCTGTGTGGCCATTATCCAAATTTGCTGGAGACTGCACCCCACGGTGCATCGCAGAGCCGGGCCGCTCTAACATACCGGGTAACAGTTATAGATGGCGGCAGACAGCTCAGAAGGACGTCTGCATTGATTGGCCTTGTGCTCTATAGTGAGGGACCTCTGGACGGACAACTTCCAATGGCTCAACCGATGAAGATGGACCTATCCACCGGGTAGCGGCTGCGGTGATACTGCCGCTGCATAAATGCAGTGGTGGACGTTGAGGGTCCGATGCATCCCAGGAACATCAGCGTGGTCAGCACCAGCTGCCCTGGCGTATTGAACAGTGGGGCGGTCCCACAGATCCGCATTGAACGACTGAGCACCAGCTCATAGATCAGACTGGATGTCGAACGAAACCGGATTTCCTGCTGTTCAGGAACCCGGCTGTCGCATGGGTTGAGGATCCTTCAGTTCTCTTTGAGGGACTGATTTAGGGGCCATGCCGTCCACGTAGGCTCGCAAATACATCATGACGGTAGCCTTATCTGGATACACTTCCGCCGGAAACAGGAACGCATGAGTGAAACCACCCTCCGCAGCCTCATTTGAGTCACAGTACTGGGCTGTCGCTACGTACTCGTCCTGGGTGTGGTGCATCACCCTGACCCGGTACCCCCTGTAGAAGTCGTCCATTGCCCGGCAACCCTAGCAATGAAGCAAACAGGAATGGGCTGATCTTCCTCCATGATCAATTTACGCTCTGGGGGTTCTGCTTTGTATGCTGCGGAAAGTATGACCTTCTGCCCATGCCACCGAGCTTAAGGAGGGTCACCATGTGTCACCGTCCCCTCCACCAACTGCTCTCGATCTTCAAGACAATTCGGATGACATCCGGAACGGCTCCTGATGAGTCATATCTCCAGATTCGATTGGACCGCAGCGCGGCACAGCTGGCTAGACTCTTTGATGTGGATAGCCGCAGTGCAGCAGGACTCATTTTATTTAGGTTGGGTACTCTCATCCTGTTACCGCCTTCTGGTGAAGCATGAAACGAGCCATAGTTCTGACTACGATCCTGACGACCTGCGTCATTGCGGCGGCACAGCCTCCCGCCTCGCTGCCGCCAGTCACTACAGGCCCCGCTGCTGCCGTGTCCTATACCTTTGAGATCCTGGATGCCAGTCGGCAACCGGTCGCCACCTTCGATGCAACAGGAAAGCTGCAGGTCTCAGGAACCCTGTCGACAGGCACCTTCCTGCGTCTGTCAAGACCCGGAGCCAGCCGACTCTTTCAGCTCGCTCAGCCTGTCACTCCGGGCACCACATTGGGTGAAGTTGTGCTGGTGTATGGAAACAGCACCGTAACGTTGGGCGCGCTGCTCAACGGAACGTCGGGAACTGCAGAAAGCAGCCGGCCCAGTGTCACGCCACAGCAACTCAACGCCCTTCTGGGCCTGTCTACCTCGGTAGGCAGCGTGAGCGTCGGGATGAGCACTTCCCTGAGCGTCAACGGCCTGCCCCTGACGCTGCCTCTGATTCTTCCGCTGTTCTGAAGGCAGTGTACGAACCTCCTTGCCCTGCCTGCCACATCAGCTCACCTATTTAGAAGGGCAAGGCACCTGCGGGGCGCAGACTGGTGGCAGGCCCTCCTGCCACAACAGGAAAGCAGGGGCCCCTTCCCAGGGCCCCTGCTTTCCTGTTGCCTTATCTCCCGCCAGGAGCAGGCGTCGCGGGAGTGGTCCCTGGCGCGGCCTGCAGCAGGCGGTAGGCGATCACCCGATTGTCCTTGTCCAGAGTGACTTCAAAGATGGCCCCCGTGGTGTCCTGTAGCTGACGCACGATCTGGCCTGCAGCATTGTTCGTTTCGCGCAGGACTTTCAGGCTGCTGATATTGCCCACCGTCAGCGTCTGCCCGAGCACCTGACCGGCGGAGGTTACGGTACGTTCCACGATGTTGCCGGTGGCGTCAATGGTGCGCTGCACTGTCTGCCCAAGGCTGTTGACGGTCTGGGTCAGCACACCACCAGGCTGCGTGACGTTGTTCAGCGTCTGTCCGACGGTCCCAACGGCACGGTCCACGACACCCCCTGGTTGAACGGCAGTGTTGGCAACGTTCCCAACTGTCCCGACTGCGTTATCCACACTGGTCAGCAGCCGCTCAAGTATCTGGGGATTACGGTCAATAGTGGTCAGCGTTCGGTCAATAATCCGTGCCACGTTGTCGAGGTTGACCTTGAGCAGAGCCTGTGCACGCACGCCCTTGATGGTGAGCTTGACCTTGTCGATGGACACGTCCGCACCAGCGGTCAGAAGCAGCAGGTTGGCAAGGCGGGCGTCAAGGGCCACGTTTGCCCGGAGGTTTTCTACTTCCAGGGTGATTTCCTCAACGCTGAGGTTGGGAATATCCAGCAGCACGTCGGGATTACCTGAATTCGCTTCTATGCAGCGGCGCTCACTGGCGGCACGCTGAGCTTCCTGTTCCGGCGTCAGGCGAGTATTGCCTGACGCGGAAAGGCTGAACTGCTGACACGGGTCCGTTGCAGTGCGTGTTGTGGTGTTGCCTGTATTGCTGCCTGAAGGGGCCGGTGACACGGGAGCAACAGGAGCGACGGCAGGAGGCCTGGACGTTGGAGGGGGCGCCTGAGTGGACTGGGCAAAGGCAGACCCCATGACAAGGTGTGCCAGGAGAATCACAGGAGCTGCAAAGTTTTTCCTCCTGTCCACGATTGTATGGAGATACCTGATTGCCGAATACCAGTCCCTGTCAAGAAATTCTTTAATGATAAGGGCACACTTTTGCCTTACTCCTACTGAAGGAAGAGTTTTTTCTTCCCGTCCTGACCATAAGCGCGACACCAGCCGCTGGCCCGGAGCGTTCAGAACGTGTGCGTGTCCCCGCCGGCGGGCACGATCACATACACGCTGACCCGGCTGCCGCCGACAACCATAACGAAGTCGGCCATGATGAAAGTCAGAGCGCTGATCTGACGGGAAGATGCCTGCGCGCAGCCTGGAACGAGGGCCGGGGTGAGACACAGGCGTTTCATGCCAGGGCCATGCCTTTTACGGGGCCGTATTCACGCATTCGGAGGATGGAAGTGCTCAGCAAGACGCATTCACGCCGGCCGCGAATCAGGACAGACTTCTTCAATAGGTTGGCTTTCTGAACGCGTTTGGTGACGCTGGTCGTTTTGCGGCCCACGCCGGGTCACGCTGTTGACCACCAGGTTCTTCCTTCCGGTCAGTGCACTGATACGGGGCACGTGATGTTCTCCTGTTCCCGGCGAAACGAGCTTTTTCTCTGCCGTTCTTGCCGGGCTGTTCAGGCCAGGGCTGGATGGAGCAGGGCGTCCAGGGCGGGCGCGTCCAGGTCGTGTCCGATAAACACGATCTCGCTGAAGGCTTCTTCCGGGCGGTGCCACGTGCCTGCCTGCTCGAGGGCCAGCTGGCGTCCGGTGTGGTTCCAGAGGGTGGCCATGTCATTACCCAGGTTCACCCAGCCTTTGCTGCGGATAACATTCCTGGGGAGCCCCTGGGCCAGCACGGCATGCAGGCGTTCCGGGTCAAACGGGCGCTGCGAGCGGTAAACGTGGGTGCCCAGGCCGTACGTTTCGCTTTCGGGCGTGTGCTCCTTTTCCAGCTCCGCCATCCAGGCGTCGAGTTGCATGGCACTGTCCATGTCGAACAGGCCGACGTTCAGGACGTGGTCTGCCGGAACGGTCCCACGGGTGGCTTCCAGCAGGCGGGCACGTGGGTTGGTGATACGAACCAGTTCACGCAGCTGCGCCAGGTCGTCTGGCGCGGCGAGGTCGAGCTTGTTCAGCACCACGATGTCGGCGAACTCGATCTGCTCGGCCAGCAGTTCTCCGAAGCCGCGTTCGAACTCGTCACCGGGAATGGCGTCCTGACGGTTCCACAGGGGAAAGAACTGAGCGGTGTCGACAACGGTCACCATGGCGTCGACGTGAACGCGGCCCAGCAGGTTGGGGATGGGAGGCTGTCCGGGTTCTTTGCTGAGTTCGAGCTCTTCCGGGGTAAGGCAGAAGCTTTGAGCGATGGGCAAAGGCTCACCGATGCCGGTGGATTCGATCAAGATGGCGTCGAGGTCACGGGTGTCCAGCAGGTCGTTCACGGCGTGGAGCAGGTCGCCGCGCAATGTGCAGCAGATGCAGCCGTTGCTGAGCTCGATGGTCTGCTCATCGGTTTTGACGACCAGGCTGGCGTCGATGTTGACGGCGCCGAATTCATTGACGATGACAGCAATTTTCCGTCCTGTCGTCTGTGTGAGCAGGTGGTTGAGGAGGGTGGTTTTACCGGCGCCGAGGAAGCCGCAGAGGACCGTGATGGGAACAGGCTTGGAGAGGTTCATTATGATAATGATAATTTAATATCGTTTATTACGCAGGAGTGCAAAGCTTCTCGGGCTGCCCCCCACGACCAGGTACTGCGGCCTGGCGTTACCCAAGCCAATATTCCTGGACTGTGCCGGTCCTCAAGCACAAGAAGTCAGGGCGTGAACTGGCCCGGTTCCCTGGCGACGCCACCTGGTCAACAGCTCTGTCAGCCGGGTACCTGGAGTCATCGCCAGATCGGAAGCAGCGCGTCCCCTTGCCGCCGCCTGAGCGCCACGGTCCTTCGGGGAAGGGAACAGGAGGCGAGAGAACTGTGATTGAGGCAGCACTCCACTCGTCCTTTGTCAGAACGGCCCCTCAGGCAGGGCTGAACGCTTTGACAGCCTCAAGGGCAGCGCGCTGCACAAGCGCTTCGGCGTCCAGTGCGGCCAATGGCCGGGAGAAGTGGAAGCCCTGCGCCAGGTCACAGCCCACCTCACGCAGCCACACCCACTGCTCGTCCGTCTCGACCCCTTCGGCCACGACATGCATTCCCAGGGCACGGGCCATGCCCAGAATGGCCCGGACCAGTTCCTCACCGGCCTCGGCCTGGCCGATCCGGTTCGTAAACGACCGGTCAATTTTCAGGGCTGAGGCCGCCAACCGCTGCACGTAGGCCAGGCTGGAGTACCCCGTGCCAAAGTCGTCGATGTGCAGATGCACTCCAAGGGCCTGCAGGGCCGCCAGGTTGGCCGTCACGACATGGCTCTGCTCCAGGATAAGACTCTCCGTAATTTCCAGGTGCACCAGGTTCGCGCTCAGGCCAGTGCGCGCCAGCGTCGCCTGCACAAATGGCGCGAAATCCGGCAGCAGAAACTGCCGGGCACTGGCGTTCGAGCTCAGCGTCAGGGGCGCTGACATCAGGCCAGCCGCCTGCCACTGCTGATACTGCGCGCAGGCCTGTTCGAAGATGGCCCGGTCCAGGTCGATGATCAGGCCGCTATCTTCCGCCACGGGGATGAATTCGGCCGGGCTGATCGGGCCACGTTCAGGGTGATTCCAGCGGGCCAGCGCCTCGAAACCAACCAGGTGTCCGTCCTGCACCCGCACCAGTGGCTGGTAGTGCGGGTGCAGGTCCCCGTTGCGCAGGGCCTGACGCAGGTCGTCTTCCAGTTCGGTGCGGGCCAGCAACGCAGTGTGCATGCTCACTTTGAACACCTCGACCTTGTCCCGCGTGCGCCGCTTTGCATGGCACAGGGCGATGTCCGCGTTCCGCAGCACCTCATCCACAGCGTGGTCCTGGTCGTGCAGCAGCACCACACCGGCACTCACCTGCACGGGCCACTCACGCCCCTGCACCGTGGCTGTCTGCTGAACCACCCGCAGAACCCGCTGCATCACCCCGAGAGCCATCTCCGGAGTGTCCACGCCACCCAGCAGCAGGCCGAATTCATCACCGCCGAGACGGCTGAGGGTGTCGGGTCCCCGCACTTCTCTGGCCAAGCGGCCAGCCACGAGTCGCAACAGCTCGTCGCCAGCGCTGTGACCGAAGGTGTCGTTCAACTGTTTAAAGCGGTCGCAGTCCAGCAGCACGACTGCCGCGCGGCGCGCGGGCCAGCCGTCCTCCAGCAGCCCGCGCAGCCGATGCTGGAACATCGTACGGTTGCCCAGACCGGTGAGGGGGTCGCGCAGGGCGTCGTGCTGGGCCTGCGCGCTGAGCTGGGCCAGTTCGTGGGTATGTTCACGCACACGCCGTTCCAGGTCCGCCTTCTCAGCCCGCAGGTGCAGTTCGGCCTGTTTCGCCCCGGTGATATCCCGCAGGGTGCCGGCCGCACCCGTGACGCGGCCCTGGGAGTCGTGCACCGCGCGGGCATAGACGTCGAACCACGCGAAGGCGCCGCCGGCGGTCACGTGCCGCACGTGCTGCCGACAGGTGGCCGCCTGTCCGGTCAACACCGTGCCGAAGGCCTGCTGCACCTGAGCCTGATCGTCCGGGTGTATAAACTCCAGCGCCGACCGACCGAGGGACGACTGCGTGTCGTGTCCGGTCAGGCGCGACCAGGCACTGTTCAGAAACGACCAACAGCCCCGGCTATCGGTCTGGAACACGACGTCCTGAACGTTATGGATGACGTCATGGTGCAGGCGCTCCAGGCCCTGCTGCCGGGCAGTTTCGCGCCGGGCATGCAGCTGCTCGACGATCAGACTGGCCACATGACCCAGCAGGTGCGCCTGGTGCTCGGTGAGCCCGTCGCGCGGCGACGTGTCCATCACCGCGAGTGTGCCGACGGTCAGGCCGCTTTCGAGGGTAAGCGGTACTCCCGCATAAAAGCGCAGGTGGGGGGGCCCGGCCACCGACGCTTCCTGTTTAAACCGGGGATCAAGCATAGTGTCCGGGACCACCCAGGCGGCCTGTGGGAGGGTCGGCAGGCCAAACGGGTCACCCCATTTGCCCTGTGCTGGACTGAGACCGGAGGCGCCCTTCACAACCCAGCCCTGGTTGCCCCACAGGCTGATCACCACGGCCGGAGCGGCCAGAGCGACGGCCGCCAGCACCGCCACCTGGTCAAACGACCGCTCCGGCAGGCTGTCCACCAGGTGGTGCCAGGACGCAAATTCGGTTTCGTTCAGAAGTTGAGTCATGGAGGCAAGCCGCGAGGCCCGGAGGCCCACTGTAGGTCCTTAGGGATGACCGGCTTGTCACAGGGTGTAAGGAGCCGCTCAGATAAAGACACGCTTCCCAGGCAGTCTCGGAAATCGGTTCTCAATGAAACCAAATCCATTCGCTCAATCACCGTGACCCACTAGGACCACCGGGCTGTCGCCGGAATGGACGATAGGGTGTGCGGGTCCGACTGGCTCCGACCACGCACTCGTGAACCGGCTCAGGGGCCCAATACGCGAACCGTATGCCGGCCGGCGGCTTTCGCCCGGTACAGCGCGACGTCAGCCTCTCTCAGGGTCTCCGTGAGGGTGGCCCCGTCACGCAAACACGCCACGCCAAAACTGCCGGTGACCCGCAGATCCGGGTCAATGGCCGGCCACTCGAGTTCGGCGAGCACCTGACTGAGGCGCAGACACACCTGCTCCGCGGCGTTCAGAGACACGCCCGGCAGAATGATGATGAACTCCTCGCCCCCGAAGCGGGCCACGCAGTCCATCCCCCGAACCTCCGCGCCAAGAACCTGGACGACCCGGGTCAGCACGTCGTCCCCGGCCGCGTGACCGTAAGTGTCGTTCACACGCTTGAAATGGTCGAGATCCATCAGCACCACGGCGCTCCCGCGTCCCTGCCGTGCCTGGGCGTGCAACCCGGCCAGCACCTGCATCGCATGGGCGCGGTTCGGCGCACCGGTCAACGAGTCGCGCAGGGCCGCTTCGGCAAACGCGGTGGCCCGCACCTCGGCGTCGCGGGCCTGTTGTTCGATCTGCCCAACCAGAGCCCGTTGCTGATAGAAGCCGTGGTACAGGGCATACACCTGCCGCGTCGCCTCACGTTGCACGTTGAAGGCCGCCTGAAACTGGCCCTGGCGTGCCAGGGCTTCGGCCAGCCGCTCGCGTGCACGCGTCGCGAACAGCTCGTGCCCCGCCGACGTGAAGGCGATCGCCGCCTGCCGGGCGTCCGCTTCCACCGCGCCCCACGCCCCCGCCGCCTCGTGCACCCGGACCCGGTCCAGCAGGGCCCGGCCCACCAGCAGGGGTCCGTCTGCCTGAACGGCCAGCCTCACCCGCTCGTCGGCCAGGTGAGCGGCCCGTTCATGCTGCCCGTCCATCAGGGCGACCAGCGTGAGCGCCTCGAGTATTTCGAGCACCCGTAATGGTTGGCCCAGGTGCTGGCGATTCATGAGCCAGGTTTCCAGCAACGCCCGGGATGTCCCCACCTGACGCGTCACGGCGCCCGGGAGGACCTCGCCCCCCAGTTGTGCTCCCGCGGCGCTGACCAGGTAGTTGATGTGCAGAACCTGTTTCAGATCCTCGGTCGGGCCGAGGTCCACGCCCCGCGCCTGTGGCGAATCCAGCAGCGCCTGGAGCCGGGTGACGGCGGCGAGAGACTGCTCGCGTTCCATTTCGTAATGCGCGGCGTTCACTGCCACCAGGGCCACGCCGCGGTCATCGCCCGCCTCACGGACAAGGGCGTCCGCCTGCGCGAAGTGCTGTGACGCTCCCATATCGTCGTACACCTCGGCCTGCACCAATGCGAGCGCCACATGCGCTTTGGCTTTGAGGGACGCCTCGCCCACGGCGCGGGCCAGGTCCAGGCAGCTCAGCGCGTGCGTCATGGCAGCCGCCGTGTCGCCGACATCCAGCGCCGCGTAGGCTGCATCCCGGTGCAGCAGGGCCAGAGCTTCGGGGCCGTCCTCTGCCGCCGCAATCTGCGCCTGAAGCGTCCTTACCGTGTCCTGCAACGCGGTGATGCATGGCGTAGCCGTCACGGCGTGCCTCTGCCTGAAGGGCGCGCCCAACCAGGAGGGGCTGGGGTCACCATCCATCTTGAAACCACGTGCGACGTACTCATCTCACCAGCCACTGTAGGGCCCTGGTTCTGACAATTTCCTGAGCTGCCAGACCGTGAAACCCCCCATATCGTTGACAGTGAGGGTATAGGCACATTCCCAATACACCATCAGCAGCGCCACTGCACCCATCGCAGGGAGGGCGATGTACAAGGCGGCAAAGGACGTGGTGCCCAGCACCTGCGGGAAGTGTGCGACAGCTGTCACAGCGATTGAATGGCGCTGGTGCCTGCAAGGTCGGTACGGTCTCTGTCAGTGAGGTATGAAGTCCTATGAACTTCCGGAAGGGGCTGCCTCTCCTGCCCACATCGGGACCGTCTCCCCTGCTGCACCTCAGCGGACTGTCCAACCGGGACACTGTGGACTACGGCGCGATGATGCTGGGCGTGTCCCTCACGCGGCTGCACACCCGCTTGCTTCCCGCGCTGCGTTTTGCATTCTGGCGGGTCCCGCCGTATACCCGTGGTTGCTGGAGGTCCTGGCTGGCGCTGCAGCACCTGCACTTCCCACGGAGCTGCCGATGGCCTGGTCGGCGACCGTCAGCACTGGACATGCCGTAGTTTCAACAGAGATCAGCGCCCTGACCTTCATAGGGATGGCTTCGAAGGTCTTCGAGGTGCTGGACAGGCCTGCCAGTTTGAATCGGCGAAGCTCAGGCTGCTCGCGGGAATGTTCCGGCCATGCGGGGGCCCACGGCACGACCCAACTCGTCAGGAGAGACATGAACTGCTGCTGCTAAGGCCAGTAAAAAGGGTCGTACAGCACGCCCTGAGTGATGCGTGAGCAAGACCGGAGTTCGCACACGCCGTTCGGGAGGGTCACCCGCTGAGCTGACGCGGTACTCAGGATCCAGAGGGCCGGCAACACCAGAATTGGACGCTTCACCACGACGGGGCGTCCTGACCACACAGGAACACGTTTTGGAGTCAATCGTGACTTCACCGGATGTAGACGCGAGTCCCTTGCGGGTCAGGGTCAGCTCATGGCCTGAGCGATGATCTCCACCGACCGGAGTCGCTTTTCGAAATCGAAAACGTCGGAAACGATCATCAGCTCATCTGCGCCGGTCTCCTCCAGCAGGCTCATCAATCCACTGCGCACGGTTTCACGGTTGCCAGTAACGCTGCACCGCAACATCTGCCCGGCGTGGACTTTTTCCTGAGGGGTCCAGTGCGTGTCAATGTCTTCGATGGGCGGCTGCATGAGTCCCGGAGTCCCCCGGACGAGCGCCGTGAACGACATCTGCTGTGACGTTGCCAGGTGGCGCGCTTCCTCATCCGTATCGGCTGCGATCACGTTGACGCCGATCAAGGTGTAGGGTCTGTTCAGCTGCTGCGAGGGCACAAACCCCTCCCGGTAAAGTCTCAGCGCCTGGTGCAGCGCCTGCGGCGCAAAATGAGACGCGAAACTGTACGGCAGGCCCAGGGCTGCTGCCAGTTGTGCACCAAAGAGGCTGGATCCGAGAATCCAGAGCGGCACTTCCGTGCCTGAGCCCGGGACCGCCTCGATGCGCTGGGTGGGGCCTTTCGGGGTAAGAAAGGACTGAAGCTCGCGCACATCCTGAGGGAACGTCTCTGCGCTGGCTGGATTCCGGCGCAAGGCCCCCAGGGTCAACTGGTCGGTTCCGGGCGCGCGGCCCAGGCCCAGGTCAATTCGTCCAGGAAAGAGGGTGTCGAGGGTGCCGAACTGCTCAGCGATCACGTAGGGCGCATGGTTCGGCAACATGATGCCACCGGCGCCCACGCGAATGGTGGTGGTGGCCGCAGCAAGATGGGCAATCACGATAGAGGTGGCGGCCGTGACGACGCCGGGTGAATTGTGATGCTCGGCTACCCAGATGCGGCGGTAGCCCAGCCGTTCGGCATGCTGCGCCAGTGTTCTGGCTTCATCCAGCGCAGTGCGGCGGTCGGAGCCCTGGCGCACGCGCCCAAGTTCAAGTATGGAGAGTGGGATCATAGGTGTCCTTTGAGGGAGAGGTACGTCCAAGAGCGGGAAAGTGGTTCGCGGACTCCTGGACGGCGGCTCGTGTCCTGGTTCGCGGACGAAGAGACCGAGGAGCAGTGTGTGGAGGGAAGGTGCGCCAAGTCGCTGTCCGCGCCGTCTGGTGGAGAGGTGCGGCGCATCAACACCACGGGAGTGCCAGCACGGTGGCCACACCAGAGGCTGGCTGCACTCCTTGCGCACAGGTGGAAGGTGGGGTCATGCTTTCAGTCACCGTGCGTATGGTACGCCCCGTCCTGATGAGTCGGCGGGCCAGGTGGGTCTTTGTCTTGTGCTTCTCGCTTGCACCATCAGCACAAGTTCGAGGACACCGGCGTGGGCCTGGCGAACGTCAAACGCGTGACCGAGAAGCAGGGAGGGCGGGCTTGGCTGACGCCCAGACCCGGGGAGGGGGCCACCTTCTTCAGCCGGTCCCATTGATGAGAACACCGGGAAGGATCATGTGACGCACACCTGGCCAGCGTGCTGATTGTGGGGTCCGCTCAGTCTGCCCTCAAGGATGGTGCCGGGTTCTTGCACTCGCTTATCTCAAGGCAGGTCGCCAGGACCCTGTCTTCCAGTGGTCCGAACAGCAGTCTGCGGCCCTCACCGTTCGCGGGTAGCTTGAGTTATGTCCGACGAACACCGAACCTACCGTGAGCGCCACCGCCCGCAGGTGCATTACTCCCCGCGCCAACACTGGGTCAACGACCCGAACGGCCTCGTGTTCGTCGACGGAATATTCCATCTGTTCTACCAACATAACCCCCTTGGCCTCACCCCTGGCAACCTCAGTTGGGGACACGCCACCAGCACCGACCTGCTCCACTGGACGGAACACCCCGTTGCGTTGCCCGCGCGTGAAACGCACGTCATCTACTCCGGAAGCGCCGTCGTGGATTGGCACAACACCTCTGGACTCGGGAACGCCGAGCATCCGCCTCTGGTGGCGCTGTACACCGGGCATACCGACGTCCACCCCCAACGAACACATCTGGAAAAGCGGCACCACGAAGCGCAGTACCTGGCGTTCAGTGCCGACCAGGGACACACGTGGCAGTACGGCGGGGACATGGCAGTGCTGGACCTGGACCGGTCAGACTTCCGTGACCCGAAGGTCTTCCGGGACGAGGCGCGCGGCCGCTGGGTGATGGTCGTGGTGCATCCAGACGAGCGGCAGGTGGAGTTCTACGCTTCCTCTGACCTGCACGTCTGGCTTCCCCTGAGCACGTTCGGACCAGCCGGGGAAGTGGACGGGATCTGGGAAGTTCCGGAGTTCTTCCCGCTGACGGACGAGGCGCGCGTGGAACGCTGGGTGCTGAAGGTGGACTTCAATCCGGGCGGACCGTACGGAGGAAGCGGCGCGCAGTACTGGGTGGGAGACTTTGACGGTACGACCTTCTCGCCGCTCACGCCGTCACGGACCCTGGATTCCGGCAAGGACTTCTACGCGGCCCTGTCGTGGAGTGACCTGCCGGCGCGGCGGGTGTGGCTGGCGTGGATGAACAACTGGGAGTACGCCACGGTGCTGCCCACCTCTCCCTGGCGGGGGGCGTTCACGGTGCCGCGCGAAGTGTCCCTGGGAGCGTCGTGGCATCTGGTTCAGCGTCCCGTGCCGGAATTGCAGGCCTTGCGTCAGGACATCACGCGGATTGAGCGTCGGCCACTGCTGGAGGCGCGAACGTTCGCTCTACGTGCCGGGGCGGCGCATGAATTCAATCTGATGGTGCACCTTCCCGGTGACTCCGCCCTACAGGTCGAGTTTCTGTCTGCTGAGGGCGTTGAGGCGAGCGTTCAGGTTTCCCGGGCGGACCTTCGGGTCACGCGGCCCGAACACCCGGACGTGCCGGGGTTTGGCGGGACGCATGTCGCTCCGCTGCCGGATGGGCGGGAGGTTATCGAGTTCACGCTGCTGCTCGACACGAGTTCCGTGGAGGTCTTCGCGGCGGGTGGCCGGGTGGTCCTGACGGATCTGCTGCTGCCTGCCGCGCCGGTGGAGGCAGTGCGTCTCCAGCCAGTCACGGGACGTCCCGAGGTGGAAGGAACCTTCTGGTGGTGGCGGTCCATCTGGGGTGAGTCAGGTGCGCTCACCCCTTGAGGGGAGACCCGAAGCCGGGGCCGTCCCCTGTCCCTCATTACAGAGGGGGACAGTGACTACTAAGTGAAATCGGCATACAAATTTTTTTGGATTATGCGAGACCAGGGCATGAGGCAACCGGTCCGTACGGGCGATACGAACATCGTGCTGTCCGACGCGAATACGGTGGTTTTCAGTCGGCTGCCGCGTGAGTTGAACATCGTGTCCCTGGCTCCAAGAGGCGGGTTCTTCCCTGCCGAGGTCAACGGAGCGATCCGCTGACGACCTGGATGTCTTACATCGGGGGCGTTCCTCTGGTCTAAATGGACACTTCTGTCATCGTTGCCGGGTACAACTTAATAGCGATGTCCTTAAGGGAGGTCGGGCGTGCGGTACTGCTTCAAAGCGTCCCTCACGGTCTGCTCCCGTTTACCTGGCATGGTTTCGCCTCCTACGGTCTCAAGATGGCATGAAGTCTGGTCGTACTTGGTACGCCTCCCCTGGACGTACCCTCAGTCAGGCAACCAACTCAGTGCTGGAAACATCCCGGTGATTCATGTTGAAGGCCGGAACAAGGAGCACTATGAAGAACTGGACGATGATGGCCCTGGCGATGGTGGTGTCCGTCGGGACGGTTCAAGCTGGAGGAGCAGAAGCGGGACGTCAGGAAGGCATGTTGGACGTCAATGGCGCGCGCATTCACTACGTGTCCCAGGGCGCAGGCACCCCTATGCTGCTTCTGCATGGCTACCCGCTCTCGGGTGAACTCTTCGCCCGCAACCGCGACGCCCTTGCTGCCGCTGGCTTCCGCGTGATCACCATCGACCACCGCGGGTACGGCCAGAGCACCGCGCCAGCCAGCAATCCCGGCAACCTCCAGACCTACGCTGCGGACGCCCTCGCCGTCATGGACCAGCTGAACGTCCCCAAAGCCATTGTTGGCGGCATGAGCATGGGCGGCCCGATTGCCTTCGAGATGTGGCGCACCGCACCAGAGCGCTTTAGCGGCCTGATCCTGATCAACACCATCGCCAACCCCGCTGGGATCGTCGAACAGAATATCTGGAAGGGCATGGCCCAGAAGGCCAGCACCTTCGGACCCCAGTCCCTGGCACCGGAACTGCTCAAGGACATGCTCACCGGGCAGACCCGCGCGACTCGTCCGGCGGACGTGGCGTTCCTGACCACCATCGTCAAGCAGGCCAGTGTGGCTGCGGATGTCGCTGGAGCGACTGTCCTGGCGACCCGCCCGGATTCGATTCCCACCCTGAAGACCATCACGGTGCCGACCCTGATTCTCGAGGGGCGCGAGGACACGGTGTATCCACCGGAATACAGCCTGAAGATGCAGCAGAACATCCCCGGGAGCGCGCTGGTCATCATCCCGGGTGCGGCGCACGCGGCCATCTACGAGAAGGCGGCGGCCGCCAATCAGGCGATCCTCACCTGGGCCCGCACCAACAACCTGCGCTGAGAATGCCTTCCCTTCACCTTCTCAACCTGATGTGGTGAGTTATGACGGCGAACAATGACATGACAGGTTGGGAAGGACAGCCTGACGCTGAGGTGCTTCAGGCGCTTGCCGGGCAGGACCTCAGCGCCCTGCGGGAACTGCACCGACGGTACGCCCGGCTCCTGTACGCGTTCGCTCAAAAGAAGAGGGTCCCGAATCCCGATCGGTGGGTTCGGGACGCGTTCGTGCGCATCATGCGCCACGCCGGATGCTTTGCCAGGACATCATTGCAGCCACGAATCTGGGTCATTGCGATGGTGCAGGACCTGGCAGTCTGACGTCCCCCTATCTCCTGGAGAAATCTATATGCGTATACCTCTCTTCGCTGTTCTCACGGCATGTCTTGGCGCGCTGTCTGCCCAAGCACTCTCCACAAATGGTCTGATGGCTCAGGGGCCGGCTCCCACTGCGCGGCCCCTTCCAGCCCCCGAACCGCCCGCAACCGTCACCGCCACCCGCAACGAGCCAGCCGCACTGGCCTTTACGCCCGATAAACTCGCCCGCCTGAAGGTACCGGCTGGGTTCGCACTCACTGTCATGGCCACCGACCTTGGCAACGCACGGATGCTTCACGTGATGCCTGATGGTGGCGTTTACCTCTCCCGGCGCAAGCAGGGTGACGTCTGGTACCTCAAAGACGTTAACAAAGACGGCAAATTCGATGCTGGAGAACGGCGGCAGGTCGCCTCGAACCTGAGCCTCGTTCACGGCATGGACGTCAGGAACAACAAACTGTACGTGGTCGGCGAAAAGACCATCTGGGTGATGGACATGGCCAGCGACGGTACCCTCGGCGCGCCTCGCGTGTTCGCGGACGGGTTTCCCGATGCCGGGCAGCACTCCGGACGCAGCCTGAAATGGGGACCGGACGGGTTCCTGTACGCCTCGTTCGGCTCCACCAACAACGACGTACCAACGCCGAATCCTGAGGAAGCCACCATGCTGCGCATCCGTCCGGACGGCCAATGGCGGGAAGTGTACGCGCGCGGCCTGCGGCACACCATCGGCTTCGGCTGGCATCCTGTCAGCAAGACGCTGTACGGCTTTGACCATGGCAGTGACTGGCATGGCGACGACATCCCACCGGAAGAACTGAACGTCATCCAGCGGGGGAAGAACTACGGCTGGCCCTTCTGTTACGGTGACCGCCAGCCGGACCCGTACGTGAACGTGGGTCAGATCCCGGGGCTGATCACCAAGCCGGAATACTGCGCGCGGACCCAGGGCAGCACGCTGACGTACACCGCTCACGCGGCTCCCATCGGGCTGACCTTCTACACCGGCGCAGCCTTTCCTGCGGAGTACCGCAACGACGCATTCGTGGCCTTTCGGGGCTCATGGAACCGCTTGAAACCCAGCGGGTATGAGATTGCACGCGTGAACTTCGACGCCAACAACAAACCCACCTCCATCACGCCGTTCATTACTGGGTTCGTGTTTGAGGAGGGTGGGCAGTGGAAGCAGTTCGGCCGCCTGGCGGGCATCGCGACGTATACGGACGGCAGCCTGCTGTTCACCGACGACCAGAGCGGCGTGATCTACCGCGTGCGTCACACCGGAGGGAACTGAATGAAGCAGCTGCTGATGTTGGGCACGCTGGCGCTGGGCTTTGCGGCGGCGGGAGGAAGTCAGGCGCCCATGACCATGCCGTCCAGTTCGCCGCTGACCGCAACCGCCGCGCTGAGGGACCCGGCCGGGCAGAGTCTGGGCACCGCCACCTTCCGGCAGGTGGGGCCGGGCATGCAGGTCACTGTAGAAGTCCGGGGCCTGACGCCGGGCCGGCACGGCATGCACATTCATGAATACGGCCGGTGTACCCCAGGCATCGATCCAGCCACCAATACCGTGGTGCCTTTTGGTGGCGCTGGAGGTCACTTCGACCCGGCAATGAGCAGAAATCACGATGATCCACAGGCGCCCAACAGGTATGGGCACGGCGGTGACCTGCCCATGCTGATGGTGGGTGCCGACGGCGTGGGCCGGGCGTCATTCACCACGGAGAAAGTCAGTCTCACCGGCATGACGGGCATCCTGAACCGGTCGCTGGTCATTCATGCCAACCCTGACGACTACAAATCTGATCCGTCTGGGATGTCCGGTCCCCGGCAGCGCTGCGGCGTCATCACCCGGAACAACTTCACGGTCCGTGATTACTTCCTACCCGGCCCGCAGGACTTTCCCGAAGGAATCGCCTACAACGCGAGGAAAGGCGTCATCTACACCGGAAGTGCTCAGGACGGCACGATCTATGCGGTAAACACGGACACCGGAGCCGTGAGTAAGTTCAGCGAAGGTGGCGCGGTGGGCCGCCAATCGGCCCTGGGCATGAAGGTTGACGCGCAGGGCCGCCTGTGGGTGGCTGGTGGCGCGCAGGGCACGGTCAGCGTCCTGAGTCCGGACGGTATGACGCTGAAAGTGCTGGAAACCCCGAAGAGCCCCGTAGCTTTCGTCAACGACCTGACCATCACGCCGGACGGCACTGTGTATGTCACCGACAGCACCAGGCCGGTCATCTACCAGATTGACCGCATGATGAACCTGAAAGCCTGGCTTGACCTGAGCACCACACCCATCAAATACGGGCCTGGAATCAACCTGAACGGGATTACGGCTACGCCTGACGGCCGGTATCTGCTGACCGTTCAGCTCAATACGGGAGACCTGTGGCGAATCGACCTTCGCACCCGGGACGTGAGGAAGATCATGGGCGGGCTGACGCATGGAGACGGCCTCCTGCTGGAGGGACGGACGCTGTATGTCGTTCGTAATGGCATGCAGGTGATCAGCAAAGTCAGTCTGTCTGCTGATTACATCAGCGGCACTCTGGTGGCCGAGGAGCCCTTGATGGGACTGCGCTTTCCGACCACCCTGGCCCGTGTCGGGAATAACTTGGTGGTCCCGCAGAGTCAGCTGGACAAATTGCAGGACGGCACGCCCGAGACGCCATTCCGACTCACGCGCTTCCCGAGGTTCTGACTAAACGTTCCGTCGGGTTCCTGTATGGGTAGTCCCGCTGGTCTGGTGTCCGAGCGGAATTCTGTTGTCACATGACCAACCTCTGGAAACTCACTCCAGTCCTGTAGCTGCAGGACAGTCGACGAACATGCTGCTTGGGGGAATCCTCGCCTCCAAGCTACTTATGGACTCTGGGTTGTTCGAATCACGCAAGCCAGAATGTGGACACCCAATCGACCGCCCTTCGTTCTATGCGAACATCGGCTGCGTCTGCTCTCCGATGGTGGCATCTGGGTGGCGATGATGTGCTGTTCGCTTCTCGTGTGAGCATTTACACCTCCCATCACGCCTTTGACCCGGCAATACGGACAGCTGGGGCGCGCTTTGCTCAGCCTGTGAGAACTGGAATCGTGTATGGGTGGGCGCCGGTGTGCACCTCAATCCGGGCGTGACGATGGGTCAAGGCGCAATCAGTGGATCGGGGAGCGTGGTGACTTCGGAAATTCCGTCCGTAGTAGTTACGAAGGCAAGATCAGTCGCGCCATATCCAAAAAAGACCGAAAGAAGTTTGTGCCTTGACAGTACGGTCACGTTCCAGCTCAGCAGCCCGAAGTTCTTGTTGACCCAAACCGCGCGCAACCTCAAACAGGAGGAACCCCGAGAGTGGGTTCCTTCTATTCGTGTAGAGCAGCGTTACAGATTTAATATGCCGGAGGTGCGGCGGTCGGAGGAAGCCACGCCTCAATGACGTAGGAGTTTCGAGGAGTGTTTAATTGATGTAGAGGGGTCGCTTGTTGATTTGTGCGTCGATTCGCAGCGGTGGTAGCCCACATCCGCCTGACACAGTGATCACCAGGAAATGAGGAGCGTTAGGCTCTTACACCCAATTCGGTCATATCAATTTAGCGGCAGACTTGGAAAAATGCCTGAGGTGCTGGGTTTGATAGCCAGAACCAAGCGAGCCTAAAGCCCATACCTCCTTGTAATCATTCAAGATCGGCCCTTTTGAAATGCGACACCCCGTGAACCATTGGACTTGTACTTCACATACTCTGTTTTTCTCATGCTTTATTCCGCAGACGTTTCTGAAATTTTCCTCTGTGTTTGTTGGATGACAGCTTCACACCTTGTGAGCAAACTCTGAGAGATGTCTAAGATGCTTGGAATGCTTACTGATCTGAACGTAAATTTATAGATTACCGGACGCCCTGGCAATCTTTTTGAGGAGCAGTTCTGAACGACTATCACGGGAAATCAACACGTAAATCAGGAGATGGTAGCAGGCAATTTTGCACTCTTATACTCATAAGCTCATTTTTACTTGTACCTGTGCTCTAGGCAGGTCTTCATTAGATAGAAATGTCCGCTTTAGTTCATTTTAAGAGTTTCCGATGTTCACAGGGCGTACACATAAGGCTCTTACAGTCGTGGCTCCGGACCCCCGGCTGTGCGCTTGCTGTACGCGCCCTGGAAAGGAGAGCAATGATGGAAATTCTGAAACGCGGACCCAATAGGTCACCCCACACTCTCGCCCTGCTGACTGCACTCCTGCTGGCAGGCTGCAACTCGGTGACACCCAGCAGCCCCGACGCGACCCTACAGCCACAGGCCGTCAAGAGCGCCAACCCCAGTACCTTCAAGTACCTGCACGATCTTGTGGGCGTTCCGGCCAAAACCTCAACTGCCAACCTGGAAAAACTGTACTCCGGCATCGTCCTCACCCGTGACGTCACCGCCGGCACCGCGACCGTCGCAAACAACACGTTGAGCAAGGGCCCCTATGACAGCGCTCTCGCCGTCGAGCTCAACGAGCGCAAATTCAGTGCCGGGGTTACTGCTCAGGGCTACAACGCCTGGAGCAGCGGGTACAACGCCTGGAGCAGTGGCTACAACGCCTGGTCCAGCGGCTACAACGCCTGGAGCAGCGGCACCACCAGCACTGCCACCACCTTCACCAAGAACATCCCCACCTGGGACTTTGCCGGCATCGGCGGTGCCCAGGCCCTGATTCCCGAACTGGGTAAGGGCGTCAAGGTCGCGGTGATCGACACCGGCATCGACATGAATCACCCCGCCTTCACCGGCAAAATCGATACCGCCTACGCCAAGGACTACCTCGACGGCGACAATGTGCCGCAGGAAGTCAACCTCAACACCGACGGCACCTTCTCTGCCGCCTATGGGCACGGCACGGCCGTGGCGGGCATCATCACCCAGATCGCCCCGAACGCCACCATCCTGCCTATCCGCGTGCTGGACGCAACCGGCGGCGGTGATACCGCCACTATCGCCTCCGCGATTCACTACGCGGTCGCTTCGGGTGCCCAGGTCATCAACCTGAGCCTGGGCAGCACCAGCGACTCCACCGCCGTCAACCAGGCCATCAGAACCGCCGTGAGCAAAGAGGTCGCTGTCTTTTTTGCTGCGGGCAACACCGGGGATGCCAACGTTCTGTATCCAGCCGCGCGCTCACAGGACACGAACGGTCTCGGCAACGGCAGCATCGGGATCGGCAGCGTCAACCTGCTGACCCATAAGTCCAGCTTCAGCACCTACGGCGCCAACCTGGAGTTCACCGCCCCCGGCGAGCGGATCCTCACGGCCTTCCCCGGCAACCGTGTGGTGGCCGCCTCCGGCACCTCCTTCGCGACCCCGATCGTTGCCGCCACCGCAGCGCTGGTGCTTTCCACAGGCGTTCCCATCAGAAATGACGACAACCTCAAGGTCTTCCTGAACAACATGGCCGCTACCGCCACACCGTCCACGGATCCCACCTACGGGACGCAGCTGGGCAAGGGCACGCTGAACGCGTTCAAGTTCGCTGATCTCTACCGCTAAGGAGCACTGATCATGAGACGCCTCATTGGACAGACCTACCTGCTGGCCGGTTTAACCGCCCTGCTGGCCGCGTGCGGGACGACAGCTGAACCCAGCGCCTCCACACCTCACCTCTCCGCCCAAGCCAACCAGATCAGCACGACCAACTTCACCGACACCAAAATGGTCTTGTCCGAAACTGCAGGCTCCTTCGGTGCGTGGGCCAGCGGTTCGTTCGGCGTCTGGGCCGTTGGATCGTTCGGTGCGTGGGCCAGTGGATCGTTTGGTGCCTGGGCCGCCACTTTCGCTGATGGCACGCCCAACCCGCTGCACAATAACGTCAACGAATGGCACCAGATCCGCCTCGCCGGCGCGCAGACCCTTGCACCCAACCTCGGGAAGGACGTCATCGTCGCCGTGATCGACACCGGCATCGACCTCAAACACCCGGCCTTCTCCGGCACCCTCACGCCGAACACCACCTGGCGTGACTTCGTTGGCGGCCGCACGGACCTCGATCCCAGCGAGGAAGGCACCACGGCCGACAGAGCCTACGGGCACGGCACCGCGGTGGCGGGCATCATCCTGCAGGTGGCGCCCAACGCCAGGATCCTGCCGATCCGCGTGATGGGTTCTAACGGCGAAGGCAATTCCACTACCATCGGCAACGCCATCATTCACGCGGTGAATCAGGGCGCCAAAGTCATCAACGTCAGCGCCGTCACCGACAAGGACAGCAGCATCTCCAAATCCATTGAGTACGCCACCAACAACGGCGCGTACGTGATCATGGCTGCCGGGAACCAGGGCCTGAACCCTGTGCAGTTCCCCGCCGCAAAGTCAGCTCAGACCAACATCCCGGGCTTCCTCTCGCTGTCGGTGGGCGGCATTGAGCTCGACAACCGGAAGTCGCGCTACTCCAACTTCGGCGACGGCCTGGAAGTCATGGCACCCGCGACAGACATCGTCACGACCTTCCCCAACGGCGAGATGAGGGCTGTGAAAGGCACGTCGTTCGCCACGCCCGTCGTCTCAGGTGTCCTGGCCCTGGCCCTCGGAGAAGGGTACAGCGCCGACAATGCCGGTCAGCTGACCGAGAAGCTGCGGCTCTCACAGAAGAATGTCGATATCGAGAACCAGGACCTGCTGCGCCTGCTAGGCAAGAAGACCCTCGGCTTCGGTCTGCTCGACGCCGAAGCGTTCCTCAACAGGATTAAGTAAGGTCTCCAACGCAGGTATTCAAGGGTGCGGACGGCTTCGTCCGCACCTTACCTGTATTACCAGACCCCATGTACAGCTGCATCAAGGGACGAGCACGGATAACCAGGACAACGCGGAGCTTTCGAGAGCTTAGAAGTGATCCGGAAGTTCGGTGACAGTGTGCCGCCCCAAGAGGCGCCTCACCGCTCAGCAATGAACCGTTCTGGCGCGACGTCTCCCAAGGCCCGTCACGCGCACCAGGCGTGGTCGTCCCCGTCAACCTGATGATTGCAGCGAACCGGCACAATCAACGAAAGACGCGGGATGGCAGACCACTACGCCGCCACAAGCGGCCCTGAGAGGTCGAACGGACCATTGCAAGATTTCAGAGCTTTCGACGAGTACGGACACAGAATGAAGTCACGGCTCAGAACTTCCTGGGGACGGTTCAACTGGCCTACTCCATCATCCTGCTCCGCCAAATTTGCGGATGATCTGTAGGCTGATCCCAGGTGCCGGAAAGCGGAGGAAGCGCGCCGGGCTATCGAAGGTGAAGGCGTCAGGCAGAAAAGGGCTGGCCATGGGACTCCAACGGGGAAATGTCCGGCACAGCGGACAGGATACACACGCTCTCAGGTTCAGCAGACCGAGTCGTATCCCTTACCCGCAAATTTAATCATCTGGCCGAAGCCCGCCTCGACCTGAAGGTGGCCACCTTCAGGTCGGTATACGAGGCACCGCACGGTCTTATACCTCCAACAGGAAATTTATCGTTGAGTTGACGGTTCCTTCCACCCAGAAACACGCCGTTGATCTCAGCGATCAAAGGGCCCTGTCCACCCTTCTGGGAGCAGCGGAAAGAATACGAATCGAGGCGGCTATGGAACGTGATGAGGCCATCAGAAGGGCACAAGCTGTGTGTGCCGAGCAGTGCGAGCAGTCTTTCCAGATTGCCGTAGACCTTTACACCTCGCAACCAGTGAAATCCTCAGCAGATCTCATGCCGGGCTCAACTGAACCTGGGTGCTTCATACGACAGGGTCGGCCGAGGCATCGTTGAATGACTGTGGAATGCATGTCTTGTTCGCACAGGGTCCCCCAGAAAGCACGGACCGAGTCAATTGTCCCTTTAGTGCCATTTAAACTGAACGAACGCTCAGCTAGGAGGGAGCTCTCTTGGAACACATCGAAGCTCGTCCTCGGGACGCCCAGCGCACCAGAGAAGCAATTCTTCGCGCCGCTACACAGCTGTTCGCCGAATCTGGCTATGCCGCCACAGGGCTCCAGCAGATCGCGGACGCTGCGGGTGTAGCCCGTGCCACGCCCAGCTATTTTTTTCGTTCGAAGGCAGGCCTGTGGAAAGCAGTGCTGGAAGAACAAAACCAGCTGGCTGCACAAATTGCTCCGACCGCGTTTCAGCTCGCTGGGCAGCAGCCAGACCGCGCAACGCTGATTGCTGCACTGGTGGATGTCACCCTGGACTTCCACGCCGCACACCCAGAGTTTCTGCGTCTGGTGCAATGGTCCGAACTTCAGGGAAATACGCTGATCAATGAAGTTCAGGCCCATCACGTCGCGGTGGCGACTGCTGTACATGCTGTTGATGCCGTATTGCGTGACGGTGCACTGGAGCAGGAGGACGTACGGCAGATGGTGCTGTCCGTGCTGGGCGTCTGCTACGCCCACCTGATCTTCGGGCAGACGCTCGCAGCAGCTCTGAACCTCAACGTGGACGACCCTGAATTCCAGACCGAGCGCCGCTCCCACCTGAAACGTCTGCTGCTTTCCGCCTCTCGCTGATCCTTCAGGAGGTTCATTGCATGTCCCGCGTCACTGCTCCATCACGTCTGCCCTGGATGGCCAGGTTGGCTTCCCGCGCGCTGACCTGGCGGTTCGGAAAGCCGTTTCCGACTGTCGCGCTTCTCAGCCATCACCCCGCATATCCGGTGCCGTATCTGTTTATGGCAGGCATTTACGGCAATGGCTCAACGAAACTGAATCCCACGACGAAAGCCCTCGTGTCCCACCTGGTGGCTCAGCTCAACGGGTGCGCGTTCTGTATTGATCTGGGCCAGCGGGTCGCGCGGGACAAGGGCCTGGACACCAGCAAACTGCAGTGGGTCCTGGCATTCCGTGAGCGGCCTGAGTACAGTCCTGCTGAACGAGCAGCGCTGGAGTACGCGTGGGAAGCGACGCAGGTCACAGCAAAAGTGAGCGACGAGACGTACGCCACGCTGAGCAGTTTCTACTCAGAACGCGAAATCATCGAGCTGACCGTAGCTGTCGCCACCGAAAACTTCTTTAACCGGCTGACGGGACCACTGAACATCGAGAGTCAGGGCTTCTGCGCCCTGCCAGATCGGCAGCCATGAGCAGGCAGGAGCGGTTTCTGAGCGTGGTCGTCGCTCTGAACGGTCTCGTGCTGCTGCTGACAGGCCTCACCCTCGCTGTGGTTCCCGAATGGTTCTACACGCATCTGGCGCCATTCGCTCCGTTCAACCGTCATTTTGCCGGCGACGCAGGAATTTTCAGTGCTGCCCTTGGAGGCATTCTTTTGGTGGCCGCCCGTCAGGTCCGGGCACTCGGCCCTGTTGTGGTCATAGGTGCTGCGGCTTCGCTATGGCACGCGCTGAATCACATGTATGACCATTGGCAGATCAGCGGCTCACTCAGTCATCTGCTGGACACCAACCATGCCTGGAAAGACCTGTCTCTTGTACTGCTGGCGGGACTGACGCTGTGGACTCTGACCGTCAGCCGAAGCCGGAAGCTTTAATGGCCTTTTTTGGTGGAGTCGGGATTGCATTCCGTCTGTAGATCCTCCGTACCGGCTCTGTTGCGGTTGGAGCTGGACCACGACCTATTTGAGCAGACGCGGGGCCTTTGACCGCGCAAAGGGCCAGAAACTGGCGGGGTGTCCTTGACTGGCCAATCTGCCGCGGTGCCCTGAGTGGTGGTCGAGAGGTAACGCACCGCTCCTCGCCGCGAGCGTCCGGCTCATCTCCGGTCATCCACATCAGATGTGCGTCAATAACGATGCTGGCCTCGCCCGCCATAACGAGGTGTCGAATGAAATCTCCGTATCTGCGGCCTGACAGAAGGGAGTTCGGAACGATTGGCGAATAGACAGATGCTTCGTCGATCTGCTCAAGGAAATCGTCATCATCTTCGGAGACGACGTCGAAATATCTTTGGCCTTCAGAGGTCAACCACATGGCCACTCGATACGTGCCGTCTGGCTTGATCTTTTGAGGATCCCAGTCAACCCCTTCTTCTCTGACGTCATCGGTTGCTCTCCTTGTCGGTCGTGGCCGGCTGGCGTCACGCACCCGACACCCTCCCTGCTGATTCACTCCAGCGTGGGGGGTTTTCGTTCGATCAGTTACTGCTGCGAACGTTACTTCCGCCTCCACCAAGGCTTGTGTGGAGGTGCAACCACGCTCGGGTGTCCACCAGCTCTCTCACCTCACCCTTGTCCAGGCGTTCCAGTAACGCGTCCAGGCCCAGCGTGAGCTTGAAATCCATTTCTTCAACTGTCAACGGAACCACTGGATAAAAACGCAATTCCGGCATCTGCACGTGATCGTTCAGGTCCAGGAGTTCATCCAGCACCAGCGCGAAAATCACCAGGCCATTCAGCGCCGTGCCGGGAGGGTACGGGCATGATCCCCGTTCAGGATCGTGTGCCCATACCCCATCCAGGTCCGATATGGAGCTGTCCACGATGGGACCCTGCGGATTCTTCGCCAACAACGTCAAGTGCGCAATCTCTCCAAAATTTTCATTGGAAACGTTCAAAAACGACGATCCAGGAGCTCACATCTACTGGGGAACTCTCACAACCGCTCTTGCAGATCACTGATTAAAGCTCTCGCGATCTGAGCGCCGAATTTCCGGGTTACCTATAGCTGTACTCTGCGACTTCTTTCAGACCGAGCTGCGCCACAAAGCACAGCGGAACTGGTGCCGGGAGTAACCAAGGCTTGCTGGCTCGTTCCAGGCCCAAAACGGCTGATTAAAAGTGGATTGCTGATAGGCCCGCTCACCTTTAGGCTGAGGTGTGGACATGCAATTTATGGGGACCGTACTCGTCACGGCCAGCGTCGCGGCCTTCTCCTGGCTGACCCTGCGTGTCTGGCAGATCCGTTCACCGAAAACCGCACGCTTCCTTCCTCTCCGCTTCCTGCACGCCTTCACCACTGTGTACTTCCCCCTGGTCGCGCACAGCTATCTGGAGACACTCCACCGGGTACAAACCGAATATGCCAATGATGCCCCCAATATCGCCATGGCATGGGGTGATCACCACAACGCGGTGATATTTTCTCGTGGCGCTGCTTTGGTGATAGCCGTGTACACAGTCATCATTGTGGTAACAGTCCGCACACATGGACAACCCGATGGCGCACAGCTTACTTTCCATCAAAATCACTGAGGGGCATCAAAAAGCCAGCTCCTGTACAGCAGAAATTAGTTTTGAGGAGTACCAAGCTTAAATCCGCAGCGGACACAGAAAAGAAGTGGCAGAGTACAGATAGAGCCCAGAGTTGGCCAGAAAATACGAATGTTACCTCCACGCGTATCGAACTGGACGAGTGATAGGGCTTGGAGACGATTGCCAGGTCCTGGGCATGCGCCTCTGCGCTAAAGTCCGCATCACCGTTCCGGGGTGTTCGCCTCCACTTCAGCGGCGTCAGGCAAGGCAACGCTCAATGACGTCTGCCCAATACTCTGGATTCGGCCAAAGCAGCGCCGAGGTGGAACGACTACGGTAGTTGCATGACCTCAGAAGAAGGCTCGTCCGCACGCTTCCTTCGCCTTCGTGAGCAGAGCGTTCCCGCTGCGGCAGACCCCACCGGGGATCAGGTACAGAGCGCGCCCGCACACCGTTTACGCTGGCATCAGTCCAGTGCAGAGCAGGAGCAGGCGGATTTCCTTCGAGACCAGGAGCCGAAAGTGACGCGGACCCAGTGAGGCTATAAGACGACCTTTACTGGACCAATTCATGTCACCAATTTCTGATGCGGCTAGCAGAAGACGAAAGCTACTCGCCAGCGCGGTGTCAAGAGCCCTGCGTGGTGCCAGCGAATGGACGCGCGGTCCAGAAAAATCTGCCCCGCGCTGCCCAGCCATCTTCTCGCAGAGTCGTGCAGGGAAGTGCTCAAGAGCTACCTCACTCTGATTTCCTGACCCAGAGAAGCCCTATGGCCCTGTTCCCAGAGCGCTGGGTAGGTGGAAGGAAAGTGTGGTCAGCACGGATCCGCCGCTTATCCTCCAGCCGCGTCGTAGCCTTCCGTTTCTGTACGACTGGGACCGTGATGATCGTGATGGTGTGACGGCCACACCTCCGAGTCGCACCCAACTGAGCTCGCGCAAGACGACATTTGCAATGAGGCAGTAGCCCTGCGCACAGCTGCGAGGCTCCAGACTTGCTGATTAGGTTCAGGAGGAGTACGCTGCGGCAATAGTAAATAAAGTTTCTTAACAGAGGTTCCTGATGAGTCAGCCCCAGCGTCTGCGGCATCTGAATCGATGTCAGATTCTCACTATTCTCTTTGAGCACAGGAAGCTGACCCGCCCTCAACTGGCCGATCTGACCGGCCTGTCCAAGGTCACCGTCAATGCTGTCGTGCAGGACCTCGTTGATCAGAACGTCGTGCATCTGGGCCCGGGCATCAGTCATACCTCTGGCCGTGTTCCCCAGGCGGTCACGCTGCATCCGCGCCTGGGAACGGTCCTGGCGATCGACCTTCAACCTGGCTGCGTCAATGCCCATATTCATAGCCTGGCGCCGCACCCTCACAGAAGTGAGGAGCTTCGGCCCTCCAGTGGACAGCTGACTGAGCAAACGGCCGCGCTTGTGCAAGCCGTGCACCGGTCAGCGCCTTTCGGTCCCTTGCGGGCTGTGCTGGTCGGCCTTCCTGCTCCAGTGGACCAACGCGGTCAGGTCGGCGAACCCAACGCACTGACTGCGCTCGACATTCCAGCCATGAACACAGCCGTAAAAAAACTTGGGTTACCCGTCTGGTACGAGAACGACGCCAATCTCGTGACCCTTTCCCTGCAGGACCGTTACCCGGAGTTTACCCACCTTGCTGCACTTATTGAACGGCCGAGTGGCACCGGAATGGGACTGATCCTTGGAGGGCAACTGTACCGGGGCGTACACGGACGAGCCGGAGAAATGGGCCGCTCGCCCTGGTATGCCCCGGAAATGCGGACCTGGGAGCCGCTAGAGCAGCTGCCCCCTGCAGTGCGGCTGGATGCGCTCGCTTTTACTCTCGCGGCGCTGAGCCACACCCTGGACCTCGAGCATCTTGTGCTCGGCGTACACCCCGAGCGGATCTCTCAGCTTCAGGAGCGGCTTCCAGGCCTGCTGGCCCCATGCGTCACCATTGCAACTGAAACGGACGTCCCAGGGTCGGCTCTTCACGGCGCAGGCCTGTGCGCTCTGAAACGCGCCCGGCAGCTCATTCTCAGCGGCGGCTTCGAGGTAACCCATGTGGCATAGCACCTACCTGCAGGCTGTTCTTCAGCCGGATTACGTCTATGCCAGTGAGCATCTGCTCCCGCATCTGTTCGACGCACTCACGGCCCACGCCCTGATGCTGAGCCAGTGTGAGGTCGAACATGCCGCGGAGGCTGCCGGTCATCTGCGGAACCTCAGAAAGAAGCCTTTCCCACCCTATGATCCGCGCATTGAGGACGTGTTCTTCACGCTCGACGCCGCCCTCACCGACCGTGACCCTGCGGCTGCCGGCGCCCTGCGCACCGCTTTGTCGCGGAACGACCTCGACATGACGATCTACCGCCTGAGCGCCCGGATGCGCCTTATGCGTGCGATCTCCCGGATCCTGACCCTGCGCCAGACCATCCTGACACTGGCCGAACGCGAAGTAGAAACCATCATCGTGGCCTACACGCATCACCAGCCCGCACAGCCCACCACTTTTGCGCACTACCTGACTGCGGTGGAGAACAATCTCGCACGCGATACCGAACGCATGTTCGGCGCACTTGGGCGGCTCAACCTCAGCCCAATGGGTGCCGTGGCTCTGGGCGGAACGAGCTTTCCTATCAACCGCACGATGACAGCCGAACTGCTGGCCTTTGACCGGCCGATCGAGAACACCTACGACGCGGTGAGTGCCAGCGACTGGCAGGTGGAACTGGCCAGCATCATCACGATCACCTCCACAACCCTGTCGAGGGTCCTGTACGATCTGCTGTTCTGGGCATCACGCGGTCTGATCGTGTTGCCGGACGGCCTGGTTCAGGGCAGCAGCGTCATGCCTCAAAAACGCAACCCGGTCGCACTGGAACATGCCCGCACGAAGTTCAGCAAGGCCATTGGGATGACCCAGAGCATCATCCTCAGCAGCCACAACGTTCCGTTCGGAGACATCAACGATCCAGGGCCGGACATGCAGCCTTCCCTGCACAGCATGTGGCAGGAGTTTCGCGAAGGCGTGGAACTTATGACGGTCTCGCTTGCCAGTCCCCGGCTCAACCGCGACCTCTGGTTATTGGAAGCTCAGCACGGCGAATCCGCTGTGACCGAACTTGCCGACGCCATGACACGTCATTCCGGGAATGGTTTCCGTGATGCCCACGCCCGCATCAAACGGCTGCTCTCGGACCTGCACGCCGAGGAACGACCCTTGTATACCGTCACAATCAACGATCTGGAGAAGCACGGCATTGACCTGAGTGAGGCAGAACTCCGCAGCGCCCTGGACCCTGCTGCCTTTATTGCCCGGCGCACCACCCTGGGCGGTCCCGCGCCGCAGGTGATGCGCGGGGAGTTGCGGCAGGCGCAAGGTCGCCTGGAACAGGACACCGCACAGCATGCCGCAGCCACCAGTCGCTTTATGAACGCGCGCACTCACCTTGAAGAAGGAGAACAATGACCTGCCACCCAGCTTCTGTCTTCTTTCGTTCCGGACGCCGCACACCACACCGGAGTCGTCGATGATGGTCCACCACGTCCATCAGCCGCTGGCCACATCTTCCGGATGGCCACCGGTTTCACCGCGCCGGTGTCTACGCGCGTTCCTGACCGGCAGCAAGGTTCCCGACGGCTGCATGTTCTTAGCACCTCCTCACCCTTCAGCACACGCCCTACCCCTGTTTAAGGAGACCCTATGAAAAAGTTGCTTACGCTCGCCCTTGCCCTGAGTGTCACGGCCTCTGCCGCGCCTGTCACGCTGACGTACTGGCAATATGACTTTGCCAGCAAGGTCAGCACGATGAACGAACTGATCAAGAAGTTCGAAGCGCAGAATCCCGACATCAAGATCAAGCAGGAAACGTTCCCGTACGACGCCTACAACCAGAAAGTCGCCTCCAGCGTGCCCGCAGGCCAGGGTCCGGACGTGGTGAACCTGTTCTACGGCTGGCTTCCGCAATACGTCGACAGTGGGTACCTCCAGCCTCTTCCCGAGAAGGAGTTCCCTATCCGCGCGATCGAGAGTGGGTTCGTACCCATGATCAAGACAAGCAAGATGAACGGCAAGTATTATGCGCTGCCCACCTCAGTCCGAACCCTGGCGGTGTTTTACAACAAAGACCTGCTGAAGGCCTCGGGGGTGCTGACGCCCCCACGGACCTGGGAAGACTTTATCGCCGCGTCGAAAAAGATTGTGAAGGGCTCGCCCCCACGCTTCACGCAGCTTGGTTTCGGAATTCAGCCGGATGGTCAGGACTTCCACATGGTGCGGGAAGTACTGATCCGGCAGTTCGGTGGTACGCCGTACAGCGACGGCGGGAAAAAAGTGAACTACGACAGCCCCGCCGGCGTGAAAGCGATGACTTTTTACACTGAGCTGTTCACCAAGCATAAACTTGGAACACCCAACTTTTTCCCTGGCAACAACAGCTACCGCGACGCTTTCATTGCCGGGAAGGTCGGCATGATCATCGATGGATCGTTCGCTGTCGCCACCATCAGCAAAGGCGCCAAGTTCAATTGGGGCGTGATGCCGCTGCCGACCTTCAAAAACAGCAATGTGCGCGGCAACTTCGGCTCGTACTGGGTCAATGGCATTACCAAGAACGCCAAGGGCGAGAAGCTCGAGGCGGCCGTGAAGTTCATCAAGTTTCTGACCAGCGCAGAAACGCAGCAGACCTGGCTGCGGAGCGTCGGTGAGATTCCCGCCAGCAAGAAGCTGGTCAACGATCCGGCGCTGCGCAAGGACCCCGTGTACGGCCCCTTCGTGTACGCCCTGCCATTTGCGTCCTCAACGCTGTTCGTTGACGAGGCGGGCCAGCGCAAGGCCTGGGTCGACGCCATCAACACGGTGCTGCTGCAAGGCGGCACGCCTGCCAACGCCGTGAAGAGGGCCGCCGCAGAAGAACAGAAGATCCTGGATGGACATTACAAGTAAAGCGGTGCCGCGGGCGGTGACACCCGCCCGCAGCTCCCTCAAACGGCATCAGACCCGCACCGCTTACCTGTTCCTAGGGCTCCCGCTGCTCTTTTTTCTGATCGTGCGCTTCCTGCCGACGTTTATGGCGCTGCAGATGAGTCTGTTCGACTGGAACATCCTGAAAGAACAGCAGCCCTTCGTGGGATTCGAGAACTATGAGCGGCTCGCCCAGGACGAAAAGTTTAAGACCGCCCTGAGAAACACGGCCCTGTACACCCTGATTGGCGTTCCCGCCCAGATCGGACTGGGGCTGGTGCTGGCGCTGATGCTCAGCCGCATCAAGGCATTCCGCGGGCTGTACCGGGCGCTGTATTTTGCTCCCTTCGTCACGCCGATCGTGGCGGCGGCCTGGGTCTGGCAGTGGCTGTTCAGTCCGCAGTTCGGACCGGTCAACACGGTGCTGATGTGGCTGCACATTCCCCCGCAGCAGTTCCTGACGTCACCGTCGCAGGCACTGGCCACGACCGCCGGACTTGTGGTCTGGCAGAATCTCGGCTTTCAGATCGTGCTGTTTCTGGCAGGGTTGGCGGCCATCCCCCGCACCTACTATGAGGCGGCCGAAATAGACGGCGCGACCGGCCTTCAGGCCTTCCGGGGGATCACCCTGCCTCTGCTCAACCCCACCATCGTCTTCAGCGTCGTGACCGGCACCATCTCCTACCTGCAGCTCTTTACCCAGGTCGTGAACCTCAATTTCACGGATCAGGGCGGACCGCTCGGCAGCACCATGACAGTGGCGCTGTACATCTATCAGATGGCGTTCGGCCGGTTCGAGATGGGGTATGCCTCAGCTGTCACAGTCGTGCTGTTCGTGCTGATTCTGCTGATTACCGTGATCCAGCTGAAATTCCTCACGCGGAGGTACGAAGCATGATCCTGGCCTCCACGCCCCGCCGCAAACCCGACCTCAAGACAGGGCTGGCCTACGCCGCGCTGACCGTCGGAATCGTCATCACGCTTTTCCCTTTTGTATGGATGCTCCTGACCAGCCTGAAAAGCTTCCAGGAACTGTTCAACCTGACGTTTCTGCCGTCGCAGCCTACGCTCGACAACTACCGGCAGGTGCTGACCGAAACCAAGTTCCTGATCTGGTTTGCCAACAGCCTGCTGATTGCCGCCATCACCACGGTCAGCGTGTTGTTTTTCGATTCGCTCGTCGGCTATACGCTGGCCAAATTCGAGTTTCCGGGCAAGAACCTGATCTTTTTGCTGATCCTTTCGACCCTGATGATTCCCACGGAAATGCTGGTCATCCCCTGGTTCGTGGGGGTCAGCGATCTTGAACTGACGAAAAGCGTGCCTGGCGCGTACTTCGCCATCATGTTCCCAGGTCTGATCAGCGCGTTCGGGGTATTTCTGATGCGGCAATTCTTCGAAAGTCTGCCGACCGATCTTCTTGAAGCGGCGCGCATTGACGGCATGAGCGAATTCGGCATCTTTACCACAATTGCCATGCCCCTGGTAAAACCTGCCCTGGCCAGCCTGGCGATCTTCACTTTTCTGGGCAACTGGAACGCTTTCCTGTGGCCGCTGATTGTCATTCAGCAGCCTCAGTTCAGGACGCTGCCGGTCGGCACGGCTCTGTTCAACGGAGAGGCCGGCACCCAGTGGGGGCTGATCATGGCCGCCAGCAGCCTCGCTGTGATACCGGTCCTGCTTGTCTTTTCCATCTTTCAGAAGCAGATTATCGACGGCATTGTCCTGACCGGGCTCAAGGGATAAGACATGCAGGCATCGCTGCTGGCTGTCTTTGCTCACCCCGACGATGAAGCGCTGCGGTGCGGTGGAACCCTCGCCAGATACGCTGCACAGGGCGCAGCTGTCACTCTGATCTGCCTGACGCGCGGGGAAGCCGGGAAAAATACCGACCCTGAACTGTTAGTGACGGATCTCGCCGCTCAGCGCGAACAGGAGCTTCGGGACTCCTGCGCACAACTCGGCGTGGCACCCCCGATTTTTCTCGGGTACCACGACAGCTGCCGCGGCGAACGGCTCCGGCGGGACGACCCCCTCGCGACCATCAATGCCGACCCTCTGGAAATCGAGGCGCGGATTCTGGAAGTGATTGCCCTGGTGCGGCCTCAGGTGATGCTGACCTTCGATCCGCACGGTATCTATGGCCATCCGGATCATCTCGTCGCCCACCGGGCGGCCACAGCAGCATTCACTAGCGCCGGGATTCACGGGCATGCGGTGCACCGTCTGTTTTACGTGGTGCAGACAGGTGAGGAGATGCGGCGCCTCCAAAGCGGGCAGGCGCTTGGCGTGCTCAGCGGGCTTGCCCCGCAGACGTACGCGGTGTGTGAAGCCACGGTTGCAGCCCGGATTGACGTCCGTGCGCACGCGGGACAGAAGCGCGCTGCGCTGCGTTCTCACCGGACGCAGACCGGCCCACTGAGTACCCTCGGAAACCTGTCAGATGCGCAGATAGGGCCGCTGCTGGAGCAGGAGACGTTTAGCCTGGGTGGCTTACGCGGCCCCCTGTCGCGCTATCCGGTCGAGGACCTGTTCGAGGGCCTGGATGTGACGTTCCACCAGGAGCAGCTGTGCAGGACCTGATGCCGCTGGCGATCGTCGGAAACGTGAACGTGGACCTGATTCTGGGGCCGCTGGCAGACTGGCCGGAACACGGCACGGAGGTGCTTGTTCCGGAGCTGGTGTGGAGAGTGGGTGGCAGTGCAGGCCATGTCGCCGTGGCCTGCGCTGAACTTGGGACCGGCGCGCTGACGGTCAGCACCGTTGGGACCGATCTGGCCGGTGAGTGGCTTCGCCAGCAGTTTGCGCCCTCCACCGTGGACTGGATCCCGGTCCCGCAGGACACCTCCATCACGACCGCTTTTCATCACCCCTCCACTGAGCGGAGTTTTATTACCTGCCTCGGGCACCTGGCAACGCTCAGCTGGGACGATCTGCACCCGCGTGTTCCGCACGCGCGCGTGACCCTGCTCGCCGGAGCTTTTCTCACTCCTGCTTTGCGGGCACAATATCCGGCCGTCCTGAGCGAGCTGACTTCGCGTGGCTCGCAGGTCGCCTTGGATTTCGGCTGGCCTGCCTGGGGCTTTACGCCTGACGTCCGGGCGGAAGTCCATCACTGGCTGCCTGAGGTCAGCTTCCTCCTGATCAATGAAATTGAAGCCCTTGGCCTTACCAACCTTCCTGATCTGATCGCCGCCGTGCACCAACTGGCGGATCAGATCAGGCCGGACGGAGTGGTGGCGGTCAAACTCGGGGCTGCCGGCGTCCTTGCCTCTCAGCATGGCCGGGTCTTCCGGCAGCCGGCTCCCGAGGTCAGGGTGATCGATTCGGTCGGCGCGGGTGACACCTGGAACGCGGCGTTCCTGCATGCCACCCTGGATGGAGCGCACTTGGATCAAGCTCTCGCGTACGCGGTGCACATCGCGTCAAACGCCATTTCGACCATGCCCCGCCGGTTCAGCCCGGATCCTGAGTAACTGCTGGGGTCAGCCGCGCTGCCGCTCTTGGCGGCACTGCCTTCAGACCCAGTTCCTGGCTTAAGCGAGAGCAGACACGACAGACAGTCACGGGCCGTCTGTCGTGTTCTGCGCTTAGCGGCGTTCGAGCCGCCAGTTCTGCGCGGCGGCGCCGTTGATGGACCAGGTGCGGATTTCCGTACCTGCCGTGGTGCTGCCGTTAGGGTTGTCGAGGGCCAGTTTGGTCTGCTGGCCAATCAGCCGGTGATAACCGTGACCCATGTCTTCCAGGTGCCAGTTCTGAGCGAAGGCATTGTTGCAGCTCCACAGGCGGACGTCCGTACCCGGCGTGCTGTTCCCGTTAGCATTATCCAGACACATATCCTGGGCACCCAACACGCTTCTCAGGCGGTAGAAGCCTTCTGCCGTCTGCTCCAACGTGAAGTTCTGCGCCGGAAGACCATTGCAGCCCCACTGCTGAATCTGGGCGGTGGAAGTCGCTACACCATTCTGCACATCCATACACATGCCGCTCGTCTGGTTAACGAGCCGGTAGGTTCCACCGCTGACGAGGTTGTACCCGTTGGTCGTTTCGCTGGTATAGGGCCAGCTGCCATTCCACTCCAGCAGCTTGACATCCATTTTGGGGCTGCCTCCGCTGTTGCGGTCGTAGTAATGGTGTGTGAAGTAGAAGTTGCCGTTTTCCTGCCGCCCTGGCCGACTTTGTTGGCCCGGTGGTTAAGTACAGGGGTTCCCCGCCCTGGTCCAGGCGGACGCCGTTCTTGTCGGAGTACGGGCCAGTGATACTGGTTGCGCGCCCGACCACGGTTTTATAGGTGCTGTCCAGGCCTTTGCAGCAGCTGTCCCATGACGCGAACAGGTAGTGGTATTTGCCCCGTTTGAAGGTCGAAGGTGCCTCGACCGGGTTATTGGCCACTCCTGGCCGGGACGCGATGGTGCAGGTCGGCCCGTCGAAGGTGGTCATGCTGCTCATGTGCTGAATTTTGATGCCGCCAAAAAACGATCCCCATGACTTCCACCAGCCGCTGGTGCTATCCCAGTGCACATTGGGATCGATGGCGTTGTCATCCGTGGTCGTGCTGCTGGACCTCAGAATGGGCCCGTGGTCGGTCCAGGTGCCGGTGGCACACGGGTTGGTGCTGCTGGCCACACCGATAGCAGAGTTTCTGGTGCCGAACGGAGAAGCAGCGTAGTACATGTAGTACCGGCAGTCATTCCCGTTATAGACCACTTCTGGAGCCCATATATTCTTCCGTATTCACGCATGGCCCAGGCTGGTGGAGGAACAGCGCCAAGGGTGCTCCAGCTGCCACCAATCCCGCCCCTGGAGCGGTGAACAAGGACATCTTCCGGATTGGCCGAATCCTTGATACCGGTCGACATCGAACAGTACGTGCTCCCTGCTTTCAACAGCCCAGGATCATGGCTCCCCAGATCGCCCGACATGCTTACCAGTGACTACGTCTGTAGAACCGGTAAGGGATGCGTGGCGCTCCGCGACTCAATGCTGTAAGACGCAAGGAGAAGCGTGAACGGCAACAACTAAGCAACCCAACGCTGCATAAAGCACCCTTGTTAAGATAATGAGCTCGTGAGATGGCTGTTGGCAATAAAGCTATTGATCCATGTCCCAGCTAGAGAGTGGACGGGTCAAATTTCTTGTGAACGCTAACAACCATAAGCAGAAATAGGGATTCCGTCAATCTTTTATGGAAAGTATGGCTTGACTAGTATCTGTTCACCGTGCAGGACGTGATTCAGAAGTACCTACCAATACAGGTTCTTTCCTGAGGCACCTTCCCTCTAGGGTCTATGCCCCCTGCTCAGCAGCAGTGTTTATCAGAGACACCAGACACGGCTCTCAGCTACAGCACTGAACAACTGCCCTGCAAAAATATTCAGAAGATGCGATCAATTTCCTGTTTGTGACGATTGCACAGTGCTGCCTTCATATTCTTGATTTAATTTTCACAATTCCGGGGGAGTACGCTGCCCTGTCTGCTGATGGACAGGGAGTGCGAGGACGTCATTTCGGGCGGCAATGCTGCCCCGTTCCGCACAGCAAGGGCCAGACCCGGACAGGACCGCCTCACGGTGCCTGTCCAGGTCTGGCTCCCGTTGGCCAGCAGCTGGCCCCTGGACACATCTGTGCGGCGCTCCGTTGAAAAGGAGCGTACTCATGGAATTCCTTCTTGACCTCTGGTTGGGCAAACCCGCCTGGATGTGGCTGATGTTTATCACCCTGGTCATGGCCCTGCTGGCTTTTGACCTGGGCGTCCTTGGAAAGCGCCGCGAGGCCCAGGCTGCTTCAGGTGCAGGGCAGCCCCACGAGATTGGGGTGAAAGCGAGCCTCAAACTGAGTCTCTTCTACATTAGCGTTGCCCTGCTGTTCGGGGTGTGGGTCTGGTCGACGCTTGGCCCCCAGAGCGGTATCGAGTACCTGACTGGCTTCGCTGTCGAGAAGGCACTGGCGCTCGACAACGTCTTTGTCATCAGTGTGATTTTTGGAGCACTGGCCATTCCCAGACACCTGCAACACCGGGTTCTGGTGTGGGGCATTCTCGGTGTCATCGTCCTGCGTGGGCTGATGATTGGGCTCGGTACGGCTCTGGTGACCCAGTTCGACTGGATCATGTGGGTGTTCGGCGCCTTCCTCCTGCTGACCGGCATCAAATTGCTGCTGGCCAGAGGTGGCCATTCGGACGCGCCCGATCTCGAACGTCATCCGGTGGTGCGGCTGCTCAAACGCATCATTCCCGTGAGTTCCGAGCTTGACGGCCAGAAGTTCCTGACCCGGCTGCCGGAGGCCGGCGGTCGGCGGCGTCTGCACGCCACGCCCCTGCTTCTGGCCCTGGTTCTGGTGGAAGCAGCGGACCTGGTGTTCGCAGTTGATTCGATCCCAGCTATCTTCGCCATTACACAAGACCCTTTTCTGGTCTACACCAGCAACATCTTTGCCATCCTTGGCCTGCGTGCCCTGTACTTTGCCCTGGACGCACTGATTCACCGCTTCGAAGCCTTGAAGCCAGCGCTTGCCCTGGTCCTGATGTTTATTGGCGGCAAGATTTTCTACACTCAGCTTTTCGGCAAGATGGACCCGGCACTGAGCCTGGGGATCACGCTCAGTATCCTGGCGGGCGGTATCCTGACAAGCCTGTGGAAGAACCGTACCCCAGGACCGGCAGCCAAACCACAGCTATAGGAGCCCGGCCATAGACCGGGAACCCCAGCTTGGGGGCCTTGTATGACAACCACCATTCCTGATTGATCTGAAGAGTGGCAGGACTACACAAAGGACATTGACTGCATGCCACAACGGCTGCTTCCGACCCGCAAAGACAGAGCTTCAGGAGCGAACAGGCTCGCTCCTGAAGCTCTGTTTCGTTCAAGTGTCTCCTACTCGGAGCCGGCCTCAGCCTCTACTTTGCCCTCTATTTTGGCTTGGGTGGCATGTTCGGCCCGTTTGACGTCCCGTTCACTGATCACAAGCTGCTCCGTATCATGCTCAAACAACTCACGGCGGGCACGAAGTTTTGCTTCCGGCTGTTGCAGGTCGCTGCCCTTTCCCCGATGCACCGTCTGAAAAAACACCAGCGCCCCACCCGCCAGCGCCAGTGAACCCGCGAAATAAAGGGTTTCGAGTGGATTCTGCCAGCGGATGAAATGCTCCAGAAACGTCACGCCGAGAATAACGATAATGACGGAAACGACTTTCTGTTCAAGGTCACTCAGGCTTTCCACACCCAGAGCTGAAGTCAGATTCAGAGGCTTGATGAACAGCGAGTACAGACCCACACCAATCAGATAGAACACGACCGCCTTGAGCATGGTGCCCACGACCTCCAGGAACTCGACGGCCAGTGTTCCCGACTGGCTTGAGATGCCTTTGGTCAACATGTCGTGCCAGGTCTCATAGATGGTGTGCAGGGCCAGGAACGTGCCCTGCAAAAATAGACTGAAAGAAACCAGCAGCACCGCAATAACCGCAATCAGAACAACAAAACGCGTGCGGCCGATCAGGTCACTGAACAGGTCCCGTTTGGAATGATGATCAGGGCTTTGCTGGCTCACCTGCACAGTATGTCTTGCTAGAGGTCGGTCAAACCCAGGACCGTGCGATGGTGCTTCTTAATCAGTCAGTCCGGTGTTGGAAGAGTCGGTTCGGGTATGTGACAGTGCCCGAAGCCCCTTGTTGTTGCTGGCCACGGGGGAGTTCCGAGGATCTGCTGCAGCGTCGGGCCACTGGCTCTGGACTGTCCAGCTTTTTTCATGGCGACCCGCGATGGAGTACAGAAAGGCTTTGGATAACGTCAGCAATGGCTTTTGCTCCCGTCACGACACTCGCAGCCGCGAGATCCCAAAGGACAAAGTCTCGCGGCTGCAGAGTGATGTGTTATGGAACTTCAGGGGGTAGCGACGGGATCCGACTCGATGTAGCTGCTGGGGGCTCCGCTGAGGGGCCCGCTGGTGTGGGTGTACACAGTGGTGGTGGCGTTAGTCTGCGACACCGTGAGGTACACCGGGTACCAACCGGCGGCCGCGAAGGTGTACTTGTATTCCACACGCTCGGTCATGACCGTTCCGTCAGGCTTTGTGTAGGTACTGGTGCACTGAGCGTCTACGCTGCCCGCGCGATCTACGTAGATCAGGAATGACAGGCGGACACTGGCGTCACTGTCGAGATACCGTTTGACATTGTCCCGCGTGACGTAGAGGCTGCCCCCGGCCACCCGCAGATCGGCAGGTTGAACGTTCTTGGTGCAGCTCTGCCCAAAATCAATGGTGTAGGGGTCCAGGGTCGACGGTACGGGCAGGGTCAGGGTAAACGTGCCGTTCTGGTTTACAGGGGCGCTGCTCAGCACCGTTAGTGCCGTGTGGTCAGCGTTTGATGTTTCAATGCTTACCTGCCCACCGGTCGAGCTCGCGTTCCAGTTCGTGATGGTCCCCTCAAGCTGCGCCGTACCGGGCTGGGGATCAGGCGCCGCTACCTCTACCGTAACGGTGTCGTTCTTGCTCATATCAGCTACGCTGCTGGCACGCACCGTAATATTTGCTGGGCCAGCTGGAGCCGTCAGCGTGACCGTATCTCCGCTGGTGCTGCTCAATGTGCCGCCGCCGCTCACGATACTCCAGGTCACCGCCGGGTTGAAGTTGTTGGTGCCGCTGACGGTGGCCCGCAGAGTGCTGCTGCCGCCACTCGGAATGGTTGTCGGCGTTGCCGTGACACTTACGCCGGTGATGGTCGGTGGCGGGGGCTTGACCGTCACAGTCAGGTCCTTGTACACGCTTGGATTGGCGGCGCTGGCCGCGCGGATGATGGCTGTCGTGGCCTGTGAAGGAGAGGTGTAGGTCACAGAGGCTCCAGTAGACGCACTCAGGCTTCCGCCGCCGCTCATGACGCTCCACCGTACTGTCCGGTCGAAATCCCCTGTCCCGGTCAGGGAGGCACTCATCAGGGCGGTCTGGCCTGCCGTGATCGTCGTGGGCTGGGCGCTTGCGCTAATGCCCGTAATTGATTTGGGCACCGGTGCCGTCACGTTTACGGTCAGCTTGACGTTGTGAGCCGAGTTATGTCGGCCTGATGAATTGTCGGTCACATGCAGGACGTAGCTTCCTGGTTTCACAGTGGAAGTAGTCCGGACCGTGAGTTCCGTTGAGGAGATGTCCCCCTGCTTTCCGGCAAGAATAACCTCACCCCGTTGCTCCTCAGCAGGCTGATTAGCCCACTGAATGGAAAGACCGTCTGGTATTTTTCCCGTGTACCAGATTTCCGGTTTCGGATTGCTGTCGTAGATTGAGGGCTCAGGCGTGCTTGAGAATTGTGTGCCGACCCAAACGTTCTCTTTGTGATCCCTCTGTTCGCCGTTTTCATCGACGTAGTGACAGCCGTCAGGCGTCACCTTGGCAAGGATGATATCGGCGGTGGCCTGCTCTTCTGGGCTGATGCAATTTTTGATGACTTTGACAGAAACTTTGCCGCTGCCACCCAGCGGCACGTTCACTTCGGGAGCACTGAGTTGCAGGCTTCCAGGAGCGACTGAGATCCCAGCAGATTCGATATTGGGCATGCTGCACGCCCCAATCAATGGGGACAGCAGCAGCGCGGCAAGCTTCAGGCGGCGATTCACTGGGCACCGCCAGTAGGCACGCGGTCAACCTTGAAGGGATCAACCGTAGCCGTGACGTTTACGCCATAGCACTTCACGGTCCTGGAGCCTCCCGCAAAGTTGACGGTGGTGGCGGGATTGATGGTGCCGTACAGCGTGAGGTCAATATTCTCTCCGCAGACGTTCACTGAAAGAGGGACGGTGACCTTTCCGTCCTGGCTTGTTCCCGAGAGTTCGACGCGCTGCTCGCGCTTATCGAGGCCCCGGAACAGTGCAAATCCCTGCACACGCCCGTCGGTCTCCTGCAGGTCCACGTAGGTGGCGACGGCTCCTCTTTGCAGCGTTACCCCTCCGACGCGCACGGCCGCGTTTGTCTGAGCGGCGAATATTCCTTCCGTCCGCGCGCTGGGCAGTGGGGCCGGCAGTCCAGCGTAGGGATCCTGTGGGTTTGGGATGGTGGAGGTTTGGGGATTACAGGCGGCAAGCACCACCAAAAGGGGAACCAGGGACAACATTGTTCGCATCATGATGACCTCTTGAGCGGATCAACCGCAGGGCAAAGGAAGCCCGCATTCAACTTCGCTGTGCGACATGGGCACCGTTACGTGCCGTGAAAAATGGTGGGGCTAGATACGGGAATACGTTTTGGTCCGGCTTGCTGGAACAGGGATATCAAGCCGATGTCTCGTTCCTGGTGCCAAGCGGAGCGCACCAGACCACAGAACATGCTTTTCCTCCTTTCAGCCACCATGAGCTATACCTGCTCACGTTCTACTAACGGAAATCGAAACTTCGGACCTCATGGCGCCAGCGGTGTACCAATGAATCTCGTGCCCGTGAAAGGAATTGATGCGTGCGGGATAGGCAAGTAACACCACGCAGCCAAGGACCAAAGTCAAAGCGAACTTGCGCCAGCCTCAGTCGCCCGCGTCATGAAGCGAGCTAATATACGGATGGCCGCATCGCGAACAAAACTGTGAATACGGTGACAGGATGAGCCCGGAGCAGCCTGGGCATATCGTTAGAAGTTTTGTTCCGTCGTTGGGGCAGAACAGCTCCTGGGATTCGGCAGGCACGGCCCGGGAGCATTTGGGGCAAATGTGGTACGACACGGCGTTCGTGGTCACGATTCCTCCTTCCTGGTGCTTACCGTAAGCAGGAAGAGGTAACACCTGACTAACGCGAACGCCCGCCATTGACGTCTGGATTCCAACGATCACACAGTCTGAGGCTACTGCGACCAGCTGGACGGCTGCTCCAGGAAGTGCGGGGGGCGCCGACAAATATCCGGCGTGGTGCATTCCGTGGGGTGGCCACGCCGAATTGAGGCGGTAACCTCAGAGCACAGGGCGCGGATCTCCACCGGAGGTTCCCTACTACAGTGCTGGCAGAAGATAAGCCTCGCGGCGGTTTTTCCGTCTGACTTCTTTCGTACGCGCTGTGGCGCCGACAGAAGTCCCGCGTCAGGCAGCAACGAAGCGCAGGCAGCCTCCCCGTACAGGGAGCCTGCCTGCGTTTCGTTGGGTTACTTTGGCGTAGGGCGACTGACGAAGCTGGCCATGTACTTCATGGCGTCGCTGATCGTGGACTCCCAGACGTCCCACGCATGCCCGCCTTCGACTATGCGAAGCTGCGCGGGCTGACCATTCATGCGTAGGCGCTCGTACAGGTTGGTCGCGTCCTTGTGGATAAGGAAGACGTCATCGTCGCCGGAGTTGATGTACATCGGTACCTGGATTTTCTTCGAGAGGAAGCCAGGCAGAAGTTTGGGGTAGTTGAGTTCCGTCCACACGGCAGGGTCGAACTCGCTTGCGCCGAACACACCGACGCGGCGGGCGCTGGAACTGCTGGGTACTTCCGGATCGTAGATGGCTGGGGAAAGCGCCGCGGCAGAGCGGAAGAGCTCCGGGTACTTCATGACGAAGCGGACGGTGCCGTATCCACCCATGGACAGACCACCGATCATGCGGCCGTCGCGTTTCGCAATGGTGCTGTAGGTCCTGTCTACGTGCGGGATGAGTTCATTGATGAACGCGCTCTCCATTTTTTTTTTACGGTCGACGTACCAGGTGGTATTCGCACTGGGCATGACGATGATGGTGGGTGGCATTTCGCCTTTGCCAATCAGGCGGTCGGCGTGCTGTTTGACGTTGCCATTGACCACCTAATCATTTTCATTGCCGCCGTTGCCGTGCAGCAGGTACAGCACGGGGTAGTTGGCTTTACTGGGGTTGTACCCGGTGGGCAGGTACACGTTGTACGACCAGTCACGCCCCAATTCCTTGGAAGCAATGCTGACGTTCATGACGGAGCTCGCGCTGGCGGAAGCGCTAAGTGCAGCCGTAACGGCCAGGAGGGACAGGATTCTCTTCATCGGGACTCCAACAAGGGCAAGGCAGTCTTACCATAAGAGTAAGTACTAAGGGAACAAAGCGGTTTGTCGCAAGCTGCTTGAGACTTACGGGAACTCCATGAGGTTGATAAACGCACTCTAGAGCTGAGCATCGCTTTACACGTTCAACTCTTCTTAACATTGAGTGCAATCTTCACGACCAATTCCATTCGTTCGTAGCAGCCTCATAGCGCCCGACTGCACCTGGGGGATGTTCACTTCACGCCCCATTGCGGCGACCAGAAGAAACGAACGTGTCAGGTGCTGCGGGAGTTCGATAAGGGCCTTTCCAGGAGGGCCTGCAGCGGCACAAGCACCTCGCCGACCTCAGCGAAGCGTGCTGCGATCTCCTGATACAGCTTCTGCCCTCCCCGGCGGTTGCCGCTGCTCTGAAGCGCGCGCAGTGTCAGAGCCAGCATGCGCTGGTCGTACGGGTCGTGTTCCAGCAGGATCCGGCCCACCCGGGCCGCTTCCCGCGCGTCGCTGGCCAGCAACTCGTGCGCCTGCCGCTCCAGCGCGTGATAGAGCGCTTCTTCCACAGCCGCGTCCTGCCCGGCCCCCAGATCTTCCAGGTAGGGCCCACGCCACAGCCTCGCATCGTTGGTCCTGAGAAAATCTTCGGCGTCAGACTCGGCAGCGCCCAGGCGGTACCCGCCGTCGGTGCGCTGAATAACCTCCGGTCCAAGCACCTGGCGCAGACGGTAGACCAGCTGCTGCAGGGCCGAGACCGCGGCCCCGTCCTGCAATTCCGGGTAGAGGGTTTCCTGCAGCGTCAGTTGTCTGACTTCATGTTGGCCCGCCAGGCGGGCCTCAAGCAGGCAGGCCAGCAGTTCCTTCCCCTTCTGGCCCTTGTAGCGCAGCGCTTCCGCTCCGCGATGAAGCTGGACGGACCCAAGAACGCTGAGCCGGACGGAGGCGGGTGCCGGAGCCTGGACCGGGTGCTCACCCGCGAGGCCAGGAAAGTAGCGGCCCGTGACATTGACCCAGTTGCGCAGCTCGTGCTCCCGGAAAAACGCCAGTTTCGCGCCTGCTGCAGTGGCGTCACCAGCCAGCCGGTCCGCTTCCAGCCCCAGCCGGTGCGCCCAGAGGGTCAACCCCCGGCCTGCGAGTTCATCAGCCGCCGCCTGGAACGACGCCAGCGCCTCGGCCGGCCGGCCACACGCTTCCAGCGCAAAGCCCCGGGCCCAGATGGCCCACGCGGTGTCATGCGAAGTGCCAAGCTGCTGCGTGAGGTCCAGGGCCTCGTCTGCAAGTTCCAGCGCATGCTGGGGGGTGCCGTGGATCGCCTCTGCCCGCGCTGCCATGGCGGCTGTCTGCGCGACAATCAGGGGGCTCCCGGCCTGGCGGGCATGCTGGAGTCCGGCATGAGCGTATTTCAGGGCCAGCGTGCCTCCGAACGGCGGATTCTGCTCAAGGTACAGGTAGGCAAGGTTGTACTCGCACAGCGCCAGGAAATGCGAGACCCCAGCACGCTTCATGACCTCGTGGCCCTCGTGCAGCAGCGTCTCGGCCTGCTCATAGTCGCCATATTCCAGCAGCAGGCACGCCAGACGGCTCTGCTGCTGGGCATAGTCGCGCGCGACACCCAGGCTGGCAAACAGTTTCAGCGAGGTCTGCGCGTCTGCAAGGGCTTCAGGGTAGCGGCCCAACGTGTCACGAATTGTCGCCCGGGTCGAGAGCCCGCGGGCACACTCGTGCACCCGTTGGCCTGCCTCAGTCAGCGTCACCACTTCACTTGCGTCCGCTTCGGCGGCTTCGAGATTTCCTGCGCTGTACAGGGCCCGGCACCGGGCAAACAGCAACGCTGTGCGCTCAGGGCCCGTGAGGCCCCTGTGTTCGAGGGCCTGGGCTGCCAGTGTGCACGCTTCCGTGGGCTGTCCGACGAAATCCAGGGCGCGCACCACCTGGGCCAGCACGGAAGGCGGAGCCAGATGGTGAAGGCCCGGGTGTTCCTGCCACAGCGTCATGACCCCGACGTAGTCGTTCCTGTCCGCGTGAAGCGAGATCAGCTGAAACAACCACAGCGGTTCGAGCTCGGCGCTGTCCTGCAGGCTCCGGATCAGCCGGGTGGCGCGCTCCTCCTCGCCCTGAAGAACCAGTGCTCCTGCCAGCAGGAATGCAGCGTCCAGGTTTCTGGGCTCTATCTCGAGAACCTCCTCGGCCAGGGCAATGACCCGGCGCGGCTCGTGGTCCCGCCACAGGCGCGCTGCTGCCAGTGCCAGCTGTGCACGCTCTCCCCCATGGGCATGCTGTACCGCCTGGGAAAGATACTCGGCGGCCTGCCGGTGCCGGCCACCTGACTGCGCAGACCCGGCAGCGCGGCGCAGCAGCGGCAGCGCATCGTTACCGGGAAGCTCCGCGTGAACCACGAAGGTTGCGGCGGCTTCCACATCCGTCTCCAGCAGCGCGCTCACAGCGCGGCGTGAAATCAGCCGACGTCTGGCAGGCGTCAGGTGGTGTAGTTCCACATCCTGATACAAACGGTGAACGAACTGACCTTCCCGAAGGATGCCCCGGTGATCAAGCTCCTCACACGCGTGTTGCAGCTGGGTCGCCTCAAGTCCGGCAACCTGTGCCCAGACTGCCGGCGCCATCCCGGCCGTCAGCATGGCGCGCGCCTCCAGGGCCGCTTGGGCCGGCGCCGACAGTGGAGGGGTATGGCACAGATGCGAAATCAGCGCCTCGACACTGGTCGGAATGCGGCTCTCCCGGGGCGCGCGCCAGTGCCAGCGCTCGCCGTCGTTCCAGAGACATCCCTGCCGGATCAGGAAGCGCAGGTACTCGATGCTGAACAGCGGGTTTCCTGCTGCATGCTGTCCAATCCACTCAGCGGCCTCTGCAGGAAGGCAGGCGCCCAGGGTCTGGTTCAGAAGGACGGCGGTTTCCTCCTGATCAAGAAGACCGAGCGCCTGCACTTCAAATGGAGCGGGAGGTGGTTGCCGGCTTGTCGCCATCAGGCCGACCCCGCGGCTGCGAGTGACGCCGCCAGCCACGGCCTGCCAGAGCCGAAGCTGTTCCGCCGACGCTTCGTGGAGGTCCTTGACGTACAGAACAAAGGGAGCCAGCTCGCTCAGCAGTGAAGTCAGGACGTCGCCCATGTCGTCTGGCGCGATGACTTCCCGGCGCTCCAGACGCCGCAGGGCTTCTTCTGTCCAGACTGGAAGGCGTGCCGGGCGCGGCAGGCTGACGATCACGCTGCTCAGAGGCGCACTGGCCTGCACCTCGGCGGAACGTAATGGGAGCGCCCGGAGCACTTCTGCAGCGGTCCATGACTTCCCAACACCCGGATCCCCCCATAAGGCCACGGCCAGTCCACCGCGCCTCGTGCTCAGGGCCGCCAGACGCCTGCTGATCTGATGAACGAGGTCCTCTCGCCGGCTCACGTGTGGAGAGTCTACCGGGTTTCACCGCAGGGCTGGATGAAGGCTGGCTCCCTGAGGGGAGGGCGTTGCGGCGCAGACCAGTTTTGACTGAACTGTAGTCGTGCAGCTTGAAGACCGAGGGGGGGGCCTGGATTCGGAACTGCTGAGGGCTGGCACGTTCCAGCAGATCCGGACTGCTGCCCAGAGATTTTTGGAGACCAGCCAGCTGATGAAGAAGTGAATTGTTTTTCCTTGAGGTCGCCGGTGGCTGCGTGTGTCACTGTTATCCGCTGCTTGCGTTGGGGTCTCATGTCCCTGCATCTCGATGACCGGCAGCCTCGTGAAGTGGCGGAATGCACTCTTGATGTGCTGACCAGAGCAACGTACCTGGAAACATTGGGCCCTGCACGCCTCGAGGGGCATTCGTTTGGTGGCGTGGTCGTGATCAAGGCAGCGGTTAACAGTGACGCGTTGGGAGGCGTGGTCGCTTAGCCCGGCCTATGGGGCTGAGTGCGTAAGCCGAGCCCAGGATCGCTGCTGCTTCACGGCAGTGCAGATGAGGTTCTTCCTGATGCGGGTACGCGCTTGCTTTGTGAGCAGGCCGGCGAACCGACAGAGCTGCACCTGTACCCCGGGTACGGACTGGACGCGTGCCGTGTAGAAGTGACACCGCGCTGCCGCACTGGTTGCGCCGACCTCTGGCCTTGCCGATGTCTTGAGGCGTCAGCAGCCGTGCATAAGGGGAGAAGAACCGAAGCTGCGTGAGGACCCGAAGGGGATGGTCACGGGTGAACTCAAGGCCTGTCCCGCATCTCCAGAGCAACTCCTGGCACGGAGTTCACCCCCATTGTGGACGGCGGCAGGCGTGCTCCACAGAAGGGGCCCACCACGACTTGTTACTGTTGAGGAACTTTGACACCGGGAGCGGTGGCCCTGCCCCCTGAGCAGTCGCAGGTGCATGCACGCCCCTATCCTTTGCTTTCAGCCCGAGGAGAACCATGACGTCCAGAAACTCTGCCCTGACCCTGAAGCAACAGCTTGACCGGCTGACCAACCGACTCCATGAGCTGGCCGGCTGGCGGGACCGCGCACGGCTTCCCATCCGCACCGTGCAGTTTGCCGATGCAGAGGGAAAGACCAGCACCCTTCCCGCCGGACAGCCCTGGCCATCGCGAACATTTCCGGTCACCATGACGTTCGAGGCCACCGTTCCTTCCGAATGGGCGGGACAGCGCGTCATGCTGCACGCCGAGCCGGGCGGCGAGGCCCTGGTGGAGCTTGGTGGCCGTGCCACCGGCGGACTGAATCCATTCCACCGCGAGCAGCTGCTGTTGCCCCGGGCCGCGGGCGGCGAAACACTGGAACTGCGCATCCGTGCCAGCCCGAAAGGTCTGTTCGGTACCCCTGAGCGCACACCCCACCTGGGGGCTTTGAGACTGTATGTGCCGGATCAGGACGTGCAGGCTGTATATGAGGATCTGCTTTCTTATCTTGACGGCGCGGCGCAGCTGATGACGATGAACCGCGAGCCCATTGCCGCCCGAGTGCTGGACATCGCGGACGAAGCCTTCGCCCTCATTCCGCTTGAGCGTCAGGACTCTGAAACCTACCTCGCGCGCCTGAGCTGGGGGGCTGCCGAGCGCTCCAGGCTCAACGGATTGTGGGACGAGTACAACTTCGAAATGACTGATCCCGCACCGTATCCGGACGGGTGGCGGGGCCAGCTGGAGGCGGCGCGTGAGCTGCTTCGTAACGCACACAAAGAATTGCTGCGCAGCTATCCAGCGGAGGGAAGACTGGCCCTTTCGGGCCACGCTCATATTGATCTGGCCTGGTTGTGGCCGCTTTCGGAAACCCGCCAGAAGGTTCAACGGACCTTTTCGACTGTCCTGTCCCTGATGGACGAGTACCCGGATTTCACGTTCAACCAGAGTATGGGTCAGCTGTACGAGTTCGTGCTGGAAGAAGCCCCTGATCTTTTCAGAAGAATCCAGGACCGCGTCAAGGAAGGCCGGTGGGATCTCGTGGGCGGCATGTGGGTCGAGCCCGACGGCAACCTGATCAGCGGCGAGAGCTGGGCCCGGCAGCTGCTGCACGGTCAGCGGTTTTTTGAGAGGCATTTCGGCAAGCGCGCTTCGGTGTGCTGGCTTCCTGATACCTTCGGTTACTCCGCCAATCTGCCGCAGTTCCTCCGGCAGGGTGAGATCCCGTACTTTTTCACCACCAAGCTGTATTGGTCGGAAACCAATGCTTTTCCCTACGACCTGTACCAGTGGGAAGCGATTGACGGCACACGCGTGCTCGCGCATCAGTTCTATAACCCGGCCGAGGGGTACAACGGCGATATCAAGGCCCTCGACCTGGCCGAAACGTGGAAATCCTTCAGAGGCAAGCGCTGGCACGACGAGTCGCTGCTCTCGTTCGGCTATGGAGACGGCGGCGGCGGCCCGACACGCGGAATGCTCGAACGCTACGAGCGTCTGAAGGACTTTCCCGGCCTGCCCACGCTGCACATGACCCGCATCGAGGACTTCTATTCACGGGTTGACCCGGCGCGGCTGCCGGTCTGGGTCGGCGAACAGTACCTGGAACTGCACCGTGGAACCTACACGAGTCAGGGGCGCATCAAGGCACTGAACCGGAAGCTCGAGCATATCCTGCCTGAGGCCGAAGCCGCCTGCGCGCTGGCTTTCAAGTTGACCGGCGCCGAGTACCCCCGTGATGATCTGTACGGCCTGTGGAAAGTGCTGCTTCGCAACCAGTTCCACGACATCCTGCCCGGCAGCAGTGTCAAAGCGGTCTATGACACGGCTCACCATGAACTGCACGAAGCTCTGGAACGCGGGGAAGCCCTCAGGCGTTCTGCCCTTCAGGTGCTGAGCGAGCAGGTCAGTGGAAAGGGAGAGATTGCCTGGAACCTTTCACTGACCGAACGTGCCTGCCGGGGAGTCCGGGTTCCTGCTCTGGGTTACGCGCGTGTACCGACTGAACACCCTGCACCCGCAGCCTCGGGGCTGACTCTGGAAAACGAATACCTGCGGGTGACGGTCAATCAGGACGGCACCCTGGGAAGCGTATGGCACAAAACTGAGCGCCGGGAAGCGCTGGGCACGGAAGCCGACGGACGCATCCGGGGCAACCAGCTGTGGGCTTACGTGGATGTCCCGCGCGCCTGGGAAGCCTGGGACGTCGATGCCAGCTATCCGAATCAGGGCGAGGAGGTGCTGGCCAGTGAGACACCACGCCGGATTGACGAACACCGCATCGAGGTGCTCAGGACGCTCGGCAACAGCCGGCTGAAGCAGGCCTATGTTCTGCGCCCTGGGATGCGGCGGTTGGATGTCGTGACGCGAGCCCAGTGGACCGGGCGCCGAACTTTTCTGCGTTCCCTCACACGCGCAAATGTCCGGGCCATGCACGCGACCTTCGAATCGGCCTACGGAGCCGTCGAGCGGACCACGCACATGAATACCAGCTGGGACGCCGCCCATTTCGAATCGCCCGGTCACCGGTGGGCTGACATCAGCGAGGGGGACTTCGGCCTGAGCCTGCTGAACGACAACAAATACGGCTACAGCGTGCAGGGTGACGTCCTGGGCCTCTCATTGCTGCGCGCGCCGGTCTACCCTGATCCTGCGGCCGATGAGGGAGAGCATCACTTCACCTACAGCCTGTTTCCGCACGCCGGCGACTGGCGCGGCCAGGGGATGACCGGTACGGTCGGGCAGAGTACCGATCTGAACGCGCCGGTAAATGTGATCAGCACGTCCGGCAGTTCCACAGGACAGTGGCCCCAGACGGGTTCCCTGCTGACCGTAGAGGCTGGGTCTGGCATCCACCTCGGCGCCCTTAAGCTGGCTGAAGATACCGATGAGCTGGTACTGCGTCTGTACGAGGCACACGGATCGCGTGGTGACCTGAAAGTTGTCATGCACGGCGTACAGAATTGGACAGCCGCAAACTTTCTTGAGGAGCGCATGGGGACTATCCAGGAGCAGTGGGCGTACGCGCCCTTCCGGGTGGTGACTCTCCGTGAAGCGCCAGCGTCAGGTTCAGCAGTGAAGGACATGGATTAGCGCAGTGAAGGACCAGCAGTCCTTAGAACTTGATCGCCGTGTGAAGCGGAAATTGGAGTTATACGGGGAGCCGCAATCCGAGTGAATTTACTTGCCAACCTCTGTGCGGTCATGAGCGGCACGAGCCCTAACACTGTTGTTGCCGCTTGCAACGCTCACTTTGTCACGCATTTCTCCTACTGAATTGCTGCGCCTGAGCTCAAATCAGCCGCGCTTCAGGCATCGAACCAAACAATTGAATGTACTTTGCCTACTATAAATCTGGATAGAACCAGTCCGCTGCCCAGTTTGGGTGGAGCGGGCGCCAGTGGGTCCAACTGCGCTACCGCGCAGTATTGCTTTAAAGGAGACCCTCCGGTCTCAGCCCTGGAAAAGCCAGTGTTGTGCGTCATAACTTATTCGCTGAGGAACAGCGGACAGCCACACTCAGCTGGCAGTGTTATGAAGACAAACTCGTAGCTATACTGCTGCCTTGACACGGTTTTCTGAAAATAAAGATCTCTTCATCAAAAAATACTACTAAGCTGTGAATCGTTAAGCCGACCTTAATTCCTTTGGCCGATGATTTCTGCGAAGCACAGATAGCCTCGATGCATCACTTCCACACTCCTGACATCGAGGTTTTTATGACTGCTTCCGTTTCCGTTACGTGCAGCTGGGTTCCCGGGACTCTGGATCGTATCCGGGTAACATGCGCTCAGCACGATGAGGTCTGGCACATTCGTGATGTCGCCAACCGTTATGGTCGGGAAGCCCTGAACGCCCTGTACCTCAAGGGCCGGTATCAGACCCACGTTTCCAGACGAGAGCTGCTGGCATTTCCTTTCATTGCCCGGACAGAACCGAAATCCTGACGACCTGCAGGAGTACATGTGTCAGCCAGGATTCTTGTTATCGAAGACGACCCGGATATCACTCAAGTGGTGAAGTTCGTGCTGGAAGAGGCCGGCCACCGGGTCTTCAGTGCTCCCGATGGGGCGTCCGGCCTCTGCGTTGCCCATGAGCAGAATCCCGACCTCATCCTGCTGGACCTTGGACTCCCTGACATTGATGGGGCGCAGGTGGCGCGCCGCCTGACGTTGACCAGTCATGTCCGCATTATGGGCCTGAGAGCTCCAGACGACGTGGACCACAAAATCAACCTGTTTGACCTGTTTGACTCGGGCGTCGAGGCGTACATGACCAAGCCATTCCATCCCCAGGAACTGCTCGCACGGGTCAATGTCCAGCTGAGACGAAGCAGCGGCTGTGACGTGACTTCAGTGGGTGCGCTTGATATTTCCCTGCAGGACCGGATTTGTCTTTACTCAGGACAGCACCTGAAGCTGACAGCCACTGAGTTTGAATTGCTGAGTGTGCTTGTTCAACAGCCGGGCCGTGTCTACCGGCGGGATGAGATTGAGCGTGAACTGTGGAACACTGAGCAGCCCAGAAACAACAGTTCCCTCGATGTTCATATCGCCAACCTGCGCGGGAAAATACGTGATTTGGGCGGATACGGCTTCATTCGCACTGTGCGTGGAATCGGCTATGCCATCAGAGTGCCACGGTAAGCAGCAGCCCAGCGATCCCGAGCAGGACGAAACAGCTGTGCAACTGGCCAGGCACAGGGCGTATGTGTATCTGGTCTGCAACGCGGGCCTTACGTATTGAATACCTCGTTGTCGCGCTGGAGGGTCCATGAACAAGGAGTGCCTGAGACCCCGGCGGCAACTCCTCTATTCTCGGGGGGATGCTCAGCGCCAGAACCGCCCGCTTCTTCGGCTACTACCCAGGCACCGTCGCTCTGGTGACCGCCGAGCATTCCGGAACGCGCAACGTCCTCAGCGTGGGGTGGCACACCGCCTTAAGTGCGGATCCTCCTCTCTACGGCGTGGCCGTGGGGCGCGAGCGCGGAAGTCATCCCCTCATCGTGCAGAGCGGTCACTTTGGCGTGAACTTTCTTCCTTTTGCGGCGGCGCAGGCGGTGCAGGGAGCGGGCGTGCTCAGCCTGCATGACGCTCCGCAGTTCGATAAGCTCGCCCGGCTTGGACTCACGACCCTGCCCGGAAGCCCGCTGGCGGTCACGCAGGCCTATCTGCACTACCGCTGCGAGGTGGTTGATGTCGTGCGGACCGGGGACCACGATCTGTTCGTCGGTCGGGTCAGCGACGTTCACTTCGACCCGGCGCACTATGACGCCGAGGGCCTGTTCGCGGGTGAAGCTGCCGTTTACCTGGGCCGCAGCGCTTACGTGACGACCACGCGTGAGCGCCAGGTTTTTCTTCCAGGAGACTTCGCGTAGGTCACAAAAGGCAGGTGTCTCGTTCGCCCGTGCACACAGGACGCTCATCAAGGAGCAAAGAGCCGGGACCAGAACGCCTGGATAAGCGGACAGTATGATTCTGACCCGTCTCTCCTGCTTTTACCGGGCCACCAGGTGTGTAGGTCAGGGGGCGTGACCATAGGCATGACACCGCTACCAGGGACCTGCTTTGGATCACAAAATAGTGCCGTGCGAACGTTGGTCGTCCCGCAGGGCCGGGCGACCAAGGGGTGCTTATCCATTTCCCCCCTTCCGGACGCTGAAATCAAAGCTGCGCGCCTCAGGTCAGGCGCGCAGAACTGCGGTGGCGTCCAGTCACACCCATCGCTTCGGTCACGGAACTTTGATGTCTTATTAACTGGTTGTCCGTGGGAAGTCAGTGGCTCTCTGACGTGGGGATACAGAGCGACGCGAATGACAAGCGCCTCCCCTCACCAGACGGACGTAAACCGCACGCCAAACCGGCCTGTGGCCGTTACTTCCGCCGCCATGCCGTAGCTGCCGACGTGATATTCGACCTCAGCGTAGGCTCCCTGGTCCACTCCCCACCGGTAGCCGCCTCCAACGCGGAGGGGCCGGCCCTCGCTGTTTTGCCAGGGCACCGCGACACGCAGGCCCAGGTGCGTGCTGGAATGATCATGAGCTCCAGTCACCTGCCAGTAGTCGGCTGGAATCAGCGTGCCGCCCCAGGCCCATCCCCAGCTTCCATTCACATGACTGGTGCGGCCCCACACCTCGCCGTATCCACCAAGTGCCAGCGCTGCGCCAAGCAGAGGTCCGTTGGTGTCCACGCCGGCAGCGACCGTCAAAGGGGCCAGATTGAGGGCCACAGCGCCTCCTGTGTACCGTCCCTGCGAAGTTCCCACTCCGCGGCGGGCGGCGAGGTTCAGACTCCATGCTCCCTCTCGCCACGCGAGCCGCAGTTCCCGTTCGCCACGCCACATGGCGCTGAATGCGCCGTTTCCCAGCAGCTCATAGTGCGCCGGGTTCCAGGTCAGGGGCGGACTTACCGGCGGATGGTCACTGCCCAGGCCGTCTGCTGCCGCGTAGATGAACCCCGCGGTCAGCAGGGGTGCACGGGCGTCAATACCCCAACGCGCACGCAGGGGGAGCAGGGTGTCATCCCAGGCGGTGATGGCAGGTGCGGGCAGGGCCATGGGATCGGTGCGGCCCAACGCGGGCGGTCCGCCAGCTACGCCGCACTGCATCCCCTGCCGTTTCGCTTCGCGACGGACCCGGGCATCATGACGGTTGAGGGGGTACGCCACGCACCGGGCCGGACGTTCACCTGCCTGTGAGGACGGGGGCATCAGTTCGCGTTGCAGTCCCCGGGGCGCCAGATCGGACAGCGTGGCATGCGAGTGCGAGTGATTCCCGATTTCCCAGCCGGCAGCCCGCAGTTCGGCCAACTGAGCGGTGGTCATGCTTCCCGGCTGGTTCAATCGTGACCAGATCACATAGGCTGTTCCGGGCACGCCCAACTCCCGAAGGACTGGAAAGGCCAGCTGATACACGCTCTCAAACCCGTCATCGAACTGAATCACAGCGACGCGGTCTGCACGGGACGCCGACGCAGCTTCGGTAGATGTCACAAACCGGTACCCCAAAGACCGCAGGGTCATCACACGTTGTCTCAGGGTTTCCGGACTCACAGATAAGGAAAGACCCGTGCCAGTTCCCACCTGGTGGAACACCATGACGACAGGTCTGGCCTGCGCCGTGCTCCAGGGTAAAGACAGCGCAATCCCCAGTGCCACGATCCAGGTCATGTGAAGGCGCGCGAGACGCCTCAAGGCCTTGCAATACTGCATCTCTTTATAATTCCACAACATCTCTCTCATTTACCTTACGGCATGTGCTGGTCTCACATCGCTCCCGCTGTGAAACCAGAAGATCGCAGGCATTCCTTGCTGCTTTCTAATAGAGGAGCTGGATTGAAGACGCGCGGATCCCGATGTTGTGCCGGACATTCGGCAAAGGGAGGCTCCCTGCTGAGAAATTGGCTTCCTGCGGTTGTCTTCCTCACCCGGCACCGACTTGTGCCGTCCAGAGGACACCGGATCAGTTCCTGAAGTCACATCTCCGTGCAGGGCGCACCACCGGCATTCTCTACACCTGACCAGGGTGTTGACGTCTGAGATGCTCCCGGTTGCAAGAAGCCCATCACCGGGAGCAGCCAGAAAAACGCCTGCGGGTGCGCCACAATAGCAGGCAATGAAGCCCATGCTGTCCTGCCTTCTTCTCACTCTGGCGCTGCCCTCATGCGCTCCAGCCAACAGTGTGCCGTCTATTCCGGCGTCAATTGGACTGGTCTGTACCGGAAGCAGCATGGGCACCCTGACCCGCGCTGATTCCGAGCTGTCGCTGGTGGTCAACAGGGCTGGTGAAGTCAGCGGCAGCTTTACCAACAACGGCACGGTCTTTGCCGCTCAGGGAAAAGCTGCCGTGCGGGAAGACCAGCGCACCCTGGTCGTCAGCCAGCTGAGTCTTTCACTCGACAGCACGGTGGAAGGGCGAGCGGGCATCACTGCTTCCATGGGCGCGGTACGCACGGGTGTGGGCCTGACCGGCCGTCTGGGGTCCAACGGGAACCTGAATGGCACGCTGGACGCCCACGGTAGGTTTGCTGGAACCTTCCGTGGCGTCCAGGGGACCTACCGCACACTCATGAACTGCGGAGTGAATTGAGACTCTGCCTGACATGAGCTAAAAAGGCTCAGGAGGCCCGATGAACGCCAGCAAGAACAATGACCTCTCCGATCAGGCGCGCAAGGACGCCCTGCGCGCCATGTTGTTGCGCCTGATCTCCGATGGGCAGCTGACAGACGAGGAACTGCGTCTGCTGATCCGCACGCGTAACGCGCTGGACCTGTCTCCGGAAGAGGTCAGAAGTCTGCGCGCAGAGATCTACCAGGCCGCGCTCCAACGGGCCCAGCAGGACGGACATATCGGAGGGCGTGAGGCGGAACTGCTCGACCGGATCGTGCAGTTCCTGAATGGTGGCGCGTGGTTGACAGAGCATTTTGAGTGACGCGACCGGGGCGCCAGAGAATGAGGGGGTGACCGCTGGTTTGCCCAACCTGTGGACCAACGGTGTGCCCGGTCGTCTGCCAAAAGAAGGGAACAGTAGCTGTGCCGGACCACTCCACGCGACAGCGCCGGCACGTCAGATCAGATTCGGACCAGCTCCTACCCATGCTGGCCATGTCAGAGGCAACTGGCCGCCGCCGAATTATTCCCCAAAGGGAACCGTCACGTTCAGGCGGCTACAGGCCTCAATCAGTGCACTCCAGGGGGTCTGGGGGTGCACCGAGGGTGCTCCTGGTTCGATGGTTTCACCATCTGGCAGGGTCACCGAATACCGCCCATCAGGGTGCTGGGTGACCAGGCATCCACGTTCCTGAAGGGCTTCGACGTAAGGCTGCACCTGATGCTCGTCCATTCCATACTCTACCCGGGACCGGCCCAACTCCTGTCAACGCGAGGTTGACGGCGGGCCCAGTCAGCCCACCAGTCACACCTCGCCTGGCCACTCCTGACCATGCTGCGACCACGCGGATTCGATCCAGGTCAGCACGTCCAGAGGCAGAGGACCCTGCTCGACCAGACGAAGGTTCTGATCCAGATTCCCAAGGCTGGCGGTCCCGACGATCACGCTGTGGACTCCCGGTGCGTAGGCACTGAACCGGAGGGCCAGTCCGGTCCACTCGAGGCCGGCCTGATCACGGACTGCTTCAAGGTCCATGGTCCGCAGGCGCTCCCAGTAGATCTCTGCGTACTCGCCGACCGGGCGCTGTGTGAAACGCCACGCAGCATTGGCGATCGGGCGCTTGGCAATCACGCCCAGCCCGCGCTCAATAGCGTGCGGCAGGACACGGTGACGGCTCCACTGGTCTGCAAGGTTGACACTGGTTTCCACCGACCCGAAGCGGCCGGAGTCCACCGCCCAGGCAAGCGCCTCGTTCTCGCCGCTGTACGCCGCAACCCGGATGTGACCCGCTTCGCGGGCATCATCCAGAGCGCCGAGCAGGTCCTCCTGCTTCAGGACATCCAGGGGACAGGAGTGCAGGTGAAAGATATCGATCCAGTCCACCCGCATGCGTTGCAGGGCCTGTTCAATTCCACGGCGGATCACCAGCGGCGTCCAGTCCTCAACTCCCTCGACGCCGTAGCCTCCTTTGCTGCTCAGGATGAAGTCGTTCCGGCGGTGCGCAAGATGGCGGCCGATCCGTTCTTCACTCAGGCCGTAGCCCCGGGCCGTGTCCACGAGTGTGATCCCGCCGTCAAGCGCGCGATTGAGCAGGGTGCCCGCAGCGCTTTCACTGAGGCTCTCGGCGCCCACCTGCCCAGCCCCCAGCCCCAGCACGCTGACCTTGAGGCCTGTCGTTCCAAATTGCCGCTGTTCCATGGCCGCATTGTGCGTCACCATCCAGGCAGCTGATCATCCTGCCGTGCTTCTTGGTCAGACACCTCCGGTCTGTATCTACGCCTGACGGGGTCCGGGTTCAGGAGCATGGACGCGTTTCTTCTCTGGCACAAGGTCGGGGAGACCATGCATCCTGGCAGGTTCAACGCTGGTGTGTGCGCCCATCTGAATGCAGCTGCGCCTGATTCGCTACGCGCAGTTGGGCCACCACCGGGAACAGGACCCCGACTCCCTCAATGGGGACGTGATCTTCCTATACATGGACTTTTTTGAGGGCCATGCGGGCAGACCAGCTGAATCTGAGCGTACGTTAGAGGCTCTCCGGAGGCCAAAGGACTCCCCAGGAGCGTGGGCAGTGCAGCGACCGCGCTCCGGCTCACGTCACGGAGCAGTCGTCCCTTGTCCGGCGTGCCTGCCTGCTCATGCGGATTCAGTACGAGAGGACGCGGTCGTTCTCAAACGTCAGGCGAACCAGAACGTCAGGTTTCACAAGCTCGAACGAACCCTGCACCAGGTCGCTGACCGCCAGACCGCGCGCAGCACTGGACATTCCCGACAGGTAAAACTGCGCGGATCCGGCCCTGAGCGCGTCGTAATGTTCACGGAGCCTGCCGGTCCCCAGGCCCTGCAGGGCATCCAGAGTTGCAGGGCGAAGGAGGTGTACGGCGTCACCGGCCAGGAAGAGCGTGACCGGGTGGCCTTCCTCCTGCGCAGTACGCGCAACGAGAAAAGCAAGCGCTGCGCGCGTGGGATCATTGGGACCGCAGGTAACGTGGACCAGGAGCTTCGCCATAAAACCCTCCTTGCTGCTTGCCATCGGAAAAGCTTCGGGAACGGCATGGGCACGACGGTGATACCAGGAACCGCAAACTGAACTGCTGAATTACGCTTCTTCGGGTCGGTGGTCCAGATTTTACCTCACATGCAGCCATCTTCATTTTGCACGCTTGACACGCAGGGACCGCCCAAATTGACATCGCGCGCACCCCTACTGACCCCGGCGGAAGTCGGGAGCATCCCAAAGGTCAACACATCGCCGGAGGGAGTCTGCTGCGCTGCCAACGCTCAACATCAATCTGCGGACCATTCACTGGCTTGCAATGAGCGCTTGGGTTGGGGCACGGTTTTCATAGGATCGCCTGGACCACAGCACACAACCGGCATGAGGCTTCAACACCTAGCGTAGACCAAGTGGTGCCAGGTCTACCGGGCGGAAGCGCAGGCAACGATGGAGAGCGTCACCGAAGACGCGCGGTCCAACGCCGGAAAAACACCGCCCCAGCTCAGCCGTCGAAGTCCGGCCGCTCTACCTTCTCGACACTCAGGGCTCTGGTTGTCCGCACCAGGGCGCGGATGCCTTCACTGCTGGCCTCCACCTCACGGGCCCGCGCCAGAAATGCTTCTGCTCCCGCCGGGTCGCCCTGCTTCTGGCGCTGATCGCTCAGTTGCCGGAGCAGAATCACCGTTTCTCCCAGTGCCCGCAACGCCTGATAAGCCTTGGACTCAACCGACTCACTGACTTCGGTCAGCAGGGTGCCTGCCGTGTAGGCATGACCAGAGTGGCACCGGAACCTCACAAGGGTGCCTTCCCGAATCTCGATCAAGGTGCCGTGACACTCCGGACAGGTCAGCGGCGACGGTGCGCCCAGCCGGGTCACCCCTTTGCTCAGGGCATGCTCTTCCCGGGCAACCCCCAGCTCAACTTCAAGGCGGCGTACGTCCTCAGAGGCCAGCGGTGTAGGTCTGTGGTTCCTGGCTCGGTCATCCACCAGGCTAGCCAGCAGCGCTCCCAGTTCCGAGAGCGGCGCAACGTGGTCAACCTTCACAGCATTCAGAGCGCTACGTGGCATCGAGGCGAACTCTGCGTCATCCGGGTCCTGCACCACGGCCAGACCGCCGGCCTGTTTGATGACATGAAGGCCGGACGTGCCATCATCCAGGTTTCCAGTCAGGACCACCCCGATCACGCGGCTCCCTGCCTCGACTGCCGCCGAGCGGAACAGAACGTCAATGGCGGGACGGGAGCGGTTTTCTCTGGGGCCCCGGGACAGCAGGACGGTTTCACCATCCACCAGCAGGTGATGGTCAGGCGGAGCGACGTAGATCATTCCAGGATGCAGCGTCTGGCCATCACGGGGATGGATGGCGTGCAGGGTGCCAGCGGCACTGAGGATTCTGGGGAGCATGCTGGGATGGGCCGGGGAGACGTGCTGGACCACCAGCACTGCGGCCGGAAAGGAGCTGGGAAGTTGGGCACAGAGTTTCATCAGGGCCGAGACACCACCAGCTGAGGCCCCAATGACCACCAGGGGAAAGTCCGTCATCTTGAATTAGTATCCCGCCGTATGCGCTGCAAAATACTGAGCTGGATCAATTTTATGAAGAAGCAGCGTTGCAAGACCCTGCTTGCTGGCACGCTTCCACGATGGGGCTTCATCTGACGGAAGCGTGCTGAGTACTCGTTAATCACGGATAACAGGCTGCTTGGGCCAGGCGAACCAGAACGTCGCGCCCTGATTTACCTTGCCTTCAGCCCACACCCGGCCACCGAAGCGCATACAGGCTCGGCGCACCGTCATAAGACCAACGCCCGAGCCCTCGTAGACCTTTGAAGAATGCAGCCGGCCGAAGAGCCGGAACAGCTGGTCCTTCTGCCGCATGTTAAAGCCGGCGCCATTGTCCTCCACGCCAATGTGATACTCCGATTCGGACTCCTGCACACGGACATGAATCCGGGCGGGGTCCTTCTCCTTGGTGAATTTGAGTGCGTTTGAGATGTACTCGTCGAGAATCAGATACAGCGCCCGGGAGTCGCCCTGCACCGTCGGCAGCGGCTCGCTCGTAATATCGATGTTCCGGTCGGCCATCAGCGGCCTGGAATGTTTCCGTACTTCACGCAGCACGCTGTTGAGGTCGACGGACCGCAGACGCACACGCATGGAGCGCATCTGCATGAAGCGTTCTATAGACGCCATCAGGGCGATTATCTGCTGGACGGCTCGTTCCGTATTCAGCAGCGGCTGGTTGACTTCGTCCGCCACCTCTCCCAGCGCACGTCGCGTCAGGCCAAGAAAATTCAGGGCGCGCGTCAACGGCAGGTGGAGTTGCTGAATAAAAACGGTAACGATCTGCTCGAGTTCCTGGTTCAGCTCACGGATCCGGGCGCTGTGTACTTCCAGCTGCTCCTGCTGAGCCGCCGTATTATCCAGCAGCCCGGCATGCGCCTGCTTATACGCGGTGATGTCTGTGATCACGAGGCGGAAGCGCTGAAATTCACCGTCGATATGTTCCGCGTCGAGATCCAGCAGAACATCAAACATGGACCCATCGGCATGATTCAGCTGCGCTTCGCCCCGGCGGCTGAGTCCGTGCCCAACTGCCTGACCGAGCAGCAGTTCAAACGATCCCTGTGACGCAGGAGTCAGAAACTGACTGAAATGTCTTCCCAGCAGAACCTCACGGTGACGACCAAGCAACCCTGTGGCCGCACGATTGACATCCTGAATCCGGCCCTGAGAATTCAGCAGCACGTAGGGTGCCGGCGCTTCGCTGAACAGCGTCATCCCCTGGTGCTGGCAAGCCTGAAGGTCGGCTTCCAGAGTGTTGATTTGTTGCTGAAGCGCCTGGATCTCGGATGCTATGTGGTGCTCGTGGTCGGGCATAGTGTTTGATGACATCATTTGGAATGAGAGTGTCCAGGGAAGCCTTTACTTGTCTATGGACTTGGGTGCGTCCAGGCCAATGAGACCAGCTTATTTGCCCAGGGCATTGACCAGGGTCCTTTGCCAGTCACTCCAAACGTCATCCGGTATCAAGCATCACGCTGGTTTTTAATTGGTGCACAGGCTGAAACACGGAACTCCCATGCGAGCCTGCGGTCGGCGCGCCAGAATAGGCCGTAGGTGCTCCCCTTGCGCGCTATGGTCGTCCAATGGGGATCTCCCCTGCTGAGCAACACCTGAAACGTTGAGAGAACTTCACAAGAGGACGCTTCTCCTGACACCGGTTTCCCTGGCGGAATGACTTCCGTTCACACCTCGGCGACCGCATGTTTCACAAATGCAGGCCAGCTCGGACGCCTGTGCTTCCTCATCGGGAACGTCTTAATGGGCGACGTGACAGCTGTCATGCATCTGTGCTTTAAGGCGACCGTGAATTGCTGTGATTTCCTGGAGAAGCTGGCCTTGCTCATTGACCAGGAACGGCTGAGGCTGGGTGCTGAGCTCTGTCAGGCGCTTCATGGCGTCGTGGTCGCCCAGATCCTTAGCCAAAGATCTGGTGGCAGACAATGCTCTGGCCAGGAGAAGAGTCAACATACTGCCCCTATCATGGTTACGCTATGAAACGCCGCCTCATCAATTCTGTGAAAAGAGTGTTAGTAATATTATTTGCATTGCCAAACTCCACTAAATACAAGTTCATTTAAATATCATTTGGCGTCAAAATTTTCCATCTTCTATTTAAGCTTTGTTGTCTGTTTCAGCGCGTCTATCCGCGCCAGAAGCGACGAGCGCCTGTCGTTTTTGTCCGGCTGATCATGTTCCACAAAGGCAGGTCAGATTCCGAGTTGTTTGTGCTTCCACAGGCTCAGCGACGCGGTTTGATCCTCTGGCTCACGGGCTCGGAATCTCCAGACACGCCAGACACACGTCCATCACCAGTTCTGGAACATACTGCTCGCATTCGCAACACCATTCCTGCTCTTCCCATTCCACTGAAGGCCGGGCTTCCAGTGGAGTGGAAAAGAGGCCAGGGTCGGTAAGCAGCTCTCGCAACGTGTAGGTCATCGAACCTCCCACGCACAGGATTGCTGTCCTGCACGCAAAAACGCAAGGCGCCCGGCAGTTCACTGTGTCTTCATCACTTCGGCGCAAGCATGCCCTTCGGTCTCCCCTGTTGGGCATCTGTGTTGAAAAGGAGGCGCCAACCGGCACCCTGAGTTGCGGAAAACACCGGTGGAGACGAACGCGAGCGCCGTAACGCTGCTCAACGTGTCAGGGGCATATCTGCGGGACTCTGGGCGATCATGCTGCCGTCATGCACTCCCGGAAAGCCCACGCGTGAACATCACGTCTCTGCCCTGACTGAGGATCCACCTTGTCAGCGGTCCCCGTACAGTTCGGAGGACATAACGTGATCTACACCCAGCTCCGGCAATTGAGCGTGGCGAGGCTAAGCGCATGGGCCGTTGGGCTCGACGCTTCGGAAGCACGGGTCAAGGCGCCACGAGAAACTGTGCGGCCGTTCTAGTCATGAGGGTGCCGCCTGGCGGTGTGCCGGGGCCAGTACACCGCTGCCAGCCACGACAAACAGGCTCGGGTGTGGCCTACAGGTCAGTGGTACGGAACATGGCTGGCATGACCGCTTCCTCCCCCGCAGCAGCAGGCAGCGGGCTGGGGCGGCCAAAGAGGTAGCCCTGAAGGAACGTGCAACCCAGGTCGGTGAGAAGCTGGGCCTGGATGGGTGTCTCGACGCCTTCGGCCACAGTGTCCAGACCAAAGGCGCGTGCGAGCGCAACGATGGCGCGCACCAGTTCAGCGGCCCTCACGCCCTCTGGCCCGGCAGTGCCAAGGTGCAGGGTGAAAGAACGGTCGATTTTCAGCACTTCGACCGGCAGTCCTGCCAGGGCGGAAAAACTGCTGTAGCCCGTCCCGAAATCATCCAAGGCCACCCGTACTCCCAGCGCGCGCAGGTCGCGAAGCACGTCACGGCCACGGTGGGCGTCAATCAGGCTGTTTTCGGTAAGTTCCAGCATCAGCCGGCCCGGTTCAAGACCTTCCTCGCACAGCACCCGCGTGACGTTCTCCACGAACTGCGGTTGGGCAAATTCCAGAGGACTGATATTCACGGCAATATGCCCACGAAGCGTCCGTGCAGCAGCACGAACCGCTTCACGGAGAACCCACTGTCCGATTGGGATGATCAGACCCGACACTTCGGCAAGCGGGATGAATTCGGCGGGGCTCACCAGGCCGCCCGGGCTTTCCCAGCGGATCAGGGCCTCATGAGCCGTCACCTCTCCGCTGATGGGGTGGATAATCGGCTGAAAGTGCAGCCGGAACTCGTTGCGTTCCAGGGCGCGGTGCATTCCGGACAGCAGCGCCATCTCAGCCAGGGTTCGCCGGTCATGCTCAGCGTTGAAAAATGCGTGGCCGCCTCCTGCGCGCTTGGCACGGTACATGGCGGTGTCAGCCTGAGTCAGCAGAGTTTCGACCTGGTCTGCGTCGTCCGGAAAGATGGTCAGACCCAGGCTCCAGTGAACGTAGATCTCCTGATCCTCGAGCACAAACGGGGTGCTGAAGGCCTCACGAATGCGCGCCAGAATGCGTTCTGTGCCGGCCGGCACGGCCACATCGCTGAAAATCAGTGCGAACTCGTCGCCGCCCATACGCGCGACCGTGTCACTGGACGCCAGGCATTCACTCAGGCGCTTGGCCGTCAGGCACAACAGTTCGTCACCGGCGGCGTGGCCGAGCGTATCGTTGATGAGCTTGAACCGGTCCAGGTCCATCAGACCCAGCACCACTTTTGAGCTGTCCAGGGTCGCTCGGCGCATGGCCTGCGTGAGGCGCTGACGGAAATTGGTTCGGTTGGGCAGGCTGGTGAGGGTATCGAGCAGCGCGAGATCACCCAATTGCTGCAACGTGATATGCAGGCGCAGTTCATCCATCACCAGCGCCGCGAAGTCCTGGAGGATGCCTTCCTCTTCCAGGGTAAACGAGCGGGGAACGGCGTCCATGACGCACACGGTTCCCAGGTGATGCCCGTCCGGGGTGCGAAGCGGTGCGCCAGCGTAGAAGCCTACCTGCTGGTCAACAATGACGCACTTCATACCATTCACGCGCGGGTCTTTGCGGGCGTCAGGAATGACCAGCACATTGTCCTGCTGGATGGCGATAGCGCAGATCGACTCGCTTTTCGGCGTTTCGGTGACATCCAGCCCCAACCGGGCCTTGAACCACTGACGATCTTTGTCCACGAACGACACTGCCGCGACTGGCATATCCAGATACCGGGCGGCGAGCGCGACAATCCGGTCGAACTGCGGCTCGGGAAGAGTATCGAGGATGCCGAAGCGGTGCAATTCATCAAGGCGGGCGTCTTCGTGGGTAGGGGACATCAAGCTCCATTAGCGTGCAGTTGAGGCAGGCAGTCCGCGCAGTTTCACGCGGATGCATTAATGAATAAATAGGGCAGAGTGTCCAGCGGAATGTTTCCCGGCATGGTTCCCGTAAGGAAGTGCCAGGTCCCAGGCCAGAGCAGGTGGGATTCCGTACCGGCCGCAGCATAGCGGCTGCGCTCTTACAAGGACCGTTCAGGGTGGAGCTCAGGAAAAGTGTGGACCAATGGCATGTTTCCAACACCCGTTAAGGAATGCAGGGTCAATTGCCCCCCGTTCTCCACATTCCCGGCAGGCCCCCTGTGCCAGCCGGTCAGTCGATGGTGTGGAACGGTGCCGCCAGCTCGCCATGCAGCCGACGCCGGCCTGGACCCTGATGATCTGCAGACTCTGCCCGAACAGGCGCACATCGCGTGACTTGTGCGGGCACAAGTTCTCTGCGGCACACTTCACGGGTACGTCGGAGCGGTGGCTAGAGTCGGACAGGCCGCCGGTCAGTGCCGTGGGCGAATGGCACAGATGAGGGCCTCAGAGCCGCCGGCCACTGATTTCTTGTCAGAACAGACCGCCCGCCGGTCCCGAACGAGGTTGCCCGGGTGACTTCGCGGCCGCGTCCCGAGCCTGCACAGCGAGCTGATCGGCACGTTCGTTCTCGGGGTGACCAGCATGCCCCTGAACCCACTCAAAGGTCAACCGGTGCCCCTGGGCGGCCTGAAGGAGGGCCTGCCAGAGGTCGGGGTTTTTGACGTTCTTCCAGTTCTTGCGCTGCCAGTTGCTCAGCCAGTCTTTCTCGAAGGCATCGATGACATAGCGGGAGTCACTGACCACGTGGACGGCGCAAGGCTTTTTCAGCGCGCGCAGCCCTTCGAGCAGAGCAGTAAGTTCCATACGGTTGTTGGTGGTCCGGCCTTCACCACCTGACAACTCCTTCGTGTGGGTGTCTGCCGTGAGGATACAGGCCCAGCCGCCAGGGCCAGGGTTGCCGGAGCAGGCGCCGTCGGTGACGAGGCGGACGGTGGGCAGGGGGGCGTCAGGCATAGGTCCTTTCAGTGTGGCACCAGCAGGCGTGCCTGGCGCCGCTGGAACGTGGCCGGCGTGAACATGTCCCGGCTATGGTGATGCAGCGATGGGCTTTGCAACGGGGTCAGGTGAAGTGCACAGGACATCAGATCGCCCCGGCGTGTTCCAAGCAAAAAGGTGCAGGCAGGTCAAACCGCGTGCTCAGGCAGGAAGCATCGCTGGCTCTACCGGCGGCGCTTTCTGCCTGAACCTTGGCGGGGGTGCTCTCTGTGGCCAGGAGCTGCCTCCTCTCGGCTCTGGGCCTCCTCGGCCGGGCCGGTTCTGAGCGGCGTCAGGACTCGAGAACGGCCAGTGCGTCAATTTCCACGAGCAGACCTGGGTTGAGACCCACGTATACGGTGCTGCGAGCCGGATAGGGCGCGTCAAAAAACTCGCGGTATACGGCGTTCATCGCTGGGAAATCTTCGGCGCGGGTGAGATAGACGCCCACGCGCAACACGTCATCCATGCCGGCGCCGGCTGCCGCGAGGGCGGCGCGCACGTTCTCGAGCGCCTGGCGGGTCTGCGCTTCCACACCCTCGCGGGGCTGGCGGGTCTCCGGGTCAACCCCCACCTGACCCGCCGTGTGAACAAAGGGACCAATGCGGACGGCATGCGAGTAGGGTCCCGCGGCTGCCGGGGCATGCTCGGGAGTGAAGCTCTGGCGTGACATGAAGGAGGTTCTACCACGCCTCGTCTGTCAGGGCAGCCAGTTACCGCCGCAGACAAACAGGCCCAGCCGCTGCGGGAGCTCGGCGCCTTCCAGCAGTGGCGCAAGAGGCAGGCCTGCAGTGGGCTCCACGACCTGCTTGAGGTGGCGCATCATCAGGCGCTGCGCCTCCACGATGCTCTCCTCGCGCACGGCGAGCACCTCGTCCACGTGCTTCTGGACAACGGGGAATGTCAGCGCGCCGGGCATCATGGTCTGTACGCCGTCCGCGACCGTGCGGGGCGGCGCTTCCAGCCGGATCCGCTCACCTGCGAGGAGGCTGCGGCGCGTATCGTCGCCTGCCTCGGGCTCCACGCCGATGACGCGCGTTTCTGGCCAAACCGTCTTAATGACGGTCGCGATGCCACTGATCATGCCTCCACCGCCCACTGCGACAAGAACCGCGTCCGGCGCGCCCGTCTGCTCCGTGAATTCCAGGGCCTGCGTTCCCTGGCCCGCCATCACGTGTGGGTCGTCGTAAGCGTGGATGTAGTGAAAGCCCCGTTCTTCGGCAATGGTACGCACGCGCTCCTCGCCGTTGAGGCGGCTGACGCCCTCGTCCACGACCACTGCGCCGTAGGAACGCACCGCCGCCTTTTTCGTCTCGCTGGCGTCTTCATACATCACCACGACGCACGGAACACCCAGGACGCGTGAAGCGAAAGCCACGCCCTGTGCATGATTCCCGCTCGACAGGGTCACCAGGCCGCGCGGGCCCCCGAGCTGGAGCGCAGCGTTCAGCGCCCCTCGCACTTTGAAACTGCCGGTTTTCTGCAGGTGCTCGCTCTTGAAGAGCAGTTCGCGGCCCAGCAGGCGGTCAAGCGATCCCGACGACAGGACCGGCGTGCGGTGGATGTGCGGCGCAAGCCTCCCGGCGGCTCCACGAACGTCCTCAAGCGTTATCACCTGAACAGTCTAGATGCCGGCCGAACCCCATGCCCCGTGCTTGACCGGACGGCAGGGCCTTGCCGGTTTGCCTGCCAAGGTCACCTGCTTCAGTCAGGGCTGACTGTCTAGTGCAGTGTGCCCTGGGTGAGGCCTCCAGCCTGGGCCGGCGACAGCTGGTAATCGCGAATCTGCTGCCACGTCGCCTCGACTTCCGTCACGAGAATCACCACAAGGTCCCCCTGCCGCGCCATGCTCAGCGCAGCACTGACTGCTTCAGGTTCAGGCAGGATCGTGTGCAGCCGTTCCGCGGGAAAACCCGAGGCGAGGGCCCCTTCGGCCACGTGACGGGCGCCTTCTCCTGCCGGGCGGCCCCGGCGCAGGTCGTCCTCACGAATGATCAGCTCATCAAAGGCCCGGGCAGCCAGTTCGCCCATCTGCCGCATGTCTGCGTCCCGGCGGTCCCCAGCCACACCCAGCACACCAATCACGCGGCCGCGTGCGGGACGCAGGTGCGCCACCAGATCCCCCAGGTATTCCAGGCCCGACGGGTTATGCGCGTAGTCCAGCAGCACCCGGAAGGGGTGACCGTCGTACAGGTTCAACCGTCCGGGGCTTTGCTCGAATGACGTTGAGAAGCTACTCAGCGCCGCGCGGATCACAGGCAGTTCGATGTGCTGGGCCACCGCCATGGCCGCGGCCGCAAGCGCGTTCTGAATGTTGACTTTCGCAAAACCCCCCAGCGTCGCAGGAATGTCCCGGGCGCGCATAAGGGGCGTGCGCTGACCATCCTCGTACAGGACAAGTTCGTCGCCCACCACGGTGCCTTCCCGGACAAGGGCCAGGCCACCGTCAGCGATGTGTGCCCGGAGATGTTCCGGCGCGGTTGGTCCACCCTGCATGGAGAACAGCGCCAGCCGTCCGCGGGCCTGGTGACGCATGGCCCACGTCAAAGGATCGTCAGCATTCAGCACGCTGGTGCCGGAATCTGTCACAACCTCCACAATGAGCGACTTCACCCACGCGAGGTCCTCGACCGTGTCGATTCCTTTGACGCCCAGGTGGTCCGGCTGGATGTTCAGGACCGCGCCCACATCGCAGCGGTCAAACCCCAGGCCTTCACGCAGGATCCCGCCGCGCGCCGTTTCCAGAACGGCCACCTCCACGTTCCGGTCACTCAGGATCACCTTCGCGCTTTTGGGGCCAGTGGTGTCGCCGGTGAGGATCTGCTCACCATCCACGTAGATGCCGTTCGAGGTGGTCAGGCCCGTCACTTTCCCGGCGTGCCGCATGATGTGCGCGACCATGCGTGCGGTGGTGCTTTTCCCGTTGGTGCCGGTGATCGAAATGATCGGCATGCGGCAAGGGGTGCCTTTGGGAAACAACATGCTCAGAACGGGTGACGCCACATTCCGCGGCTGACCTTCCGAAGGCTGCAGGTGCATCCTGAACCCGGGCGCCGCGTTGACTTCCACGATCGCGCCACCTGTCTCGTGCACCGACTGTGAGATGTCGGGGCTGATCAGGTCAATGCCGGCCACGTCCAGGCCAATAACCTGCGCGGCGCGCCGGGCGATCGTACGGTTGTCCGGGTGAATCACGTCCGTGCGGTCCACAGCAGTGCCGCCGGTGGAGATGTTGGCCGTGTCACGCAGGAAAACGCGTTCATGCGCTGCCGGCACGCTCTCCGGCGTCAGGCCGCTGCGGGCAAGCAGTTCCAGCACGTGCGGGTCGATGGTGATGCGGGTCATCACATTCTCATGGCCGGTGCCGCGGCGGGGATCAAGGTTGACGGCTTCCACCAGTTCCGCGATGCTGCGCTGCCCGTCACCCACCACGTGCGCGGGGATGCGCTCAGCCACGGCGGCCACGTCCCCATTGATCACCAGAACGCGGTGGTCATTTCCCGTGAAAAACTGCTCAACCACGACCTCCCGGCTGTGCTGCCGCGCTTCTTCGAAACCGTGACGCACCTGCTCCGGGGTGGAGAGGTTCAGCGATACCCCCCGCCCATGGTTGCCATCGAGCGGTTTGGTCACGACCGGCGTACCCAGGCGCCGGGCGACCCGCACCGCCTCGTCTACCGTACGCACCACGGCGCCCTGTGGGACGGGCAGGCCCGCCCGGTCAAGCAACCGCTTGGTGAGGTCCTTGTCGCTTGCGGTGCCGGTCGCAATAAATGACGTTTTGCTTGTGATGCTGGCGCGCACCTGCTGCTGGTATTTGCCGTACCCAAGCTGCACGAGGCTGTCGTCATCCAACCGCAGAAAGGGAATGCCGCGGCGCTCCGCTTCACTGACGAGTGACTGGGTAGTTGGCCCCAGCGTAAAACGCTTCGTGAGGCGGCGCAGAACGTCAAGTTCTGCCATGAAATCAAAAGGCGTGTCTGGGTCAATAGAGCTGATACTTCTCGGGAGCAGCACCTCCACGTCCTTGATGCCCTGCATGTCCGCAGGCAGAAGGCTGTCCACCAGGCGCAGGGCAATCGCCCCGGCAACGAGGCCGACCCGCTCCTCGTGGTAGGGGTAGAGCATGTTGTACTCGCCCGGTTGAGCTCTTGCGGGGCGACGCTCCGCAACGCCGATGGGCCGACCAGCCAGGGTCTGCAGGACGCGGGCCACGCGTTCAGCCACAGCCCCGAGGCCCGGATCGTTCTGCACCGCACCGTCAGATGCAGCCCCGCCGTCCTCAAGGGACGGCATCAATTCGATCAAGCGGTCCACAAAACCAGGAATGGCTGCCGGCGCCGTGTCATTCAGAGCGCCCAGATCGAGTTGGACACGGATCATGTGCTCATGCCCGTACACATTCGGGCCGCGGTAGATCTGCTTTTCGATCACTCGTAGTGGAGTAAAGGCTCCTCCTGGAAGCATGGGTTCACCGGCACCGGGCGTGTTGTTTGTCATTGTGTCTCCCAGAGAGGTGCTGCGATAAGAACGACCGTAAAGCGATGTTGCCGGTGTCTGGTGGGCATCGTGCCAAAGGCGCTTAAGGCCGACCGGCATCCACCAACGAATTGAATAAACGAATCTTGGTCCGCCGTGCTGGAGCCATGGTTGCCGGTGGGGTAGCCAGCCGGGTGACGGTCAGCACCAGACGCGCTCAGACGCTGAGCTCCTCTTTTAATTTCTTGATCGGGAGGCGCCAGCACTCTCGCCTCCCGGACCACACGACACGCTCAGCGCGTTTACCTGGCGGCACCATCTGCCCCAGAAAGACCGCTTCAATGTCAGAGAAATCTTCAACCGGTCGCCTGATCCTGCGGGGGAGTGGCGGTACGAATCTCCCGACCAGCATGGTTCGGCCCGCCCTGCGACCCACTTTTGGGCGGAACAGTCTTGGTCAGGTGAAGACGATCCCTCTCCTTTCCTGGCGTTCCCAAAGGGGATATGCGAGCGTTCTCGTCCTGATCAGCGCGTGACAGGGCCGCGGTCAGCCGTGTGCTGATGTGGTCTGCAGCTTGTGCGCCCATCGTGGACGATTCCGACAGGGCGCGAAGCTCCCGTGTGAGCTGCACACGGGTCACCTGGTCCGGGTTCGGGGCTCCGGTGCTGACGAGGCCATTCAGAAGCCGGACAGTCACCAGGAGTTTCAGGGTTAGAAGCACCGAACTCACGGCAACTCCCGTCACGGGCGCGTCTCTTGCGGTCATGGAGAACTCCATAACCGCCTGGGTGCTGCCTGTGCGGTACCAAAACCTTATTTTGATTATCAGATGTGTGACTGTCCGATGTGAAGGTGTGAAGCAGTCCAGGAATAGGCAGTCTTGATCCTGAAACCAACAGCACGCCAGAGCTTAACTAACGTCTCCCATGTGGTGACTTCAACAATGTCCTGATGCATCCGGTAATACGTGCTGTTCTCTCCATGCTCCGACTCTAGTTCCCAAAGTGTCAACGAATAATCCAACGCTGACATACAGCCCCCGAACCTCGTTCTCAGATCAACGCTCGCACCTTGCGCAACGGCCAGAGCAAGAGGTTATTTAGCATCGTAGTTGGAAGTTAGACGTGAGTATGTTGTCTTCATGAATATGCGCACACCAACTTCTTAGAGCGACAGAAGATTTAAATATTGACTGTTCCAATGAAGCTGATCAGTCATCAACGGAGGTTGAACAACGACCAGCGGGGATAAAAGCCGTGGTCCGTTAAAGTGCGTCCGAAGAACATGCTGGCGTATGTTCTGCCCAGGTAGAACATGGCGCACGATCAGTTGGAGTTGGTACGTCCATAGCCCGGACTGCATGCCCAGATGGTCTCACTGGGCCTGGCCCGATATTGCGTAGCTGAAGTTAAGCAGCTGTAGCTTGGCGTTCGAACTCCAGGGGCGTCAAGTACCCAAGAGACGAGTGACGACGCTGACGGTTGTAGAAGACCTCGATGAATTCAAATACGGCTTGTCGGGCCACGTCCCGGGTCTCAAAGATGGTGTCCTCCAGCAACTCCCTTTTCAGGGAGCTGAAGAAGCTTTCCACCACGGCGTTGTCCCAACAATCCCCCTTACGACTCATACTGCCCCTGGCCCGCATGCGGGCCAGTTCTGCCTGAAAGATGCCACTCGCGTATTGACTGCCCCTGTCGCTGTGATGAAGGAGGCCTGGTGGCGGAAGACGTCGGCCAGCAGCCATCTGAAGGGCCGCCAGTGGCAAGGTGGCTGGCATCTGCATGTCCATCGCGTAACCCACCACGGCTCGCGAATGCAGGTCTAAGGTGACTGCGAGATACAGCCAGCCCTCTTTCGTGGGCAGATACGTCAGGTCCAACGCCCAGACCTGGTTCGGCTGCGAGACCTCGAACCGCCGCTCAAGCAGGTTCGGGCAGACGGCCATGGTGTGACTGCTCTCCGTGGTCCGCACCCAGCGGCGCTTTCCCTTGGCCCGCAGACCACTGGCACGCATCAGACGCGCCACCCGCTTGCGGGACACGCGCACTCCTCCAGCGTGCAACTCCGCGTGAATGCGTGGCGCCCCATAGCGGCGTTTACTACGTTGATGCACTTCCTGGATGCGCTGCTCGAGCAGCGCATCCTCTTCCTTGCGGTCGCAGATCGGCCTTCTTCGCCAGCTGTGGTACCCGCTCACCGAGACCTCCAGCACCCGGCACAGCAGGTCCAGGCGGTACTCGGGGCGTTGATCTTGGATGAATTCATACCTCAGCGTGTGGTTTCTTTGGCGAAGAAGGCTGCCGCCTTTTTTAGGATCTCGCGCTCCTGTCGCAGGATTTCGTTCTCCTTGCGAAGCCGTTGTATCTCCTGTTGCTCTGGAGTGAGGAGCTGTTTGCCCTGACCAGGGAATGCCAACTCGCCCTTCTCCTGCTCAGCATTCATCCATTTGCGCAGCAGGGAGCTGTTGATGCCCAGGTCACGCGCGGTGCCCGACAGGTTGCCGCTCGTTCGAGCAAGCTGCACTGCGTCTCGCTTGAACTCGGCGGTGTGGATTCTGCGATCAGTCATGATGGTGCCTCCTATCGTGAGGGCTTATCTCCATCTACGCCATATCGGGTCATCCTCACACCGATGCCGGGTGGAACATGATTCAAGCACTTCTCCCTCCTGAGGCTCCAGCCGGCCGCTTCCGTTTGTAGTCTGTGCGAGAGATCCTGGACGGCATCTTCTCTGTTGTACATGGCGGCCGTAGCCTGACAGACAATGCCGCATGATTTTCCACCGTGGCAGACGGTCTGCCACTCTCAGCGAATATGGAGGCTCCGGGAAGGACGCACAGCCTCACATGGCACTGTGATCCTCGACAGTCTATGCGTCAAAACCGCCAAAGCCGGCGGACCCTGTGTGCCTGACGGGGGCAAAAAGGTGAAGGGACGCAAGCGTCATCTTCCTGGCAACGCGCCGGAGCTCGTCATGGCCGTCAAAGTGCACGGGGCGGACATTCAAAGGAGGCGCGGGCGCGGTCCTCCCCCCGCGGATACTGCACAACGTGTTTCCCCGCATGCAGCACCAACAGGCCGACCCGGGGTACACCGGAAAACTCGGTATGAAGCACGACACACCTGGGTTGGACCCTGGAGATCGTGAAGCAGCCCGGGCTGGGCTGGCAGCGCCTCTGAGTGCCCAAAGACGGACCTCCATGGGTCGTGGAGATGCCCAAGGAATTCGTGATGCTGAAGCGCCGCTGGGTCGTAGAGCGCACCTCTGCCTGGCTGAGGGAGTCCAGAAGCGTGGCCAAGGAGTACGAAGCGCTGGCCGAAACAGCGGAGAACCTCATCTATGAAGTGATGATCCGCCTGATGGTGCGTCGCCTGGCAAAAGGCTGACCTTGACGGTTATCAGACGCACTTTATTGATCCAGGCGTGAGTGGGTGGCCACCCAGACATCATCCAGGCAAGTTGCACACTATTTGAGCGAGACACCAGGCAACCCTGGACGAGGGTTCAAGACCAGATCAGTTGCGACAATTGCCGCCGCCATGAGCCAGGTACAACACGACAGCGCCCATGAGTACCCTGTTCAGGGTTGCGATATCGCGCATGAAGTCATTCAACAGGGGCCGGAGGCCCACGTGCGCAAAGGCACGGGAACAGGTCCCCATGTTCCTTGGATTGCCGTTCTGGGCGACCGCACCGCTGCCCAGAGCAACACTTGCAGCAAGAACAAGTCCAGCGAGCTGACGGTGTTTCATGCGACCTCCTTAAGTGAGCCTGGGGCTGACCTCAACTGTAATCCGTGCGTGAACGCTGAGTCACGCTATGAACCGCTGTCGCTACTAATCTGTGTTTATGCCGATCCTCTCGCTCCAGGTTCCCGGGACCAGGTCAACCTGAATGTAATGAAGGGCCGCCAGAACCGTTGACGCCTGCATTCACGGATCAGAACCGGCCCAGGGTATCTGCTGCCCCATCAGGAGAGCAGAAGGGCGCCCTGGACAGCCTCGACTTTCCGGCGTTCCAGGATGCGCGGCTCGTGAATATCCCGTCGGCGGTGGTGTTCGTCGATGACCAGGAGGGTAGAGAACCTTCGGGCGATGAGCTCCCGCACGATGAACGGCTCGCCTCCATCCACTCGGACGGTATCTCCTTCCCAGACGCTACTGATATCAACGGTTTCCCAGGGCACGAGTCATGTTTCCATGGTCTTCTCCCCACCGATGCCTCATTTGCCCGCCTTAAGACAGGTGAGGCTACGCGACGCCATGCGACAGGGTTTAGGCCGTCGTAGAGTCACCGGGTGTACGCGGTCCCGAGAGGGTATTTCCCCAATTCCATTCCTGTTCGTGCCGGGTCCAGGGCAGCTCTTGCCTTTGCCGAGAAAGTTTCCTGTTGGTGGCAGAGATGTACATTCTGAGACCCCGCACGATCTGCCCGGTTTGAGGATGCACCACGGCGACATAGGGAGACGGCGGGGAGCAGAAGATTTGTAACGCGAGGTCTGCCTGCGCCTGGCTGACCTGTCACCCGCAAGCCTGAGACGCGGGTGGCATATGGACCTTGAGATGACCGGGCTGGATCAGGTTGAGGCTAAATACCGGCTGGATGTGCAATTCACAGAAGCCCTACTGGAAAAAGCGCGCGCAGAACTGAGGATCGTACAGGAATGGCGTCACGCTCTGAGACTCCGCGTTTGAGGGTGCCATATGCGGAGGCGATAACTTTCCGACGCATGGAGTCTGGAATCATGCCACCCGACGTCACCGACGTGCTGTACCCCCTGATACGGCTTTTCTTAGGCCCTCTCAGCATGTACCTCACCACCCGGGCCTCGTGGCTCCGCTGCCCGGTGCGGTGGCGTCAGCAGATTACGCATGGTCTGCACGTGTACGCCTGCCTGACCTTGCCGCTCGTGTTCATTACCTTCCCCGTCAGCATGGACCGGCCACACCTACGAGGACAGTGAGCATGCGGCCACCCACCTGAGCGCGATCGTGCTGACGCTGATGATCTGGCCGGTGGTCACGCTGCCATTTGCGGTGTTGTTCACGGTACTCTTCCCGCCAAGCGAGAAAGAGGGAAAGGTTCGTGCGCAGGTACGCGTATAACTTCTGCGTGCCGGCAACACCCTTTGCACCTGTGAGCGCAGAGGTGGGTGGCTTCCCAAGAACACGGTAACGTCGGCCCCCTGGGCACCTTCACCTGACCGTACACTTCCATGCTCTACATCTCGCTGGGCCAGATTTACAAGAAGAAGGCGGCCCGAAGGCCGCCTTGATTTCTTTAATATAGAACGGTATTCACCCTATGTCAAACCCGCCGCACGGATTCCTGATATTCCGTCTCACACGCTACTTTTCCCTTTCCTTGAGTGCCATGTGTATGCATCCCTGGGCGTAGACCTCAGCATGTCCGGCTCCAGTTGCAGGAGGTCACACCTCCGAAAGTCAGGCCGCGTTCCGGGAATAGTCTCGTCAGCCAGGCAGCATCTGCGTTTCAGCGCTCCACAACGCGCATTTCACAGCTGTCCTCCCGGCGACGACAATGGTTGGTCGCCAGAACGCTGGATACTCCTGAGGCATCCCAGCCCGCGGCGGTGCCGCCTATGCTCTGCCTGAGATAGACGCGCAGCCAGCCCGTACGCCGGCTCCTTGGAAAAAGGACCGTCAGTCAGGCTCCTGAATTCAGGCCTTCCTGGTGAAAGAGCAGGCGATACTGGCGCGGAGTGACACCAACTGTTGCCCGGAAGATCCGGGTAAAGGCACTGTGGTCAAAGTATCCGCACTCGACAGCAATCCGGGCTACAGGCAAGTCCGTGGTCTGTAACAGTCTGGTCGCGGCCTCGACCCGGGCACGAATCAGCAGTTGACTGGGAGTCACACCGTATACCCGCTTAATCTGGCGTTCGAAGGTCAGCAGGCTCATCTGGGTCCGCTGTGCCAACGCCGCGATCTGAAGCGGCTGAGCGTAGTGGTCATGGATAAAGGTCACCGCTTCAGACAGTGCCGACCCGCTGCTGGGAGACACCGGGAGGTCCCGAGAGATGCCCATGAGTCCGATCACCTGACCACCGGGCGTGGTCAGTACGCGCTTGGTGGTCAGGCACCAGCCCGACCGTCCCCCCATGTAAAGGTGCAGTTCGAGGTGCTCCGTGAGTGTCTTTCCAGTCAGAACCACCAGATCCTGCTGGGTGTAACTCTGGCCCAGAGCGGCCGGGAAAACGTCACTGGCCTGTTTGCCAGTTAAGGCACCTGGGTCGCTGAGGCGCAGCCGGCGAAGCAGAGTATCGTTGCCATACAGGTACCGGCCCTGAATGTCTTTGATGAAGGCGACCGTATCCGGAAGGAAATGAAGCAGCTCCAGCAGAGTCAGGAGGCCCGGTGTGCTGAATTCTTCAGGCAGGGGGGATGGCCGCACGTCGTCCTCCGTAATTACTATGCCGCAATCCTCCTGACTTTCGGGTCTCGTGCCCAATGCGCGCAGGACACCGCAGGAGATCCGGGTCGCCTGGGCCCACTGCACTGTGCAGAAAGCGTCACGCCGCACTACGAATCTGTACAAGACACCTGCACCCCGCTTGCCTATGGTGGAGTCATGTCTCAATCCAGCCCGGTGCGCGTACAGCGGCGCTTGAAATTCATCGATTCGCATACCGCGGGTGAACCCACGCGCATCGTCCTGGACGGTTTTCCTGCGATTCCCGGCGCGACGCTGGCCGAGCAGCGCCAGGCTCTGTCCAGGGACTTCGACGCCTGGCGCAGTCTGATCAACAACGAGCCGCGCGGCAACGACGTGCTGGTCAGTGCCCTGCTGCTTCCCCCCCGTGCGCCCGACTGCGCCGCGGGCGTGATCTTCTTCAACAACGTCGGACCGCTCAATATGTGCGGCCACGGCACCATTGGCCTGGTCTCTACCCTGGCCTACCTGGGCCGCATCGAACCCGGAGAACACCGCATCGACACCCCTGTAGGGGTCGTTTCAGCCACGTTGCACGAAGACGGACGGGTCAGCGTGCAGAATGTCCCTGCCTACCGCCACAGCCAGGGAGTCACCGTTGTGGTGCCCGGCATCGGCGAGGTGCGGGGAGACGTGGCCTGGGGTGGCAACTGGTTTTTCCTGACGGACTCGGGGGATCAGGACCTCACCGTCGCCAATGTGGAAGCCTTGACCGACCATGCCTGGCGCGTCCGTCAGGCGCTGGAGGCGGCGGGGATCACCGGTGCAGACGGAGCCGAGATCGACCATATCGAGCTGTTCGGTCACGTGGACGGCGTGTCACGTAATTTCGTGCTGTGCCCTGGGAAGGCATATGACCGCAGCCCATGCGGCACCGGCACCAGCGCCAAGATGGCCTGTCTGGCAGCGGACGGACTCCTGGCGCCGGGACAGCGCTGGGTGCAGCAAAGCGTTATTGGCACAGAGTTCGAGGGCCAGTACCACTGGCACGGCGGCGCCCTGTGCCCCACCATCACCGGCCAGGCTTTTATCACGGCGGAAGGGGAATTGATCGTCCAGCCGGGCGATCCCTTTGCGTGGGGCATCCGCGCGGACGCGCCGGATGTGGTGAGAGGGTGAAGCAGCCGCACGGCGTCGTGGTTGGCGCTGGCATGGTTGGAGCGGCCTGCGCCGGCGCCCTGGCCCGCCAGAACTGGCAGGTGACCGTGATCGAAGCGGGGACCGTTGGCGGGGGCTCCACAGCAGCGGGGATGGGCCACCTGGTTGTGATGGATGACAGCCCGACCCAACTCGCGCTGACCAGCCTCAGTCTGCAGCTGTGGGAGGCCCTGGCGCCGCAGCTTCCACCCCAGGCCGACTACCGGCGTTGCGGCACCCTGTGGGTGGCGAGCGACGAAGAGGAACTGCTGGGCGTGCGGCCCAAGCAGCAGCAGTATCTCTCGGCGGGGCGCGAGGCCACCATGCTGGACGCCGCAGAACTCGCCCGCCACGAGCCGTCCCTGCGGCCGGGTCTGGCAGGTGGTCTGCGCGTGCCGGACGACGCCGTGGTCTATGCCCCGGTGGTTGCCCGCTTCCTGATCGAGCGGGCGGGGGCCGAAGTCGTGCAGGGTGAGGTCGTCGCACTGGATGGGCGCGGCGTGCGTCTGACAGATGGCAGGACACTGAGTGCCGACCTGGTGGTTGTCGCGGGCGGCGCAGACGCCTCGGCCCTGCTGCCCGAACTGCCCCTGCGGCCCCGCAAAGGACATTTGCTGATCACCGAGCGCACCTCCCTGAAGGTCAACCATCAGCTCGTCGAACTGGGCTACCTGAAAAGTGCGCACGGCACCGAGACCGACAGTGTGGCCTTTAACGTCCAGCCGCGCCCAACCGGTCAACTGCTGATCGGCTCCAGCCGCCAGTTCGGGCAGATGGACAAACAGATCGACTGGCCGCTGCTGCGCCGGATGCTGGGCCAGGCCGCTGAATTTCTTCCTGATCTTCCGCAGGTCAATGCCCTGCGGATCTGGACCGGGCAGCGCAGCGCGTCGCCTGACCATCTGCCCATCGTGGGACCTCATCCGGACCGGCCAGGCGTCTACCTCGCTGTGGGGCACGAGGGTCTGGGCATCACGACCGCACTGGCGACAGCGGAACTGCTCAGGGCACACCTGGCTGGACAGCCTTCGCCGCTGCCGGGGGCCGCGCTCGGCCTGGAACGGTTCGCGGCGGGGGGTCACCATGCCTGAACTGACCGTAGAGGCCCAGCGGGTCACTGTAGGCGAAGGAACCAGCGTTCTTTCCGTCCTGCAGAACCTGGGACTGCACGTCACGCGGCGCAGCCTCAGCGGCGAGGTCCGCGGGGCGCTGTGCGGAATGGGCATCTGCTCGGAGTGCCGCGCCCTCGTGAACGGCGTTCTGGTCTACACGTGCCTGACCCCGGCCAGGGACAACATGCTGGTCGAACGTCTGCCGGAGGTGCGCGGTGAGGGCTGAACGCTCCGCCGACGTGGTGGTGGTGGGTGCCGGTCCCGCCGGGCTGACTGCTGCCCGCTGCGCCGCCGAGGGTGGAGCGGAAGTCCTGGTGCTCGACGCCTCTCCGGGTCCGGGCGGGCAGATCTGGCGCGGCCTCAGGGAAGAGCAGCCCGGCCACGCGGCGGCTCTGCTGCGCGAGGTGCGCGGCCTGGGGGTCCAGATCCTGAGCCAGGCGCAGGTGAGTTTCGCAGAGCCACTGAACGGAAGCCGGCACACGCTGGTCGTGTCCACGCCGGAGAATCTGTGCTGGGTGCGGGCAAACACGGTCATCCTGGCCACTGGGGCCACCGAACGCTTCCTGCCCTTTCCGGGCTGGACCCTGCCGGGCGTGGTCGGAGCAGGCGGCCTGCAGGCGATGACCAAGTGCGGTCTGGACGTCCGCGGTCAGCGGGTGGTGGTGGCCGGTTCCGGGCCACTGCTGCTGGCAGTGGCGGCCAGTCTGCAGGAGAGAGCCGCGCGTGTCGTCGCCGTTGCTGAGCAGGCCCGCTGGTCCGGCCTGATCCGCTTCGGCCTGAGCGCCAGCCGCCTTCCCGGTAAAAGCGCAGAAGCCCTGAAGCTGGCGGCCAGCCTGCGCGGTGTGCCGTACTGGCCCGGCACCTACCCGCTGCGCGCGAGCGGGAACAGCCGCCTGGAAGCGGTGACCTTGCGCCGTGCGGGGCGCGACCTGACTCTGGCGTGCGACTGGCTGGCGGCAGGCTTCGGGCTGGTGCCTGATACGCGCGTGGCCCAACTGCTGGGGTGCGCACTGAACAGGACTGGGGCGGTGCAGGTGAGCGCCTGGCAACAAACCAGTCGCCCGGGAATTTACGCGGCGGGAGAGGTAACGGGGGTCGGTGGCGTGGACAAGGCGCTGCTCGAAGGCTTTGTGGCCGGCTGCGCGGCTACCGGACAGGTCAGGCGGCTGGGCGATGTGGCCGGGCAGGTAGAGCGTCAGCGCGCCTTCCAGGCAGCGCTTGAACAGTCCTTTGCCCTGCGTCCCGAGTTGCGTGACCTGCCTGGTCCCGACACCGTGGTCTGCCGCTGCGAGGACGTGCGCCAGCGTGACCTTCAAGGATGCACCTCCTGGGCAGACGCAAAGTTGCAGACGCGCTGTGGGATGGGCGCCTGCCAGGGCCGGGTCTGCGGTCCAGCCACCACCACGCTGCACGGCTGGACGGTGACCGGCCTTCGCCCGCCGCTTACCCCTGTGCCCATCTCTGAGCTCCTGCAGGCCGCCGAGCCGCGTGCCCAACCGCACACCGACCCGCCCCGGCCCCTCCGAGGCCCACCATCACCCGCCCCTATTCCCTTATTCAAGGAGGAAACAGCATGACGCAACCGAAATTTTTTGAAGGGGTCTTTCCCGCCATCACGACCCCGTTTCATCAGGATGGCAGTGTGGACCACGCCTTCCTGCGCGATCACGCCCGGTGGATGATGCGCGAAGGCAGCCGCGGCATCGTGCCGCTCGGCTCGCTGGGCGAGGGCAATACCCTGGAGGAATCCGAAAAGATTGCCATTCTGGAAACCCTGGTGGACGCGCTGGGCGACGCGCCGGTCATTCCCGGCATCGGCAGCCTCAGCACGCAGGGTGCCGTCCGCCTCGCGAGGGCAGCCCGCGACGTGGGGTGCCAGGGCCTGATGGTTCTGCCGCCCTACGTCTATACCAGTGACTGGCGCGAGATGAAGGCGCACATGGCAGCCGTCATCAGCGCCACCGAACTGCCGGTCATCCTCTACAACAATCCCATCGCCTACCGCACCGACTTCCTGCCGGCCCACATTCTGGAACTGGCCGGCGACCACCCCAACGTCCGTGCCGTGAAGGAGTCCAGCGCCGACGTGCGCCGCGCGACAGCGCTGGCCGCCGCCCTACCTGCACACGTGGAGCTGATGGTGGGCGTGGATGACCTGCTGCTTGAAGGGGTGCTCGCAGGAGCGACCGGCTGGATTGCCGGGCTGGTCAACGCGTACCCTGCCGAGAGCGTGCGCCTGTTCGATCTGGCCCGCGCAGGGCGGCTGGCAGAGGCAACTGAACTCTACCGCTGGTTCCTGCCGCTGCTGAGGCTCGACACCGGGATCAAGTTCGTGCAGCTTATCAAGCAGGTGCAGGAGGAAACCGGGCATGGCAGCGCTCAGGTGCGCGCCCCACGTCTGTCTCTGGCCCCTGAGGAGATTGGCGAGGTGCGCCAGATCGTCCAGCAGGCCGCCGCGCGGCAGCCTGCGCTGGTATGAGCATGCCCCGGACGTTTCAGGCCGTCAATCCAGCCACAGGCAAGCCACTCCCCGGGCGCTTCCCCGTCACCTCGCTGGAGGAACTGCATCAGGCGGTGGAATTGGCGCAGCAGGCTGCTCTGCCTTACGGCAGGCTGCCGGGACAGCGGCGGGCCGAGTTCCTGAGCGCCGCCGCCGACCAGGTCGTCATACACGGGGATGAACTGGTTGCGCGGGCCGGGGAGGAAACTGCGTTGCCCGAGGTTCGCCTGCGTGGTGAGCTCGCCCGTACCGCCAACCAACTGCGGCTGTTTGCGGACCTCGTGCGGGAAGGATCCTGGGTGGACGCCCGCCTTGACCGGCCCAACCCGGCCCGCGTCCCCGCCAAGCCTGACGTGCGCAGCCTGCGCGTTCCCCTGGGGCCTGTGGCAGTTTTCGGTGCCAGCAATTTTCCGCTGGCCTTCAGCGTGGCAGGGGGCGACACTGCCTCGGCACTGGCGGCGGGCTGTCCGGTGGTTGCCAAGGCCCACCCAGCTCATCCTGCGACCTCAGAGGTCGCGGCCCGCGCCTTGAAAAGGGCCGCTGAGCAGACCGGAATGCCCCCCGGCGTGTTCAGTGTGATCTATGACGACGGATTCGAGATCGGCCTGGCCCTGGTGCGTCACCCGTCCATCCGGGCGGTGGGCTTCACTGGGTCGCGCGGCGGAGGTCTGGCGCTGATGGCCGCTGCCCAGGCCCGACCGGTGCCGATTCCCGTGTTCGCCGAAATGAGCAGCGTCAACCCGGTGGTGCTGAGCGAGGCCGCTCTCGAGGTTGGAGGTACGGCCCTGGTCACAGGCCTGACCGCCAGCATCAGCGGCTCGGGAGGACAGCTCTGCACCCAGCCAGGCCTGCTGTTCGTGCCGGAGGGTCAGGCCGGGGACGCGCTGCTGGAAGAAGTGGCCGGGCGCCTGCGGGAGGGTCCTGCCTGCACCTTGCTCTCGGCGGGCATCCGTGACGCGTACGTGGCCGGAACCACCGCCCTTGCCGGTCACCCGGAGGTGATGACGCTTCAGAGGGCCACCGGAGAGGATGCCGACATTCATAGTCAGCTGTACTCGGTGCCTCTGGCTGCCCTGTCCGCCTCCCCGGAGCTGGCCCATGAGGTGTTTGGTCCAGTCAGTCTGGCGGTGCGGTACAGCACCCACTCGGAACTGCCTGGCGTCCTGCGCGAGCTTGAGGGCCAGCTGACCGCTACGCTGCACGCGCTGCCCAGCGAACTGCCTGCGTGGCAGGACGTGCTTGACGTGATGCGCGAAAAGGCAGGCCGGCTCATCCTGAACGGCTTTCCTACAGGAGTGGAGGTCGGCCACGCGATGGTTCATGGTGGCCCCTTCCCGGCCACCAGTGACGGCGCCAGCACCAGTGTGGGCACCCGCGCCATCGAGCGCTTCAGCCGCCTGTGCGCCTACCAGGACTTTCCCGATTCACTGCTGCCTGCCGAATTGCACAGCGCCAATCCCTTGGGTATCTGGCGGCTGGTAGACGGCGTCCGAACGAAGGAAGAACTCGCCACTCCGGAGGTCACCTCTTGAACCGTGCCGCCCTGGTCACCGTATCTGCTGCCCGGCTCCACTGGTGCTCAGATCACCCTCAAGATCGCCACAATGTCACCGCTGTCTGGCCCCCGCAGCCAGACATAGGCCTGCAGCTCAAGCACGGAGCCCGGCTAGCGGTCAACGAGAACCGCACGTAGTTCAAGAAACTGGGCTTCGACTTGCGATCCGTGGCGCACGACGACCAGGCCGCTCCGGACACCGGTACCACCGCCTGGAAGAATGTGTCTGGCACAAGCATTTTAGCGTTGTTCGGCACACTCAAGAGCAGCGTGGCGATTCCGGGCTGCAGCGTGCTGGTGACCAGCCACGTAGCAACGGTGTCGCCTCTTAACACCGCCAATAAAGTGACTGACCGCGGCCTGAGGCCGCGTCGTCGCGACTCAGGCCCGCGTGCGGGAATGCAAAAAAGGTATTCGCCCAGGCACTTACATCATGACGGCCGCGCTGCCCCGTTCCTGCTCAGGGAAGGGGCGGCGCGCCCTTTTCCGCGAGCAGCTTCTGCAACCCTGCCTCGTCCAGTACCGGCACCTTCAGCTCTGTGGCCTTCTCCAGTTTGCTGCCGGCGTCCTCCCCCGCAATCAGATAACTGGTCTTTTTCGTCACACTGCCGCTTACGCGTGCGCCGTACTGCCCCAGGTGAAGCTTAATGACGTCCCGCGGCACGCTCAGCGTTCCCGTCACCACGAACGTCAGCCCCGCGAGCTGTTCCCCGACGCGAACATCCACACTCGGCGTGGGTTGAACGCCTGCAGCCGTCAGACGGTCCAGGTACGCACACATGTCTGCGTCCCGCAGCCCCTGCACGATGCCTTCTGCCACCTGCCGGCCCACATCAGGAATCCGCGCCAGATCGTCCACCGACGCCTGCCGGATATCTTCCAGGCTCCTGTACACGCGCGCAATCCGGGTCGCCGTGCCCTCTCCGACGTACGGCAGTCCCAGGGAGCGGAACACGCGCCACAGCTCCCGCGTCTTGCTGGCTTCGATTTCCGCGACCAGCTTCTCCGCGTTTTTCCGTCCAACCCGCCGCACGCCTCCGGTGGTGGTCTCGCCCATTTCCAGGTGCTCGATCTGCTCGGCCGTGAGGGCATACAGGTCCGCGGGGTCCCGGACCAGCCCGGCGTCCACCAGCTGCTCGACAAGCCGCTCGCCGAGGCCTTTGATATCCATCACATCCCGGGAAGCGAAATACCGGACCCGCAGGGTACTCTTGGCCGGGCAGGCAGGGTTGGTGCAGAAGGTGCCCGCAGCGCCCTCGTGCCGCACGGCTTCATGACCGCACACCGGGCAGTGGGTAGGAAAGGCATACGGCGTGCTGCCTTCGGGGCGTTGCTCAAGCACGACTCCCAACACTTCCGGAATGATGCCCCCCGACTTGTGCACCCGCACGGTATCCCCCACATGCAGGTCCAGACCACGGATAAAGTCTTCGTTGTGAAGGGTGGCCCGCGCTACCGTGGTGCCCTCCAGCAGCACGGGACGCAGTTCGGCCACCGGTGTGAGCTTCCCGGTGCGCCCCGTCTGGATGGTAATGGCTTCGATGACGGTCTGGGCGACATCCGCCGGGAACTTGTACGCGACCGCCCATTTGGGCGCGCGGCTGGTGTACCCGGCGTCTTCCTGTAACCGCAGGTCGTCAAGTTTAACCACGCTGCCGTCCGCATCGAAAGGCAGTTGTGGGCGTTGCGCGGTCATTTCAGCGTGGTAGGCCGCAGCCGCCTCACTGCCCGTCACGCGGCGGGCATATTCGCTGGTGGCGAAGCCCTGAGCGCGCAGCCACTCCAGGATGTCCCACTGCGTGCGCACCGGGACCCCGTCACGTTTCCCGAGAGCGTACAGGATGACTTCCAGGCCCCGACGACGGGTTTCAGCCGGGTCCTTCTGCCTCAGGGCACCCGCCGCTCCATTGCGGGGGTTTTTTAGAAGCGGGCGGCCCTCTTCTTCTGCCTTGAGGTTATACGCGAGGAAGGTGGCCTTGCTCATGTACACCTCCCCGCGGACTTCCAGTTCTCCCTGAAGGCCGGGAAGTTGAGTAGGAATACCGGGGATACCTTCGATGTTGGCGGTGACCTTTTCGCCCACTTCTCCGTCACCCCGCGTCGCGGCCCACTGGAGGATGCCGTCGACGTAATACAGGTTGATGCTCAGCCCGTCAATCTTGAGCTCGCAGGTGTACGTGAAGGTCCGGCTTCCCGGCGGGAGATTCAGGGCGCGGGCAACCTTATCGTCAAAGTGCGCGAGTTCCGCGTCGGAGAACGCGTTGTCGAGGCTGGTCATGGGCGTGGGGTGACGGACTTTTTCGAACAGGGTACTGGGCCGGCCGCCGACAGTCTGGGCGGGTGAGGTGGGGGCAGCAAATTCAGGGTGGCGTGCTTCGAGCTCGCGGAGTTCGCGCACCAGAGCGTCGTACTCGAAGTCGGGGATGGTGGGGGCATCTTCTTCGTAGTACCGGCGGTTGTGTTCAGCGACTTTTTGCGTGAGCCAGGCGTGGCGCTCGGCGGGAGTGGAGGACTGGGTCATGGGTAGTTCCAGGGTACGAGGTCAGAGAGGCTTCGTGAACCAGAACTGGGCAGTGGCATGGAGGTCAGCACACCAGGCGGCCGTTCCTCAGACCTGAGCCCTGCTTGAGGCTGGGTGTCGGTACGCTTTCCTGCACGTCTGTCGGCCGTTCAGGCTCAGATGTGGTCTGCCCGTTGGCACACCTTCACTGGGTGTGGCAGATGTGCCCTGCGCGCCGGCAGGGTGACGGTAGGCTGAGCCTGACCAACACAAAGTCAGAACGGAGGCCAGGATGACTGGTGCACCTTTTTCACTGATGCTGCTCGTTCCGCAAGAACGGGCTGAGCTTCCCCCGGCAGCACCAGGAAGCCTTCACTGGGTCCGCAGCGTGGACGATGAGGCCGGAGAGGAATCCTGGGAAGTGTTTCAGGGCGAGCCTGAGGATCTCGAGCGTTGGCGCCGGGCGGAACGGAGGAGTGAGGACGCGCCCCTGGTGTCTGTCACACACCTCGCGTACGACCAGAAATTCGTGCCATTGCCCGGCCATGTACTGTTGCGGTGTACCTTGTCGACCTCCTTGACGGGGTGCGTCAGGCCTCCTCCCCGGTCATGGGACGTCGCACGGCAGGTGGTGGAAGCCCTGGGAGTGACCTTCGCCTGGAGTACATCTGAAGACGCGCTGAGCTTCAGGAGCGAGTGGGACCCGGTGCCGTGGGTGACGTATCACTCCACCATGATTTTCAGTGACGGCTTCCTGCGCGGGCTGCGCCTGGACCCGACGGACCTGGAAGTGTGTGGGGTGGGTAGGAATGTGTACCGCTGTATGCGTTTCGGTTCGTTCTGGATGGTGCAGTCGCCGGAAGGCCTCGGGAATGAGTCTGCGGCCCTGACATGGGATGCCATCAACGGACGGTACGCGGCGGATCAGGCGCTCGTATTCGCCTTACAGCGGGTGTCGGGCATGCATCAGGACGCCGTGCAGGCGTGGCTGGATGACGGAGCACGCAGAAGGTCGTAAACCTGCGGGAATCATGATGATCCTGACTGCGGCTGAATTTCCACGGAAGTACGGCAAAGCTGTGCCGTTATCAGGAACCGAGGTGCATGTTCTGGCCTGACGTAGCCTTTAGCTCTCCGTAGCCGGCGATCTATGCGTCGGGTTCACCTGATGCTCGTGAGCCCAGTGCGCCAGCTCGACCCGGTTATGCAGCCCCAGCTTCCCCAGCATGCTCGCCACGTGCTTGCTGACGGTCCCGGCACTGATCTGCAGCGACTGCGCGATCCGCTTGTCCGGCGCGCCGCTGCGCAGGTAAGCAAGGACCTCCAGTTCGCGTGGAGTCAGGAGAGCCGCACTTTGATCCACGTTGTGCGCCGCATCGAGGTATGCAGGGACGGTCGTGTTCGTGGCCACCATGCGCAGCATCTGAAGCAGCTCGTCTGGTGATGCTGCCGCGCCACCTTCCCATGCCCGCTCAAACGCTGAATCCCCCAGCGAGGAACGCCAGGTCTGACGGAACGACTCCAGGCTCTGTTGCTCACGGACCGACCACGCGTTGTTGTGGTGGTCCCGGAGGGCCACGCTGGCAGCCATAAACTTCACGGCGAGTTCCCCGTGGTGGTCCTCGGCCAGCCATTCAGCGACCAAGCGCAGGTGGGCCATATGGGGAGTGCCGAGCTGGAGGCGTCCACCGAGCTCCAGGGTCTCGACGGCTTCCTTCCACGCTTCCTGCTGCTCTCCCAGGGCGCGGTGCGCGGCGCCTTTCCAGCCATGAGCATGCGTGAGCCCACGCCAGTTGCCACTGGCCCGATGAAGGGCGATCGCCTGCCCCGCGAAGACCAGTCCTTCACCAGGTCGGTCAGTGGCCAGCATGATCCTGGCCAGGGCATGGGTCGCAACGCCGGCCAGCAGAGGATTAGTCTCTCTCTGTGACTGCGCCAGGTCCAGGAAAAGAGTTTCTGCTTCGGCAAAACACTCCATTCCAATCAGAGCGAAACCAAGATCATTGGTCAGAACGGGCATGAACGACTGATCATCCAGATGGTTCTGGAGATCAATGGCCGACAGGTAATGCTGCTGGGCCTGAATATAGTCCGCTTCCTCGCACGTGAGATTGCCCAACCAGTCCAAGGCACGAATCAGCAGGTGCGGCTCCAGGTCTGCGCGCGGCATCGCCACGACCCGTTGAAGCCAGAAGCAGCCCTCAGCAGAAGAACCGTGACTGTACCAGAAACGCGACAATGCTGCCGCCAGCCGTAGCGCCTGATATGTCTCCTGCTTGTCCACCCACCACGCCAGGGCAGCCGTGAAGTTTGCGTGCTCCAGCTGGACCTGAGCCAGAAAGGGTGCAGTCAGGAACCACCCGCTCGACTCATGAGCCTGATCGATCGACACGGCCTGCTCAGTAAAGTAGGCGGCCTGCCGTTCTCGCCAGATTTCCCATGTCGCGCCCCTGCCAAGTTTTTCAGCGGCAAGTTCACGCAGAGGCTGGAGCATAGCGTACCTATCCGGCGCGTGATTCATGCGGTAGACCAGGCTCTGCTCCACCAGAGATGCCAACCTCCCGCGCACGTCAGTGCACATGGTCACCGCCTGGAGCGCCTCCAGCGTGAAACTGCCGAAAAACATTCCGCAGGCCAGGAACAGCTCGCGGTCCTCTTCTTCGAGCAGCAGGAAACTCCACTCCAGCGTGCCCCGGAGCGACCGGAGCCGCTCAGGCTGATCCCGTGCCCCGTCGGCTAGCGCTTCGAGGGGGTGCCCAAGCCAGTTCAGGACTTCCGGCAGCGAGAGGGCTCTCAGGCGTGCCGCCGCCAGCTCCAGTGACAGCGGCACGCCTTCGAGCAACTTGCAGATTCGCCGAACAAGAAGGTGGGTGTGCGCGTCAGGACGCCACTGCGGATCGACCGCTTGTGCGCGTTCTAGAAAGAGCGTCATAGCCTCGTTCTGACTGCCCGTCCCGTCTTCCCAAGGCAGAGGACCGACAGGAAGTTCGTATTCGCCAGTAACGTGCAGAGCGCGCCTGCTGGTGACGATCATCGTCAGCCCGGCACTGTGCTGTAGCAACCGGGAAAGCTCCGGGCCGCATCCAAGCAGATGTTCGGCGTTATCGAGGACGACCAGCAGCGTCCGGCCATCGACGTAATCGTTGATCGCGGTGGCCGCCCCGGCCGGCCCTGGCCTGACCCCCAGCGTCAGCGCGATGGCCGGCATCACCTGTGCTGCGTCGTGGACATTGGCGAGTTCGACAAATGCTGCTCCCAGTTCGTACTCCGGGACCAGTGTCCAGACGAGCTCCTGGGCCAGCCGGGTCTTGCCAATGCCGCCTGGACCTCTCAGCGTGAGCAGCCGGACCTGGCCGCCCCGCAATAGGTCCAGCGCGAGCTCAAGCTCACGTGCCCGGCCGACGAGTCGTGTCAGTGCTCGCCCAGCCAGACCGCGCACCGGTCCTGGCAGATCGCTCATGCTTCAGTGTAATAACAGCCGCCTTATGCGGATGAAATCAGGGGATGCCGCACACGGACCGGCACGGCGTGCGGTAGGAGGTAGAGGACTGCAATCCTCTCCCTCCGCTGCCCTTCATATGCTCTACCGGGCTCAGGGCATGGCGATGAACTCATTCCATCTGACCTGACCGTCAAGTTCTGCGGTGCTGAAAGCGTTGTCGGTCGCCTGCTGACCGGCGAACGCCACGGCCGTCCGCTCGGTTGCCGGGTTGTACCAGCGCGCAGCCAGCGTCCCATCACTCAGGTGATGCGTGCGGGCCGTGCCATATCCCGCGCCATCCAGCATAGTTCCCATGTTCTGCATGCGCTCGCGGCATTCCGCTATGGACAGACCGGTGCCGGCCAGGGCCGCAAGCCGGCTGCTGAGGGCGTTGTCCTGCTGCGCCAGCACACCGCCCAGCAGCAGCGTAGTCCACACGAGGAGTCGAGATGTGCGCCGAGTCGAGTCCATCAGCATTCCTCCTTGGCAGGCGATTGCTGCCGTGTAAGCCCATATGGTCTGTGGGTATGCGCGGTGAAGTGTGATCAGTACGGGAAGTGAGTTGGGATCTCGGCCAGCAGATTTAGGTCTGGGCCTATGCCTTACGGTAGACGACAGCCGCAGTCCTCGGCATTGCCAAAATCTGGGGGTGGGGACCTTTATGACCTGCTAGAAATAGGGGCCCGCTCCCATTCTTTGTGCACTACAGGTCACGAAAGAACCGGATGGGAGTGACCAGTGTTCCCTTGCTCTTCGCAGTCGGGGCAAATCTCTATCCTGATTGCAGAGGTGTACCGGGTAAAGCACGAACTAGACCTGACCATCTTCATCTTGCTTGACAGTCCGGTGGCTTTTCATGCCATACATCGCTGTGTCCGCATGGTGCAGCAGCGTTCGTACATCGGTTCCATGCTCAGGAAACACGCTGAAACCGAGGCTCGCGGCAATATGAAGCTCCTGGCCCCCCAGGGCAATCGGCTTGCCCAGCGCCTCTGCTACACGGCTGCGGATCGCCTGCATGCCCTCGGGCGTGGCCGTCGGGATCAGGGCTGCAAATTCATCTCCACTCAGGCGTACGATCAGTTCTCCACCCCGGAAAGTGGAGCGCAGGCGCTCGGCAACAACTTTCAGGACCTGATCACCAACATCGTGTCCATAGGTGTCATTCACCTGCTTAAAGCCATCGAGGTCCATAAAGATGACGCTCAGGGGTTGAGGCGGCGTCACTTCCCCGGCAGCCGCAAGCGCTGAGTCCAGTTCCTGCTCGAAATAACGCCGATTGGGAAGTCCGGTCAACGCATCGGTATACGCCAGCTGCTCGAAGGTTCTGGCATGAACGACAGTTGCCTCATGACGTGCCGTCAGGCGGACCACAACTCCAGCCAGCATGAGACAGGTCAGGTTGGCCAGGTTCAACTGCACCAGGGCATTCAGGACATGCAGGTCCGATGTGCCCCAGGAGGCGGCGGCATAGATGACTGAGATCATGATCATCAAGGCCATAAAGCTCACGCTGACGGCCTGGCCCAGACGTGCCTGAGGAGTGATGAAAGCAAACAGGAAAATGGCCGGAGTCCAGAAGAAGCTCTCGTTCAGCTCAGATGGCAGGTCTGTTGGATTTCTCGAGAAAAACAGCAGGTAAGCCAACTTAAGCAGAAAAAACGCACTGAACCCCAACAAGGTGCTCCGCGTCACCAGCGTATATGCCTGCGGCCGGATAAGCAGCAGACCTTCAAGAAGCAGCACGCCGGCCAGAATCAGCGGATACGCAAGTTCGTCGAACGGGTCGTAACGAAGGTCGGACCGTTCCACGAAATAGGCGACCAAGGTCGCCAATGCGGCAATAGGGAGCGTGACCCTGACAGTCTGGAGGTGATCCGCTGAGGGGCTGTGTCCATGCGGAGCCGCGCCGTCTGTGCGCAATTGAGCCATGATTACGTGACGCTCATTTCACATGCTATTGTGGGCGCCCTCTTCTGACGCTCACCTCACAGGAGGCTGACTAAAGCGGCAAGACGGGGTCTGCGAACAGTCCCATTTGACACCCTCTCAGGGCACTTTCAACCACATGAATTTTTCCCTGCGCTGCACACGCGGTCCTCATGATCTCTGTTCAGGTCAGCCTCGTCACCGTGCAGACTCTAAATAAGGTCCGCCTGCACCAGATAGAGATGCAGGCGGACCTTACGTTATGAAGGTACGTCCTCAGACGTCCGGCCAGAGTGTAGACATTTGGCGAAAAAAAATTGTTACCCAGAGTACAGGCTCTGCTTCTCCTGCTTTAGCTTCCAGCACATCTCATGACAGGCAGAACTCCCCTACATTCCACCTGCTCAGCCGGTGAGCGCCACACTCCTTAAATCTCACGTGTCACTGGACGGCAACGTGAAATGAAAGGTGGTCCCCTCCCCTACCACTGAAGTCAACCAGATGCGGCCGTCGTGTTCTTCGATAATTTTTCGCACGATAGCTAGGCCAAGTCCACTGCCAGGGAACTCGCTTTTCCCATGGAGTTGCTGAAAGAGAGCAAACACCCGCTCGTAGTACTCTTCCGAAATTCCAATGCCGTTGTCACGTACCTGGAACAGCACATATCTTCCGTCCCTGGTGGCATCTATCATCACTTCCGGGACGCGTCCCTCAGGCTGAAACTTCAACGCGTTGCCCACCAGGTTCTGGAAAACCTGTCTGAGCTGCGACTCGTCAGCCTGAACCGGCATCAGGTCGCCGACCCTGATCTGGGCGCCCCGCTCCTGAATACTGGCGGTCAGGCCTCCCAGCACCTCCTGAACCACCCGCTGCGGCTCAACTCTTGTGATGTTCCGCTGTCGCCCCACCCGCGCATAGGCCAGGAGATCATCAATCAACGTGTCCATACGAGCGGCGGCTTCAGTAGCAAAGCCCATGTACCGCATGGATCTCTCGTCGAGTTGACCAGTGAGACGCCGTTCAATGAGCTCCAGGTAACTCCTGATGGTACGCAGGGGCGACTTCAGGTCGTGGGACGCGACGGCCGCAAAATGTTCTAGGTCAGCGTTGCTGCGCTGGAGCTCGACATTCACCCGCTGAAGTTCCTGTTCGGCCTGTCGCCGCGCCGTGACGTCCTGCATGGCAATCACGGCGCCAAGTTTTTCTCCGGTCAGGCTGTACATGGGGTTCCCGTTCGCATTGATCCATCGTCTCGGGCCATTTTTCGGCGCTATGACCATCCCCTGGTCCCGGACCCGCTGGCCCTGAAATGCGCGGAAGAGAGGAATCTCCTCGGTGGGCAGGGGAGTCACGCCGTCCTCGCGGTAAAGGTCAAAGCGCTCGGCCCAGGCAGCCGGCGGAAGAGGCTCCGGGCCCAGACCGTGAAACGCCCGCGTGACATCATTAAAGACCGTGAGATGGCCCTGAGCGTCACAGGCAACGATGCCCTCGGTCAGGCTTTCAAGCAACGTTCTGAGGAAGCCCTGATCCTGCTCGAGAGCCTGTGTTCGCATATCAAGCTCAGCCTTCTGGGCTTCGAGTTGTGCCGTCTGCTCCCGGCGCTCCAGTGCCAGAGCAAAGCTGCGTCCTACTGCCCTGAAGATTGCCTTGTCCCGGGGCGTCCAGGTCCGCTGGCTGAACGAAGCCATATTGAGCAGTCCGTGAGCCTGACCGTCTATGAAGAAGGGATACAGTGCTCCGGCGCCATACATCCTGAAGCCCCCGAGCTGTTCACCCTGCGCGTCCCACTCTTCCATGTAAAACGCCTGCTGATCCTGCACAACCTGCGCAAAGCTGGGCTGGTCCAGCGGCACGCCCCCGCGGATCATAGCCAGCGCGACTTCAGGAATATCCTCGGACCATGTCACGGCCTTCCAGAGCATGTCGTGACGTTCGTAATAGGCCACACTGACCGGCCCGATGGTCGCCCGCAAGACATCTACAGCATGCCGGGTCAGTTCCGCCAGTCCCGTTGCAGCCGCGGCCAGCTCCGTAAACCGCACAAATGCATCCAGGGCTGCTCGCTGCTCCTCAAGCGCATGGGTGCGTTCTGCAACGCGCCGCTCCAACTCCTCCCCATGCTCGCGCAAGGTCCGCTGAGCCGCCTTGTGCAGGGTTAAGTCCTGCACGTAGCCCACCACGAATGTCTCGTCGTGCTGCTCGTAGCGGGTCAGCACCAGTCCCACCGGGACGCGGCGTCCATATCGGTCGAGCATCTCTTTCTCGTAGGGTCGGGAGACGCCGGATTCAAACGCCTGCCGAAAGGCATTCTCATCGGCGCTCCGGTACTCGGGGGGAGTCAGTGCGGCCCAGTTCACCAGGCCTGCATCAAAGTCCTCGAGCGTGAACCCCAGCATCTCCAGGTAGGCCGCGTTGGGAAATCTGAGGGTTCCATCTATGGACCCGACTGCGATCCCAGTTGGACTGGAGCCGACCAGCTGACGGAAACGCTCCTCGCTCGCCCGCAACAGGTCCTCGGCCTTCTTCTGCTCGCTGATATCGTTCAGGATGGCAACGACGTACTGTGTGGCCCCTGCTTCATCCCGCACCGCAGAAACGGTGACTTTCGTCCAGACCAGCTGGCCATCCTTGCGGACGTACCGCTTTTCCTGGGAAAAAGCGTCAACTTCTCCTGCAACGAGACGCCGAAATGGTCTGGTTCCTTCAGGGCCACGGTCGTCAGGATGCGTTACATCCAGCAGCGTCCGGCCAAGCAGTTCTTCGCGGGTGTACCCCAGCAGCGCTTCCCCTGCGGGGTTGATATCCAGCCAACGCCCATCTGGCAAGACACGGGCCACCCCAACGGCAGCGTACTCGACCAGAACCCGGTAACGCTCCTCGCGGTCGCGCAGTTCCTGCTCGGCGCGGACCCGCTCGGTGATGTCGGTATGTACCCCTGTCCACTCCCGGACACTGCCGTCCTGACCCAGGGCAGGCACCACGCGCACGTGAAAGTGCCTGTAGCTTCCATCTGCGACCCGAACGCGCTGATTGATCTCGTATGGGGATGCAGAGGCGACGGCCTGATGCCACGCGGCGACCGAGCGTTCCTGATCATCAGGGTGCAGGACTGCTGCCCAGCCAAATCCCTCATACTCTTCGCGCGTCTGACCGGTCAGCCGTGCCCAACCCGGCTGATCGCCAAGGAGACGTCCATCCGGAGTGTTGGTCCACACCGTCTGACGGGTTGCGTCGACCAGTGAACGGTAGCGCTCTTCGCCTGTGCGCACCGTCGCGTAGCGCCTGGCATTGTCCAGCGCCAGCGCCGCACGCTCGGACAGCTGCCGGGCAAGCTCGAGGTCATCGTGCACGAAGGTCCGGGACGGGTGCGTGGTCGCCACCCCCAGAACTCCGGTGCGCCGACCACGCACAGTCATCGGGACCAGAATCAGCGAGTGAAAACCTAAATTACGCATGGCATCGCGATGCACTTCTGTGGGAAGTGATTCCACCATGGCAGCGGGAATCACCGGTATCAGTACTGATTCTCCGGTGCGCACGACCCAGCCACTGGTCCCGTAAATTTCCGGATCAGACGGAAAGTGGTTGAGGAGAGAGCGGAGCAACTCCTCTTTCTGCGCATCCTTGTGAGCGACCACGACCGGGCATATTCGCCCGGTGTCGTCGGGCTGGTAGACCGCGCACCAGTCTGCGACGTGCTCGATGGCCAGCGAAGTAATGCGCTGCAGCGTCTCCTGGACGTCAAGTGATGCAGACAGCAGGGAACTGGCGTTGGCCAGCAGTGTGGCGCGTTCGCGAGCCAGCAGGTCAGCGTCATAGCGGCGCGCACGTTCCAAGGCTCGGGCACACAGCGCGGCCAGCTCAAGCATGAAGTCCCGCCGGTCTGCGGCAATGTCCTGCTCGTCCCGAAAGGACAATGAAAGGACCGAGGGAACGCCCTGCTCACTGAGAAGTGGAAGGACAGCGATAGCGCGGGTCTCAGGCAGCAGCAGGGGCACGATGGCAGGAAACCGCTGCGGAAGCTCCGACACAGTCACGAAGACAGCGTCCCTGTTCTCGACCGCCTGCACTACGGGATAACCCGACTCCGTGGGAAACGGCTGCCAGGTATCCTCCACCTGAGTGCCATAGCCGAATGATCCCTCCATATAAAGCATGTGCTTGTCCAGCACCCGAATCAGCGTACCGCCATAGGCTCCCAGGATCGGCCCCGCCTGCTCGAGGATGACGCGGCTCACGTCGTTGCCCGTCAAGGCCGTAGCAAGCGAATGGCCCAGTTTCGCAAGCTGGCAGCTGTGCTCTGGAGTCTGCCAGGTATCTTTATGCGCCAGGGCGAACGTCGCGATCAATCCGGTAATGCCTGCGGGTGTCTCGGCAACGGGATAGGCAATGGTTGACAACAGCTGGTGCGGATTCTGGCTGGTCGGGAAAGTCAGCTCCTTCTGCGAAGACCCCCCTTGCAGTACCTGGTCATAGGCCTCAAGGACATGAGCAGGAAGAGGGCCGAAGACTTCTGCAAGGGGTCTGCCCACGAACGCATGGAGTGGTTGGCCAATCAGTGCTGCCAGCGCCGGATTGCCCGACACAATCTGGAGGGACCGGTCAAGGACGCCCATTGCGCAGGAAGAATGGGTAAAAACAGCCTCAAACAGGCCAGGTGGGGCAGTGAACGCTTCTCCAATCAATTCTTCCTGCGGGCGGGACACCCGTAGATTGTAATGGGTGTAACTGCCTCAACCGCGCAGGCGTGTGCTGATCCCGCAGCAGAGCCACCGCACTGGTGAGCCGGTGATGGCATGTAAACGGCACTGCTATCAGGAAGAGTACGCAGCCTCAGCTTCAGCAATGAATGGATCGTCCTTTCCGGGGTTTCATTCACTACTCCTGACCTCTGGTGCAGGCTCTTAGCTGAGCCGCCCTGGCGCTGATTTCATTTCAGGCGCTGGAATCCGCCCACATGCTTTTGGCTGAGGAGCGGAAGACAATAACTGAAATCCCGAATCACCTGTAGCATGCTGAGACATGTCGAAGTACCCAGCCATCAAAGCCTCACTAAAAGAACGCCTGCTGGGGAGCGAGTACCTCGATGGCCACGCCCTGCCCAGCGAACCGCAACTGGCCCGCGAGTTCGATGTCTCGCGCATGACGGTCAGGCGGGCCATTGACGAACTGGAACGCGAAGGATACGTCTACCGCGTTCAGGGAGCCGGTACGTTCTCCACAGGGAAACGGTTTCAGCAGGGCGGCTTCATGGTTTCCCCGTTTGCGGACTGGTCGGCCCACCCCAGCAAACGCACACAGGTCATTGGTGCCGGCCTGTTTCCGGCAACACCTGAAATCGCGGGAGTGCTGAACCTTGCAGTAGGTGACGACTTTGCGTTCGTGCACCGCCTGCGCTGGGACGGTGAGACGCCCATCGTGATCGAGAAGCGCTATATCGACGCCCAGGCCTTACCGGACCTGCTGTCGCACGACCTGACGCGGGTCAGCGTGCACGACCTGCTGGCTCGCCGCGCCGAGGTCCCGCTGACCCGGGTGGATCAGTACCTGGAGGCAGTGAATTTGCGTCCCGAAGAAGCCAGTCTGCTACAGGTGCAGCCCGGTACGGCGGCACTCCTGATGCGCCGGACCACTTTCAGCGGCGAGCGCCGCGTCAGTTACGTGATGTACTGGGTCAGAAGCGACCGTTTCAAGTTCGAGTCCACTTTCGAACCCTGAGCCACGAAGAAAGCACCGGACGCCGCCTTAGCTCGGCGGCGTCCGGTGCTTGTGATTGACCGTCACAGGCCTGACCTCCTCCACAAGCTGAGCGCAGGTCGGCTGAGGGCAGATTTGTAAACCAAAGCCGCCTGGCAGAGCTGGGCCGTACGGCGGCCAGCCCGACCAGCGGCGGTCAGAACCTGCGGCGCGTACAGCTGGCCGGAGCATCCAGCCAGCTGTCGCTTATCCACATCTTTTAACCATCAGGGATGTCGCAGCAGCATATCTAGGCTGTCCCGAGGAATCCAGGAGAGGCAAGGCCCAGGGTGACCTTCAGGCCTGATCTCCAGCCCTTTCTAGTCCTCCAGGTAATCCCGCAGGCTGCCGCGCTTGCTCTGCTCGTACTTGATTTTCCGCAGCGCCTTGTTCTCGATCTGGCGGATGCGTTCGCGCGTGACCCCAAAATGCTTGCCCACTTCTTCCAGGGTGTGCTCCCGGCCATCCTCCAGCCCATTGCGCAGCCGGATCACCAGGGCTTCCCGCGGTTCGAGGGTCGCCAGAGTCCGGTCGAGGGCCTCACTCATCAGCACACTGCTCACGCGGCTCAGCGGCGACTCGCGCCGGTCGTCCGGAAGGAAGTCGGCGATTGACGAGTCTCCTTCGTCCCCCACCGGGGTGGCCAGGCTGATGGTATCGCGCGTCAGACGAAGGGTCTCTTCGACCTTGACCTCGTCCCATCCGGGGCCCATCGCTTCGGCAGTCTCTGCGTGGCTGGGCTCGCGGCTCAGTTCCATCTGCAGTTGCCGCGTCGTGCGGTTGAGTTTATTGATGGTCTCGACCATGTGCACCGGGATACGGATGTTCCTGGCCTGATCGGCAATCGCCCGGTTGACCGCCTGCCGGATCCACCAAGTGGCGTAGGTGGAAAACTTGAACCCGCGCCGGTACTCGAACTTTTCCGCACCACGGATCAGGCCCTGATTTCCTTCCTGGATCAGGTCCAGCAGGCCCATCCCCCGGTTGGCATACTTTTTGGCGATGCTGACCACCAGACGGAGGTTCGCCTCGATCAGCTGCTGTTTGGCGTGTTCGCCGTCTTCAACGGTTCGCTGGAGCCGGCGCCGTTCGCGTTCGCCCAGCTCGTGCTCCGTCTCAAGCTGAGTGCGTGCTTCCTGGCCCGCTTCCATGCGGCGGGCCAGATCAATCTCCTCCGTCACCGTCAGCAGGGGCACCCGGCCGATCTCATGCAGGTACTGCCGCACCGGGTCATTGCTGACGATCACCGGGTGATCAACAAGTTCAGACCAGGTCTCTTCACTGGGTGAGTCCTCGGCTTCGGCGGCCGGCTCTTCTCCAGTAAGTTCCTCTTCAGGCTCATCGAGGCTTTCAAGGTCCTCAGCAGGGTCGAGATGATCCAGAAAAGGATCATCCTGGACTTCAGGAGTCATGACAGCGACTCCACCAGCCTCATTTTCTCCAGGGGCATGGGCGACGGCGCGGGCTGGTGCGCGGGGACGGGAACGGGCGGGACGCGTCATACGTCCCTCATGTAGTGCGAAGGGACACCGATCATCGCCTCCACCCTACCCCGAGAGGCGGCCCTGTACTGAGGGGTGGTTCTCAAAGCGCTGCCAGCCGTGTCGTCAGGAAGCCACGACCCATCATGTGCGGCGGCTGTGCCGGGCTACTGGAGAAGCCCGGCACGGGTCGGCCGGACCGGCTTACCAATCACGCGGCACTGACTCCAGAAGCCCACCAGGGCTTCGATCTGCTTCAGGAAGACGGGATAGGTGTCTGCTTTTACGACATATGCGCTGGCGCGCATGCCATACGCCCGCTCTACGTCCTGCGGCGCGCAGGATGCCGACAGCATGACTACGGGAACGGGGGCGAGCTCCGGGTCCGCTTTCAGCGCTGCAAGGACCTCAAAGCCGTCCAGACCGGGCATGTTGATGTCCAGCACAACAAGATCCAAACGCGGACCTTGAGGATCGCGCAAGCGGGCCAGGGCCTCATGGCCTGACCGGCAGGTTGTAAGAATGAGAACGTCGGAGTACCCCTGAAGGGCTTCACGTGCCAGGAACATGTCTGCCGGATTGTCGTCCACAAGCAGGAGATGAAGTTGAGGGGGCATGACCCCTTTATTATGGTCTTCATTCTGGTACTGGATGGTTACGCCGTGCAGAAGGACCTGACTTTGATTCCCTTGACGGCCTGAAGCGCGGCAGCCACGCAGAAGACCGTCCACGATCCAACGTTATTCGAAGAAGGATCAGGGCTTTGGTGCCATTGTGGCCCTGCTGCCTCCACCGTCTTCAGGACGATGCGGAAACGCAGTCCCGTCAGCGATGCAACCTGAGTGGAATGAAGCTCAGCCACTACCGGTTGGAGAAAGAAGGACTCAAGGTGTCTGGATAGGTTCGGGGGCAGTCTTCCTCTCGCCTGGCAAGGAGCCTGACTGCGTCATCAGGCTGGCTGCGTGACCTACAATGCCCTGTGGTTGTATGACCGTCTCAAATTCCCAGGGTAACGACCTGCTGACCAGCGACCTGCTCTCGGTCGCGCTGGATGCGTTTATCGGCATTGATCAGCATGGCCGGGTGATCGAGTGGAATCCTGCGGCAGAGCGGACGTTCGGTTATACACGTCAGGAAGCGCTGGGCCAGGCGATGAATGAGCTCATCATTCCACCCGCTTTCCAGGCGGCCCATCAGCACGGCATGGCCCGGTATCTGGAAACAGGATTAGCGAAAGTGCTGTATCAGCGTCTGCGGCTTGAGGCGCAGCGCCGTGATGGCGAGATCTTTCCCTGCGAACTGGTCATCCATGAAGTCCAGATCCAGGGTGCAAGATCATTCATTGCGTCACTGCGCGACCTGACCGAACAGGTACGCGCGGAAACAGCACTTCGCAAGCGTGAGGCAGACCACCGGACCCTTATCGAGAACACAGCCGTGGGGGTCGCGCGCGTTGACATCGAGGGCCGTTGGCTGGAGGTCAATCCAGCAATCGAGCGCTTCCTTGGATATAGCGAGGCTGAACTGCGGGGCCTGACATTCAGAGATGTCAGCCACCCGGACGACCTGAGTCAGCACAATGTGGGCCTCTTTTCGAGGCTCGTCAACGGTGAGGGCGGTACGTTTACCCTGGAGAAGCGGTACATCCGCAAAGACGGCGTGGTGGTCTGGGGCAGTGTGACGGTCTCTCCAGTGGTCGATCCGGTGACCGGATACCGGTCAACGGTGGCGGTCATTCATGACATCACCGACCGCAAACGCGCCGAGGAGTACACCGAGCGGCTGCACCGGGTCACTGCTGACCTTGCACGTGCACTGACGCCGGAGGCTGTGCTGGACGTCACTCTGGCGGAAGTGATGCCAGCTATGGGCGCCGCTGCTGGAGGGGCTTTGCTGATCGACGACTCTGAAGATTATCTGGAGGCGCTCGGTCATGCCGGATATAGCGAGGAAATGGAACGCCGGTTCAGCCGGGTTCCGCTGACCATGTCCCTCCCTGTTACAGACACTGCCCGCACCGGCGAGCCCTATTTTCTGACCAGTCAGGAGCTCCTGGAACGCTACCCGCACCTCGCGGGGCAGCGTGAACAGTTCAGGAGCGGAGCCGGGCTGCCCCTGCGTGTCGGTGACCAGATCACAGGTGTTCTGGTGCTCAGTTTCAGTGACGACCGGCTCTTCAGCGGCGCCGACCAGACATTCATGACGTCCGTGGCAGACCAGTGTGCACAGGCTATCGAGCGCGCGCGGCTGTACGAGGTTTCGCGCATTAGCGTTCAGCGGTACCGCTCGCTGGTGGAAACCACCAGCCGGATTGTCTGGACCCGTTCGCCTGAGGGCACCTTTGATCACGATCAACCGCAGTGGACAGCGTTCACCGGCCAGCGGAGCCCCGAGCTGCTGGGCATGGGCTGGCTGGACGCCGTCCATCCGGAGGACCGTGCACGAACTGCGGACAGCTGGCAAAACGCTGTCAGCAGCGGCACGCCCTATGAGACCAAGTACCGCCTGCGCCGGGCGGACGGGATGTTCCGGCACATGCATGTGCGCGCCATTCCCCTCCGCGACGACGACGGTACGCTGCGCGAGTGGATTGGGGTCCACACGGACATCACCGAGCGCCTGGAAGCAGAACTGGCGCTGCGCGAAAGCCAGGGACGACTCCGGTTTGCCCTGGAAGCCGCCCAGCTTGGGGACTGGGAGATGAGCCTGCACGATCATTCGTTCAGACAGTCTCCCCGGCACGACGAGATCTTTGGCTATCCGCAGGGGCGTCCCCACTGGACCTACGAAACCTTTCTGGAGCATGTCCTTCCCGAGGACCGTGAGGATGTGAACCGCAAATTCACCTGGGCCATGGAACAGGAAGAGGCCTGGGATATTGAGTGCCGCATCCGCCGCGCAGATGGTGAGGTGCGCTGGATCTGGACGCGCGGCCAGGCTCAAAAGCAACCGCACGGCAGAGCCCGCCATATGCTGGGCATCGTCGGTGACATCACTGTTCTGAAACGCGCTGAGGCTGAGGTGCGTGCGCTGAATGTGACGCTCGAGCAGCGTGTCCGGGAGCGCACCCAGGAACTGGAGCGGTCCAACCGCGACCTGGAACAGTTTGCCTATGTCGCGTCGCATGACCTGCAGGAACCGCTGCGCACGGTCACGAGCTATACCGAACTCCTGGCCCGCCGCTACGGGGGCCAGCTTGACGAAAAAGCCGAGAAGTACATGACATTTACCGTGGCCGCCGCACGGCGTATGGGGCAACTGGTGCAGGACCTGCTTGATTTTTCGCGGGTACGCGCCGAAAATCATCAGGTTTCGAGGCTCGACCCCAATGAAGTGATGGTTACGCTGATCCGCGACCTGGAGGAGACCATTGAAGCCAATGGAGCGGCCGTCAGCTGGGACAACCTGCCTGCAGTGCACGCCGACGCGGTGCAGTTCCGTCAGCTGCTTCAGAACCTGATCGGCAACGGCCTCAAATTCCACCGGGACGGCGTGGCGCCGGCGGTCCATGTCAGTGCCCGGATTGAGGGCCAGTCCGCACATTTTCAGGTTCAGGACAATGGCATCGGAATTGAGCGGCAATATTTCGACCGGATCTTTGCAGTGTTTCAGCGGCTGCACACCCGGGACCGCTACCAGGGAACAGGTGTAGGCCTCGCCCTCTGCAAGCGGATTGTCGAGCGCCATGGTGGACAGATCTGGCTCGACAGCGTCCCGGGTGAGGGCACCACATTCCATTTCACGCTTCAGCTGCCCCTCACAGAAACGGAGGCTGCTGGTGTTTAACGTCCTGATGGTGGAAGACAACGCTGCAGATGTCGTCCTCATGGAAGTCGCGCTGGAGGAGTTTCGCCCGAACGTCACCCTCTATGTGGTCAACGACGGGGTGGAAGCTCTGCAGTTCGTGCGAGGGGAGGGCCTGTATGCAGACGCGCCCCGCCCGCATCTGATACTGCTTGACGGCAATACACCGCGCAAAAGTGCGGTGGAAGTACTGAATGAAGTGCGGCATGACGCAGGCACACTGGACCTGCCGGTGGTGGTCTTCAGCAGCTCCAGTGTGCCCGCCGATGTCGAACGCAGTCTGCAGGCGGGCGCCAACGCCTATCTGACCAAGCCTGTGGGCCTGAGCGAATTTACGGATGCAGTGCACTCCACCCTTGATTTCTGGTGGAGCAAGCTCAACCTCTCGGATACCTGAATCCAGGGACAACCGGAATTTGTCATGGACGCAGTCTCAGCGCCGCTTCAGCATGGCGAGCCATCAGCCCACGAGATCGTGGCCGACCCGGTACCGTTTACACCAGCCCAGGAGTTAGAAAGGCTGTGCATCACGCTTCCTGTGCCCGCAGCCGTCGGCCACGGGACTCGAAAAATTTAGGTTCCGGACACGGAATTTGCGGTGGCTGCTCGCGCCATAGGGGTAGAAAGCGTAGACGCTGCCCCAGACATGAGACGGCCTCGCCACTGCCCCGTGACCAGTGCCGGTCGGTCCCCCGCAGAACACAGCAGCGAGTGGGTTGAACCTCATCTCCCCTGTTTCGGATTAAAGTCCGGATCAGGCTCTCCCAGCACCACTTCGGGCGCGACAACGGGCCTCCAGATGGTGTGAATCGCATGCAGCGGGAGATCAAACAGTCCTGGCTGATGCCCCTGGGGAAACACCTGCGTGAACTCTTCGGGTCTGAACGCCTTGCGCAGGCGCGAAGCATAGCCGGTCAGCAGCTGTCCCGTGTAGTGCCGGATGTCGTAGTCACAGTCCAGCGGGTTCTCCAGGACCCGGAGTCCTTGTGCTGACCGGTGATACACGCGGATCCGGTCCCCGACCTGCCAGCTATAGCCTGAAGCAAGAAGAGCCTCGTACACGCTGTCTTTCCGTGCCTCTCGGCTCAGGCGGTACGCCTCCATGCTTTTGGTCATGCGCACGCGACGGGCCACATCCTCATTCCGGAACTGCCGGGTCTCCAAGGCGGTCATGGTGTCCTGGAAAGTGCGGTGGACTCCGGCAACGTCTCCTTTCAGCAGGTATGTCAGGGCACGCTGAAGAAAGCCCCGCCCGTATTCCTCACTTCGACTCGACTCGAAGGCTGCCCCGCTCACGTCCAGAGTACCGTCGTACCGGAGCAGGGCATAATTCTTGACTTCATGACTGAGCATGGCCTGCGCCCTGCCGTCAAATTCCAGGGTGACGCCGGCAGGAAGCAGGCCACTCACCTCACTGATCAGCGCGCGCGCTTCGTGTTCGGACCATGCCGAAGGCGTAGCAAAGTACACCCCGTCGGTGTCTGCTTCAATCAGGGTCACCCCGCGCTGTTTCAGGCCACGAAGAACCGTGGCCAGGACTTCTCTTCCCCTCTTTGTCACGCGGTCGGCCGCCGCCCGGTCAGCAAACAGGGAGAGCCGCCCAGCACCCAGGTATCCGTACCCGGCATTCACAATCAGCTTCATGGCGCTCTGCATGGCGTCGTGCTCACCACTTTCCCCGCGCCGCGCCGCCGCCTTGTGCTCGAGCCTGAGGGCAGTCAGCCGGTCCATCAGGTGCAGAAAGACTCCCAGGTGGTCCCTGGCCGGTCCGATGCGCTCCGAGCGGATCAGGCTGGGATACATGCTGGCCACGTCCGCCTTGACGACATGGTTGATGACGCCTTCGACGAACAGGTGAACCGCTCCGCCCCGGTGCGGTTCTTCAACCGCGCTTTCCCTGGCCGGTAGCGCCGCCCGCGCTCTCAGGTAAGCCCGGATCAGCATGGGTTCGAGCACGCCAGTGGCAGGTCCGGCAGTCGGCAGGCGGTGAAAGGGTCGCGGCGCCATGCGCGCCAGAGCAAACGAGGACGCCAGAACCTTCCTGGAAAGAGCGTCGACCTCCTCGACATCCTGATGTGCATAGCGCCTCACCGTGTTCGGATCATCCCGGTAAGTGTCGACAATGGCTGAGCCTTCCAAATAGACCCGTCCTTCAGGAGCAAGCCCGAAGTGCTGCGCGGCAGCTTTGAGACCCGCCGATGGCAGGCCGAGCCGTCGGACCGCATCAAGCGTGTCCATAATCTCGCGGCCTGAGCACAGCCACTGCTGCCGCGAACCGTCCGAAACCTGCCAGATTTCCGGTGTTCCTCCTGTGCGGCCGAAGTTCAGGGGAATGCCATGCACCTGCGCGCGGTAATGCAGAAACGGCAGGTCAAAGCGGTGGATGTTGTGGTTTTCAATCACGTCCGGGTCACGCTCCCGAATGAGCTGCACCAGGGAGCGGATCATGTCGGCTTCCTGCGCCGGGCGGCGCGCTTCGAGCAAAGTGCGCAGCCCCCGGGTGTCGCGCACGGCGATCATGAAGATGCGCCCGGTGTCCGGGGTCAGGCTGGTGGTCTCCAGGTCAAACTGCAGGCGATGCAGGTCGTCGTACTGCAGGCCTTTGAAGTACGTCCGGCCTGACGCCATGAGGTACTGCTCGGTGACGCCTGGAGCGATATACCCCAGATCCTGAATCCTGCTGGCGGGCGCCCTGCGGAGGCGCGAGCCGTACAGGATGGCCTGATGCAGCGTCCGGCCGTCGCGCGCAGTCAGCAGGTAACGGTAACTGCCGGGTGGGCCCTGGAGTGTCTCGACGCTCAGTGGCGCCGCTGCGTCGTCAACGGAAAGCTGTTCGCCGAGATGCTGCAGATCGTCAAGGTTGCGCGCGTAGACCCATGGCCTGAACGAGTCACGTTCCAGAATCACGCCATCCGGGGTGCGGCGCCACACCAGCGCCTGACCATTCATGGTCGCGTGAACAGACACAATACCCGGTGTCGGGTCGTGTCCAGAGAGTGTCGCGTCCGGGAGCTCAGGCATAAAGGGGAGGTCAGCAGGCCGCAGACTCAATTTCCGGCGTAGTGGAACGGCACCGCTTGCTCCAGCCGCGTACAGAGCAGCAAAGAAATCAAGACACACCTGACCCGGGATCAACCGCCTGCAACTCCACTGTTAAGCCTGCAACATCCGCCGCTTGAGGAGCGACCTCAATCGTTGCGAGTTCCCCGTCGATCAGTGGGCCCATGCTCGCGAGGTGCGCCAGAGTAAGGGCTGGGCTGCCCGGGCGGTTCTCCCAGATCAGAACATGCAAATCTTCGAAGAAACCGCTGTTCTCTAGAGCCTGACCAGCAGACTCCAGGCGGTACGGGAGGTAAACATTTCTGCCTTCTCCTGGCTTCTGATCCAGGAGACGTCGGGCCTGGGCAAAGGCATTTCTCACCAGCGTCTCTGGAGGGCCGGTCATGACGACCTCTGCGTTATACGTGAAGTGACCAGCATTGCTCCTCACCCGCACTTGAACACTTCCACTCCGCTCCTGAGCGCTCAGCTCATCGCGCGGATCCGCCGGGTACTTCACGCTGACCCCGCCGAGTTCAGCTTTCAAAGACGTCACAGGGCTCGCTTTTCGCTCCGCACGCTCTGACAGAATCCTCAACACCTCTGTCAGGGGCTGCAGAGGAAAGGTCGGCGGTTGAGTCCCTGTCAGCCCTATTCGGATCAGCGCTGGGCCAGCTTGAGCACGGGCCGGTAAGCCAGCTGTCCGCAGCCTCTCCCAATCTTCCGGGTGAATCTCTTCCCGCTGACTCAACGTCAGGCTCTCCAAGCCGCCGGTGGCTAGCAACACCAGTTCGGGATGAAAGCTATTGAGGACGTGCTTGTTGTAACTCAACCAGTCGGGATACAGCGCCAGGCCGTACACCTCACCCAGGCCGCCGAGCACCATCGCGTACAGCTGGCTGGACGTACCGTCTGGGTTGGTCCAGCTCGCCCGCAACGGCTTGTCTGGAGCAAAGTTCCGCCACGGTTTTGCCTTCATGAAGCGCGCGAAGGTTTCTATCAGGTTCCTGACGTCCACATCAGGCACGCCGTGCAGGAAAGCACGCGGACGCTGACCTTCGACCAGGGCCCGCATCCCGGATCCGACTTCATCTCTTAAGTGGGCGAGCAATTCCTCAAGCTCGGGACTGTCCCGCCGCTCGACCCTGATCCCCAGTGCTGCCAGCGTGGTGTGCAGCGAGAATGCCAGCTCTGCGTCCAGAGTAAAAATCTGGCCGGGACGTTGCGGCTTAATATCATCTGCTTCAGGTGCCAGCATCGTCTCGAGCACTGCCTCCTGTACCGCCTGCGTCGTGATGTCGGTCATCACCTCGCTGGTCAAGATCTGCCCACTCGCAGCATCGACCACCAGAACCACTGCCGCTCTACCCTCTTCTGGAGGCAGGATGGCAGGCATCTCCTGAATGGCCACCAGCCAGACTGTTTCAGTCTGCAATGGCAGCGTCTCGACGTAGGCCAGCAAGGCCTCATCAAGGCCATCCTGTTCCAGAAGGCTCCTGTTCCCGGCGGGCGTGGTGTCCTGACTCGTGGTGTGGGCTGGCAGCTCCGCTTCTGAGGGTGAGTGCTCGGCGGTCAGCTTCGATGGATGGGGCGGCCAGCTCTCGTCACTCCCACCTTCATAGCCGCACACTCCCATGCGCGGTGAGTTGACGACCGGTAATTGCTCATCACGGGTCTTCTTGCCATGCGAGCCGCAGTACAACAGCGGGCCACCTGTGGCGTCGTCAGACTCCCAGGTGTGGACCCATTTGGCCGGTTTCGAACAGAGAGAACATACGCTGATTGGAGGCAGGTTCCGCGCAAGCAACTTGATCCTGTCGGTCGCCTCGCCGCTTACTGACTCGTAAGCTTGAACCTGCACAGTCAGGTTGGTACTGCTGCCGAAATCGTAGGTGTAACCGAACTTATCGCCAGGGTGCAGGTCAAGTTCGGCCAGCGAAGGCTGCCTGGTCCGCCTGGATGCTCTGAACGAGCCAAAGTCGCCGTTGTCGTGCGGACCGATGGTGAAGCTGCTCAGGTGACCGCAGCATTCCAGCCAGATGTCGCGCAGAAAACGGTCCAGGTCATCCAGAGTGGCCTTGGGCGTCAGTTCGACATCCAGCCAGTACGCTGGAAGGTCAGCTCCGCTGATGCGGCACCGGAACACGTCGTGGGTTGTCCCGCCTGGTGCCTGCCTGGAGGCACACCCGGCTTGATGTTTGGTCATGCTGGCTTTAGTGCCGACGTAACCACAGGCGCGGCACATTCCCCGGGACGGCTGACGGGAACTGGTCATCCTTGGAGTGTAACGCCGCTGTGCTTTTGCGCCGCTTTTTAGCCCACGACGCTAATGGATCAGAGCCGGTCCCCCCGCTCTTCTGAGCGTCTCATCCTAAAAGGCACCGGTTGTCCTGCACGACAGCCGCAGCTTTCCCTGACGTGGCGGACGATCCCTGCCGGAGTCATCAGCCAGATGGTTTGCAACATTCTTTGCCTAACATTCCCGCCTGGGTAGCGCGCCGATGATGTGAACGTGACCTGCGCTCAGCGCGCGGCCTGCTCTGGCTCGACGGAAACCGGCGTTCCCATGAACAGGTTGTTCAGGGATTCACTCAGGGTGGGGTGGGAGAACACGCCGTCGCGTACAGCACTTGCGCTGACCCCCCCCATCATGGCCATCTGAAGCACGCTGAGCACTTCTCCGCCATCCACACCCAGGACAGTGGCGCCCAGGATCAGGTCAGTCTCCTCGTCCACGATGGCTTTCATCAGGCCACGGATTTCGCCGGTCTCGATGGCCCGTGCCACACGCGACATAGGCAGGGTATAGACCTGCGCCCGGAGGCCCTTCTCACGCGCCTGGGTCTCATTCAGCCCTACCCGGGCCAGCTGCGGGTCGGTAAACACCGTGTAGGGTACCAGGCGGTCGTGGACTGATCTGTGCCGCCCGTGCAGCAGAGCGTCACGCACGATGCGGAAATCGTCATAGGAGATATGCGTGAACGCTGGCCCACCTTTCACGTCGCCCAGCGCATAAATGCCGTCGACGTTGGTCCGCAGGTGTTCATCAACGACAATGTTTCCGTGATCGTCGGTCTCCACGCCAGCAGCCGCGAGGTTCAGGTCATCTGTATTTGCCGTGCGGCCTGCGGCTACCAGCAGATGCGACCCTGCCAGGATCTGCTTGCCCTGGGGGCCTGCCAGGGTCAGTTCGATGCCCGCTGGAGTCCGGCGGACCCCCGCTGCTTTCTGGCCGAAATGAAATTCGACTCCGTCTTCACAAAGGGCATCTGTGAGTGCCGCGACCACGTCCAGGTCCTCTTTGATGGCCAGACGCTCTGCCTGCTCCACGATGGTGACCCGGCTTCCAAGACGTGCGTACACCTGACCGAACTCCAGACCGATATAGCCGCCGCCGAGGATCACGAGGTGTTCAGGCTGCACGCCAAGGTTGAGCAGCCCGGTCGAGTCCAGCGCCCCGCAGTCCCGCAGCCCGGGAATGTCGGGCCAGCGCGGCCGGGTGCCGGTATTAATGAACACCAGAGGCGCGTGAATCTCCTGCGGAGTCCCGGCCCTGTTGGTCACGACCACGCTGTGTGAACTGGCAAAACGCGCGTGGCCCATGATGACCTCGACTCCAGCCTCCTGCAGTCCGCTGACACTTCCAGACCGGAAGCTTTCAACCACCGCGTTCTTGCGGGCCTGGACACGTCCAAAATCCACGCTCACGGCCCCGGTATTCACGCCGTATTGTTCTGCCTGACGTGCCAGATGGGCCACGCGTGCGCTGGCAATAATCGTCTTGGTCGGGGTGCAGCCCTCGTTGACACAGGTGCCGCCCACGTGAAGCCTCTCAATCAGGGAGACACATCGGCCGCTTCTGGCCAGAGCACCGGCAAGCGGACCGCCGGCCTGTCCTGCGCCGATCACGATGACGTCCCGGTGGACCTGCTCAGGGCCAGCTGTGTTCTGGGTCATACCCTGACCTTAACGGCTGGCAGGCGGCTTCTGTGTCGGCCCAGGGCACTGCTGTGACCGGCCGTGATGCTCCCAGAGCTTCCCCCTTCGGCGGTGTGGAACGCCCGACGGAAATATCACCACGCGGCATTACGCCGTAAGGCGCATGGCTGGGCGGCACGCCTCCAGTACAGTCGGAAGATGCACCTGCAGTCACTTGGGTACCGGACTGACCTGATCTTCGCCCGATTCCAGGGCATTGTCGAGGACCTCGGTGACGTTGTGCGTGTCACGAACCCTGACAATCCCACACATTACTTCGGCAACTTTCTGATTTTCGATTCGCCTTCGAAGCCTGGAGACCTCCCTGAGTGGGAGGCGCGCTTCGCGGAACTAATCGGCACGCCCCCCACCGTCCGGCATACGCTGTTCGGCTGGGACGTGCCGCCACGTGGAGAAGCACACGTGCAGCCGTTTCTTGACGCTGGATACGTGCTGGAAGAAAACGTCATCATGTCTGCGGCTGCCCTTCATGCTCCGGCCCGGCCGAACCGCGAAGCTGAGCTGCGCGTGATCGAGAACACCGACGAGGCCTGGGCAGCCGTGGTTGATCAGCAGGTCGCTGGCCGTGAGGCTCATCTCAACGAGTCGGAAGCGTCTTACCGGACGTTTAAGGAAGGGCAGTTCCGCCGCTACCGGGCCATGGCGAAAGCCGGCCTGGGATTCTGGTACGGCGCCTTCGTCGATGATGTCCTTGCTGCCGATCTCGGCGTGTTCACGGACGGAACCCTCGCGCGGTTCCAGTCGGTAGGCACCCATCCCGATTACCGCCGCCAGGGCCTGTGCGGCACCCTGACGCACTTTGCTGGTACGCATGCACAGCAGGCTCTCGGAGCGGGTGAGCTGGTTATTGTGGCAGATGATCACTATTTCGCGAAGGATATTTACGCCAGTGTCGGTTTATGCCCCAGGGAGCGTCAGCAACTGCTTCTGCGGCACCCGCGGGAGGCCTGAGCCCTGGATAACGGGCACGGGCCCCTGCTCCTGGATCAGGGCGGTTCAGGAGGTCATCGCCCTGAGAGCCACACCCGCATGACATTGCTGGTGACCAGACAGACCTTGCGGCCACCCAGGAGTGGACACAAACGGCCAGCGAAAACTCCGATCATTCTGCCCAGGAGCACTCCGGTTAAAGGCTGGCCAGGAATTCTGGCTTGAGACACCGGGCACTTCCTGAAACACACGGTGTTGTGCCCTGTCCCTGGAGTCGAGGCATAAATGGGGTTGTCGATCAACGCTCCCTGGCAGCGGTCAGCCCGGGGACTCCGCGCGGATCAGTTCAGGCTTATTCAGGCCATTACGCGTGACGAGGCCCCGAAAGCGTCAGGCACTCCGGCACTGCCCAGATGGGCAGTGCCGGAGTGCCGCGGTCAACCTCTCTCTTTGACTGCTGACTGCGGGCGCAATGTCCAGGCAAAGCACACCGGAGTGCCCTAGCCATGCCCGGGAGACCTCGCGCACCTTACTCGTCGGCCAGAAACGTAAAGTCGGGCAGACTGTCCATGCCCTCAATCACGCCACGCAGGACCTCCAGCGCCCCGACCGCGTCACGCAGGTCCGCGAGCTCCATCGGCGAGTGTGAGTACCGGCGGGGGATGGTCAGCGAGCCGGCAGCGACGCCCTGATGGGCCCAGGCCATCGCCGCGGAGTCATTCGAGCCGCCATTGAATGTGCACAGCTGCAGGGGCACATTTTTCTCCCGAGACATCGCCAGGAGGTAATCCTTGACAAGGGGATGTAACAGGTTGGACCGGCCCCCGGGCCCGGCCATCACCTGCATGGCCGGGCCTGCACCGAGCCGGATATTCAGGTCGCGGTACTCGTGCATATCGGGTGTGTCCCCGGTCGGCATGGTATCCAGCGCAAGCGCGAGGTCAGGGCGGTAACGCTCGGCTGCAATCCTCGCACCCTTGAGCCCGACTTCCTCCTGGGCAGTGAAGGCCAGCACCAGCGTTCCGCAGGGCGGCGCGGTTCCCAGGGCAAGTTCAAGCAGCACTGCGCAGCCCAGCCGGTTGTCGACGGCTTTCCCGGCGACGAGATGGCCTTGCCCGCCAATCTCCAGCAGGGGGCTGACAAACGCGACCGGATCTCCGATGCGGATCCCCAGCGCTTCGACTTCAGCGGCGCTGGCGCAGCCCAGATCGATATACAGTTCACCCGCTTTGCGCCCCTGGGTGCGCTCCTGTTCGGTCTGATAGTGCCCGGCTTTCATGCCGATCACGCCGTTGACTCCACGTACGCGCACGGCCCGGGCAGGCAGGAGGTTGTCGATGACACCTCCGATCTTTTCGAAGCGGACAAAGCCACTCGGCTCGATGCTCTTGACCATCAGGCCAATCTCGTCGGTGTGTGCTGCGATCAGTACGGTCGGCCCTGGCTGCGCACCACGCCTGATAGCGAACCCGTTCCCGGCAACGTCCACAGTGAATTCATCCACCTGCCCGGCGAGAATGTCGCGCAGGGCACGCAGCATGGGCCGTTCATCGCCAGAAATGGCGTCTACATCGCACAGTTCCCGTAGGCGGCGGCGGAGTTGTTCGAGCATGCCCGCCATCATGACCACAACGCGGCAGGTGGTCAAGTGCAGCCGCCTCATCGCGAAGCGGCAGAGTGAAACTCATGGTGAAGGTCGGCTGGCAGACCTTGGGAAGGGTGCTCAGCCGCTCTCAGCGTTAGAAATCTCCGCCCAGAGCAAACAAAAGTGCCCCGAGGAAGCTATCAGGCCTGCGTGTGGCGTTGGGCGAAACAACACGGTTGCCTGACCTGGCCCTGGCTGTAGTACGCTCGCCAATGGAACAAGAAGCCAGTGAGCCGACCCGCCGAAAACACGGCGCAAAGCTCCTCCACGGCGTGTCCTGCTCATGGTCAGCGGCGAAGTGGGACGCGGGCGACCGGAGCGTCCGTGCGAACGGTCGCCAATTGATGAAACAGGCGGATTTCCATAGGGTCAGCCGCCAGGAGTGCCTTCTGGTACCGCCGGTCAAATGTGCTCACGCGTTCGAAAATCTCATCGACCGTACCGCACTGCGCAGCCAGGACACTCGCGGCTTTTTCCCCAAGGCCGCGTACACCGGGGATATTGTCGCTGCTGTCTCCACAAAGGGATTTAAACAGCGGGATGCGCTCCGGCGACACCCCAAAGCGTGCCTGTACGTCAGCGACCGTAATGACCGTCCGAGAGCGCGGCTCGTAGACCTGCACGGTCTCGGTGACCGCAGAGAACAGGTCCCGGTCACTGGTAACAATCACGGCCCGTCCGGGTGCACGCCTGGCAAGAGTGCCCATCACATCATCCGCTTCATGGTTAGGAGCCAGCGCTGGAATCGCTCCGGCTGCGCCCATCAGTTCAGCGGCCTGTGTCAGCAGGTGCGTGAGATCCGCTGGCTTGGGTGTCCGGTGCCCTTTGTAGCTTTCGTACAGGCTCTGTCTGAAATTCCGGGTGTCATCGAGCGCAGCGATGACATGTTCAGCCTGAAAGCGGTGCTGCAATGACCACACCACTTCGCACAGGACCTGCGGCACGGCGTGCGCCTGGCCTCCTGCCCTGCCGTAATACGCCCGGCAGATTGCGTTGCTGCTGTCGATCAACAGGGCAGTCAAGAAACGCCTGAAGGTCGCACGGCCACAGGTATCACCCGGATGAAATGAGCCGGCCCGCCTGAAGCGTCTGTGCTCTGTGTATACGGGTTGTCTGTGGGGCCATCCACGTCGGCGCCTCGCAGGGTGAATTCAACACGTTTGATGCGGCGGATCACCGCGTCATCATGCAGGTTCGGCGTGCTGGACCGCAAGACACGGGGTGATCAACGCCCTATTACCCTGTCTGGTCAGCGGGTGCACTGGGGAGCGCGGGCAAACACGCGTGTCAGTACGGCCTGAGCGCTGGCGAAGAAATCTTCATCCTGATGGACGACGTCAGTGACGGTGAGGCTGCATCTGGAAACTGCGTCATTGCGTTTGACATCAGTCAGGGACACCTCGCGTTCGGCCAGAATCAAGTGTGCCGTTATGCGTGTGTTCTGCTGACTGAGGGACTCGGCTTGGACCAGAATGTTCAGGTAACTGCTGCAGACAGCAGCTGGGCTCACTTTGGCCTGCTGAAGCAGTTGCCGGATATGGCCTTCCAGCGCACGCAGGTTCAGCGGCCGGCCACTTTCATTGATGGTGGTGCCGTGCAGGCAGCTTCCTTGCGGCCAACCGGAAGTTGTAGGCTGTGCCGCCGAGACTCCCAGGCCAAGCAGGGCGGTGGCAGTCAACAGCACTTTCATGTCTCCAGCTTACCCGTCGCGCACAACAAAGCGCACCTGTTTGATTTTCATTTGGTGGGGGGCTTGTAGACAAATGGGGACTTCATGAAGGCAGAGCGAAGCTCTGAGAGGCGCCATCAAACGAGCTGACGACTAAATGGCGTCTACAACATCATTGAGCAGACTGATCATAAAGGATCGATTATGTTTATGAATTCTTTAAGCCCTTAAATGTGGGAATTCTGAGGCAAGTCGTAGTGTAAGGACTTTGTTATTTGTTTGGGCTTAATCTGCAGGCGGTGATGAACCCAGGTGTGGGTTCCTCCCTGAAACCGAAAAAGGCAAATCCGCCGCGAGACGGAGACGCAAAGCTACCGGGACCCACGAGGTCGGCCGAGTTACCGAAGACAAGGGAGTTCTCATGCGCAATGCATTTCGTAATCTGACCGCTGTAACCGTTCTGGGCCTGCTGCTCGCTTCGTGCTCGAGCGCCCCAGAGGCCCCCGTGGTTGAAAGTCCTGTTCAGACCCCTGTGGCTCGCATCCCGAGCGTTCCGGTAGCTCAAGCTCCAACCCCAGCTGACTCTGTGCAGATTGCTGGCAGCTGGCGAGACGACTTCAACACTCTCGACACCACCCGCTGGGCCCTGTCGAACAGCGGCTGGAAACCCTTCTGGGCCAAAGACGGCCTGAACGGCACCTGGAACCCCGCGAACGTCACCGTCAGCGGCGGCTACCTTGTCATGAAGCTCGATGTCACCCCTGGTCTGGTCGCCAGCGCTGCCGAACTCGCCACCCACGCCAAATACGGCTATGGACGGTATGAAGCCCGACTGCGTGCCGCCAGCAGCAGCGCCAACCCTGCCGTGCGTGGCCATGGTGTGAGCGGCAACATCACCGCCTTTTTCAACTTCGTCAATGATTCGCAGACCGAAATCGACCACGAAATCGAAGGGCAAAACCGCACCACCGACTGGATCGGCACCTGGCAGACCACCAACCGTCATGACTACGGCACCGGCGGTACCGGCACCGACCTGTCGCAGGACTTCCACACGTACCGCTGGGACTGGGCGCCCACCAAGGTGGACTTCTATATCGACGGCGTGCTCAAACGCACGATCACCAGCGTGGTGCCGGCGACCGAAGCGCACCTGATGTTCAACCTGTGGCCGACAAACTCCACACTGTGGGGGGGCAAAAGCACAGCAGGCACCCAGTACATGCTCGTCGATTACGTCAGCTTCACCCCAAGCCACTAAGCGCCTGACACCAGCGGCTCAAATCGGGCCCTAAGGCTGAGCTTGCTGCCGACCCATGACGCAGAAAGACAGGAAGAAGCAGTCAGCGGATTGAGAAGTGTAGCGCACGACTGTGATCAGCCTGCAGATGGTACGGGCAAAAAACAGCCACAAGTAGACCGCCGGCTGACTTCCTGGAGCGACAGCCGTTGAACGCGTGTGGGATAAATCAGGTGAATGGGGCATGGCCCCGTTTTGACTCCAGACTTCAACAGCAGAAAATAATCCCCTCTCGACTTGGTCGTGGAGGTGAACGGACGGCATCTGCTATGCAGCAGCGCTTTTACTGACCTATACGATGATTTACAGCGATGACAGCCTAGAAACGCTCCTCATAGAAATACCTCGGGCCTGACGACCAGTCAAAAATGGGCGTAGACCTGCCCTCCTGGATGAGGGCAGGTCTTCAACAGTTTCCATCACCGCAAGAGCCAACGTGGTTCGCGTGTGATGCGCCCCCCGCGGCCGCGCCGGTCTGCACCGCCACCTCAGCAGGAGCGGTGAACTGATTCACTGATTCACGGTATACGTCCCATGCTGACGGAGTTTGTACAGGAACGTCAGAACCATCAGGCTTAAGACTAAGGCCACTCCCTTGGTGAGCACACCGGTCAGGCCGAGCAGGACAATGAGCAGTACCGCACTAAGAACGGTAATCTTGCGGCGGTGGTTGCGAATCCAGGTGGGCATGCAAATTCCTGAAGAGGTGAGGTAGCGGATAGCAGGTACGCTACAACTTGATACGGCAGGCAGCAGCGGAAAGTCTCCCTCTTGACCTGGCTCGTCCTCCTACGGACTCCTATTTTCTTTGCCTCAAGGGTTTCGACTGGAGAATCAGGGGCGCTATCACTTACGCTCAGATCAGTAAATCGGCCATAGTCGTGACCTGGAAAAGTGGTTAGGCGGGCTGTGGCCATATCTGACCGTCAGACAGACGCACCGGTGAGTCGATCAGCGAGAGCTGCCGTATCAAAGGAGCCACAACGCAACCTCCGGTTTCTTCTCCCTACGAGAATGTCCAGGCTTTTACGAAGCCGCCGGATACGGCGTGCATATCTTGGCTCCTTGGGCAGCGTTTACTGGGAAAGAGGAATGCTCCCTGGGCACAGGCGACCCTTTTTCTCTCCAGGAACACCAGGGGCGAGGTTCAACCCGGTTGCCTGCCTTAGCTGATCAAGAGTCACCTCAAAACGGGCATATGCGCTGCCGGTAAGCTCCTTCTGTGGAACGCCCGCACCCACATTGGGCATCACCCACGCCCGGTAGCCACGGGATGTAAGCCACACCTTGTAAAACTGCCTTGGAATGGCCACCCGGCCCTCCTCTTTGAGTGTGCCGCCTTCTCCAATGGTTCCGGTCACCACGCTGAGCTGCCGCTGGTTGAGGGCGCACTGGCGTGTGGCACTTTCCAGCCCAGCCCAGGCATTGCGGTTGAACTGTGCCTGCTGAGGCGCAATGTTGCTCAGCAGAAAGGAGGCGGCCATGGCTTCCTCGGAATGCTTGAAATCGGCGGCGGGGGCAAGGTGCCCGCGGTCATAGCCGCTGCGCCGGTAGTCCTGAACCTGGGCCTGGGCTGCTTCTGGCAGGCGGTCATCCTCGCGGAACTGATCGTCTTCCCGGGTCGCCTCTCCAGTTAACTTCTGAGCGCTCAGGACTTCAAGGACCGCTCTAGGAATTCGCGCCTTGGGGTCGTACAGAATACTGATCTCGTCACAGAGTGCGATATATCGCTGGTCAGCTGGAAGGACCATGCGGTTGTCACACGCGGCCTGCGACGATCCCTGATTTTCCGGTGTCTGAGAAGGTGGAGCAGTCTGGGTGGTGGAGGACTGTGGGTCGGACTGCTCCTGGGGCAGGTCGCAGCCCGAGAGCAGGACAGTGAACAGCACGGCGGTGAAGCAGAGGTGTTTCACATGGCCTCCTGAGATGAGCGTGCCCAGATCATAACGGGCCAAAATGACACGTCGTCAGGAATCACCATGACCACACCTTACGAAAGTCAAGGAATCGACCTGCTCTTTGACAAGATAATTTTCAGTGCAACTGGCTCAGTTGTGACAACAAAACAGCAGGTGGTTGCCTGCGAGAGAATGGCCGGATCCTCAGGAGATTTCTTTCAGTTCTTATCGGGATGGCTGTTTTCTGATGGCCAGGGCCTTCTCACCTTGGTGCGGGCGGGGCCCAAGGCGGTACTCTTGGCTGTATCAGGGTTCTAAAGCGGTCTGTTTTGACCGGCGGTTGTACCTACCTTCCAGAGACGGAGATATCGACTTCCTGATGCCAACTTCCCAAGAAGAATATGGCTGCTCAATAAATCCGGATGGCCCTGCCGAAGCTTCAGTAGGGTTCGCTACCTGACTATGAGCAGGTGTGTTTTAGCGTCTGGGCTGTCCGGCGTGCTTATGGGCTGGTAAGAACCAGGCCCGCCCCTCCTCAACGGTTGAGGAGGGGCGGGCCTGGGAACTATCAGGAAGACAACGTAAGGTGGTAGGTCACCACGACAGGCACCAGAAAGAGTGCTCCCATGATGAACGACAAGGCCAGGTTATGCTCGTGGCGCATTTCGCGCCGGATATAGCCCAGCAGGCTTTCTTTTCTACGGCGGGCCAGCGTACCGAACACCAGGAACACGCCCAGTGCAAACAGCAGCATCGTCACCAGGACGGCCAAGGCAAGCCATGCGAAAGCTTCTGCCCAGGTTCCTCCTCCAGCAGCCACGGGATCGGCAATGGTACGGCTCAGAAGCAGGCTGAAGCCAAGAGATACCCAGAAGAACACGGCACCGATGGCGGCCGTCTGGTGTTCCTCGATTTCCACAATCAATTCCCGCATCCGCACGCCCAAGACGGCGCGGATAAACAGCAGGCTGACCAGGGCGGTCGGCAGCCAGACCGCGAGGTTCCAGGCAAGCTCGGTCAGCAGGGTGGTGAAAAATTCAGGCAGGGTCATAGGCTCCTTTGTTGCCGGGGTGCGGATCCACAGGGCAACCAGACCATATTACCTGCGCCGGCCGCACTGACTGGCCAAAACCTTCAGGGAGACCAGTCAGCGTTCTCGTAGCCCCCGCGAGTCAGCCTCAAGCTGAGACGGACCAGGTAAACAGGCACAGCAGGCAGATCAGACAAGGGGCGCTCTAAGAGGGCTGATGCGGACGCGGCAGTACTCACCCGGCCAGGACCATGGGCTCGACTTTGATGCCCTGCTGCCTGGCCGGACCCGGCTTCCTGTTTGAGCAGGTGCTGCGGTACCCGCATAAATTTTCGTTGCTTGTACTTGGGTAACTCCCCCGTCCACCAGAGCGGTCTGATCTGGCACACAGCCTGCATCTGTCAGTTTCATGTGACGGAAGCGCCGGTACTGTAAATGCTAAGGATATGGTCACGTACACACGCTTAGGAGCGCAGGCTTCATGACCACCGGGACACCTCCGGCTGTTCTGCCGGCACCGCCTGTGCCATCAGGTGAGCTTATATACCGCCTGCTGATTGAGCACAGCACTGACCTTATCGCTCTGTTGGGAGCCGAGGGGCAGGTTCAGTACCTTAGCCCATCCGTACACGCGCATCTGGGCTATAACGATTCGTGTGACTCGGTGGCAAACAAATTTGCCTACCAGCTGGTGCATCGGGAAGACTGGCCAACTTTAATAAAGCGAATCCACGACACACGGCCGGGTGGCCGCGCGGCTCTTGAGCCCTTCCGCGTCAGGCATGCGTACGGTCACTGGTGCTGGATGGAAGGTACAGTGGTCAACCTCCTGGAGCATCCCGATATCCGCGCAAACCTCCTGGCTGTGCGCGACGTCACAGAAACAGTTCGCGTTAAGGCAGAGTTGTTGGCTCGCACCCAGGAGTACACCGACCTGCTTGAAAGCATCACCGACGCGTTTTATGTTCTGGATCGCGACTGGCGTTTTGTCTACGTCAACACCTACGCGCAGCGTCTGCTGGGCAAATCCGCTGAAGAGCTGCTGGGACAGGTGAAATGGGAGGTGTTTCCGGAATCCGTGGACTCGCTGGTCGGTATTCATTACCGCGAAGCCATGCGTTCCGGCGTGCCTCAGAAATTTGAGGTCCACTATGAGCCCCTGGAGTTATGGGCAGAAGCACACCTGTACCCTTCTGCGCGGGGCCTGTCTGTGTCGTTCCAGGACATCAGTGCGCGCAAAGCGACAGAGCGCGCCGAACGGCAACGCAGCAGAATTCTCGAGCTGACCGTGCAGGGCACCCCCCTTGAACAGGTACTTCATGAGGTGGCGCTGTTGGTCGAACAGCAGTGCCCAGGTGTGCTGTGCTCTGTGCTGTTGCGTCAGGAAGACCGGTTATTTACAGCAGCCGCGCCGTCCTTGCCAGATACGTACAGCCGCGCTATTGATGGACTGCTGATCGGCCCAGACCAGGGCTCTTGTGGCACGTCGGCATTTTCTCGTGAGCCTGTTGTGACCCACGACATCGCCGCGAGCCCTGCGTGGGCACAGTTCAGAGAACTGGCTGGGATTCATGGGCTCTGCTCCTGTATGTCACTGCCGGTTTTGGATGAGCACGGGGAAGTTCTGGGCACCTTCGCCCTGTACGAACGCTCAGGAGCAATGAGTGGCGCAGCCCATATGGATCAGTTGGTGCGCGCACGCGACCTGGCAGCCCTGGCAATGCGACATCATCAACTCACGGCGCAATTGCGGCATCAGGCACAGCACGACGCTCTCACAGGCCTGCCCAACCGGTCACTGTTCACCGAACGTCTCGCCGAGATACTGGAGCAATCAGAGCGCAGCCGCGCGTCCACGGCGCTGCTCTTTGTGGATCTCGACGAATTCAAAGGCGTAAATGACACGGTCGGGCATCATGTTGGCGATTATGTGCTTCAGGCCGTAGCAGACCGTCTGCTGGGATGTGCCCGACGCGGTGATGTGGTGGCTCGGGTAGGCGGAGATGAGTTTACGCTGGTGTTACCCTTCGCAGAAGAACCCCATGCGATCACGGTTGCCAGGCGTGTCCTGAATGAACTGACGCGTCCATTTGTAGTGCAGGGGCGTGCATTTCATCTGGGGGCGTCCATTGGAATCAGTGTGTCTCCACAGGCAGGCCGCGACGGGCAGACACTCCTCCGGCATGCTGATCTGGCCATGTATAGGGCCAAACGCGAAAAATCTGGTTTCGCCGTATTTGAAGCGCAGTTAAATCAACAGGCGCAGTTGCGCTTGCAGCTTGCCTCGGATCTTCGTGAGGCACTGCGTGAACCGGGCGCTAACCTGGAACTTCACTACCAGCCGCAGGTTCGCCTGCACGACGGGCAGGTAGTGGGTGCCGAGGCCCTCGTTCGCTGGCGGCATCCGCATCTGGGGATGGTCTCTCCCGCCCAGTTTATTCCAGTCGCTGAAGACACCGGAATGATCGTGCCGCTGGGTACCTGGGTGATGGAAGAAGCGTGCCGTCAGGCCGTTGCGTGGGCCGCTGCTGGACATGGCGCCATGCGGGTGGCCGTGAATGTCTCCGCGTTACAGTTTGCCCGCCCAGATTTTGTGGACACAGTGTCTGCGACGCTCCGTGCGACCGGACTTGAAGCCGGCCGCCTGGAGGTCGAATTGACCGAAAGTGCAGTCATGGAAGACGTGAAAGAATCCGTCGAGCGCATGGAACGCCTGCGTGCGCTAGGCGTCTCTGTCGCTGTGGATGATTTTGGGACAGGATATTCAAGCCTGAGTTACCTGCAACGGTTGCCACTCAACGTCCTTAAGATTGACCGGACATTCATCCAGAATCTCGGCGTGAACGCTACCTCCCGCTCCGTGGTGCAGGCCATTGTAGGACTCGCGCAGCACCTGAATTTGGAGTGCGTGGCTGAAGGAGT